>NZ_DASUTK010000079.1:0-48630 GCF_036374615.1 Nocardioides sp.
CGGAGATCGCGGCGAGCAGCCGGGGCATCGCCGCCACCAGTCCGCGCCCGACCTTCTGCGAGCGCTCGGAGTCGCGCATGGCCAGGCGCAGGCCGATGTCGTCCATCTTCACGATCAGCGCCACCACGCCGTACACCAGCACGGTGATGAGGACGGCGACGACAGCCAGGATCGAGGCGCGCATCAGGAAACCCGCGTCGGGTTGGGAGTCGACCACCTCGTTGAGCGCGATCACCATGATCTCGGCGGAGAGGATGAAGTCGGTGCGGATGGCGCCGGCGATGGTGCGCTTCTCGTGCTCTGCCGTGAACTCGCCCTGCCCCTCCAGCTCGGCCGACGGCTCCTCCAGGTGGTGCCCGGCGATCCGCTCCCACACCTTCTCGGCGCCCTCATACGCGAGGTAGGTTCCGCCGACGATCAACAGCATCGGCAGGCCCTGGGGCCAGAACTGACTCAGCAGCAGCGCGATCGGCAGGATGAAGACCAGCTTGTTTCGCAGCGAGCCGATCGTGATCTGCTTGATGATCGGGAGCTCCCGCGCCGCCGCCGAGCCTTCGAGGTACTGCGGCGTCACCGCCGTGTCGTCGACCACGACCCCCGCCGCCTTGGCGCTGGCGCGACCCGCCGCCGCTCCCACGTCGTCCACCGACGCCGCGGCGAGCTTGGCGAGCGCGGCCACGTCGTCGAGCAGCGCGAACAGTCCGCCGGCCATGGGCACCTCTCGGGAGTCTCGGTCGTCGGGGTTCAGCCTATCCAGGGGTGCCCTGACCACAGGCCCGGTGCTTGCGGAGGGCCGCGATGCCTGTCTCGCGACGCCTCGCCCACATCGCCCGGCGGTTGAGGAGGGCCGGCGCCGGTCACTCGCCTTCGAGCCGATCGTCACCGCCGTTGGTTGAGGAGGGCCGCCAGGCCACACCGCCCGGTGGTTGAGGTGCGAGGAGCGCCAGCGACGAGCCTCGAAACCCCCGGGCCCTACCGCTGACACGTTCACCATCGAACGGCTGTCGGCATGTTCAGGGTGCCGATGATCGAGTGGCGGTGGGCCCATCGCGCGGGCTCCTCGGACTAACCTGCACGGCATGCCAACCCCTGACTTCGTCGTGGAACTCAGGAAGCACGTAGGCCGGGCCGAGCTGTGGATGCCCGGTGTGACGGCGGTGATCCGCCGAGATGACGAGGTGCTGCTCGTTCGGCGTTCGGACAACGGGGCATGGGCGCCGGTCACCGGGATCGTGGACCCCGGTGAGGAGCCCGCAGTGTGCGCGGCGCGCGAGGCCCGTGAGGAAGCCGGAGTCGAGATCCAGGTCGACCGACTGGCGTCCACATCGGTGATGCGAGACGTCGTCCACGCGAACGGCGACCGGGCCGCCTACCTGGATCTTGCGTTTGCCTGCACGTGGCTCTCGGGCGACGCCCGGCCGTGCGACGACGAGTGCACCGAAGTCGGGTGGTTCCGCCACGATCGGATCCCATCGATGAAGCAGGTCTTGCGCGAACGCATCGACGCCGCTTTGTCGGACGAGGTGGCGGCGCGGTTCAGCCGTAGCGATGGACGCCGTGGCGCCCGAGATCGGGACTAGAGGCTCGCTTCCCAGCCGTCGTAGTCACCACCGGCATGCGTGGCCGCAACGCCCTCGAAGAACAGCCGAGCTTCTCGTACGGCGTTCGGCGTCGTGGCGGCGTGGGTCTCGATGATGACGACCCAGTCCGGGCCACCGCTGGCTGACACGTCCACACGCTGGATCTGCCAGCCAGCGGACCCGATGACCTCAGCAGCGCCTCGGGCCTGGAGCTCGTCCTCGAAGTACAGGTAGTGCACCCAGTGACGCGGTGCCTCGAGGTCCGTGTGGGCCGCGATCTGAGCGAGCAGCGCGTCATCACCGGCGTGTCCCGTGCTCGGGAGCGTCAGGTGCGACTGGTGGCCGGTACGTCTTCGGAAGATTCCCACGACGGGAGCGTGGCACATCTGCTCGACCGCTGAGGATGCTCTCCACAGGTCGCCGCATCGACGTATCACCGAACCCCGGCCACCGCCTGCGCGATCGACGACTGCCCCAGCCACCCCGGAATCTGCCGCTCCACCTCGGCCGGGGCGTGGACGACCACGTCGCCGGCGCGGAGGGCGGAGGGCCAGGAGCGGTCGCCGCGCCAGACCGCGGTCAGCACCCGCAGCGAGGTGGAGAGCCGGCCGACCACGTCGTAGCCGGGGTCGTAGTCACACACGTCGACCTCGCGACCCGCGACCACGACCCACCAGCGCGAGACCTTCGAGGCCACGTCGTCCAGCTCGATGGCCAGCACGGTGCGGCCGGGCGGCCAGGCGGTCACGGGCAGGGTGCGGCGTACGTCCCAGAAGAGCAGGTGCGGGTCGTAGTCCTGCTCGCCGAGATCGCCCACCCACCGGACGCCCCACGCACCGAGTCCCTCGACCACCGGCCGCAGCTCCTGCCCGCTCGCGGTCAGCGTGTACGACGTGCCGCGACCGGTCGTGGTGCGCTCGACGATCCCGACCCGCTCGAGGTTGCGCAGCCGCTTGGCCAGCAGTGCGGGCGACATCTTGGGCACGCCACGACGGATCTCGTTGAAGTGGGCGCTGCCGGCCAGCAGCTCCCGGATGACGAGCAGCGTCCATCGCTCGTCGAGGATCTCCATCGCCTTCGCGACAGGACAGAACTGCCCGTACCCAGCCCCCATCGATGTCCTCCCTCTCCGTTCTCAGTGAACCGTCTCGTCCGCCTGAGTGCCACCCGGTCTAGTTCTGTATCTGTACTGCGACGAGACACACCCACCACTGGTCAGTGGCCCGCCTCCCGGCGGACGCTTGACCCGTTCCGAAACAGGAGGGGAAACACCCATGACCACCGAGACCAACGCTCCGGCCGATGCCGAGCTCAAGGCCAAGCACCGCACCATGTGGGCGTCCGGCGACTACCCGGGGATGGTGACCGACTTCCTCACCCCGCTGGGCACCGTGCTCGTCGAGGCTGCTGGCGTCGGCTCCGGCGACCGCGTGCTCGACGTCGCGGCCGGCACCGGCAACGCCGCGATCGCCGCGGCCGTCGCGGGAGGCGACGTCGTCGCCAGCGACCTGACACCCGAGCTGTTCGATGCCGGCCGTCGCGAGGCCGACGCGCGCGGTGTCCGGCTCGACTGGCGCGAGGCCGACGCCGAGCACCTGCCGTTCGACGACGCGTCGTTCGACGTCGTGATGTCGTGCATCGGCGTCATGTTCGCGCCGCACCACCAGGAGGCCGCCGACGAGCTGGTTCGGGTCACCCGGCCGGACGGCACGATCGGCCTGCTCAGCTGGACGCCACCAGGTCTGGTGGGGCAGCTGTTCGCGGCGCTCAAGCCGTACGCACCGCCGCCGCCGCCCGGCGCCCAGCCGCCGCCCCGGTGGGGCGACGAGGGCCACGTTCGGGAGCTGCTCGGTGACCGGGTGACCGACGTCCAGGCGTCGACAGGGAGCCTCCGGGTCGAGCTCTTCGCCACCGGCGCCGAGTTCCGCGACTACTTCAAGGAGCGCTACGGGCCGACCCGTGCGGTCTACACGTTCATCGGCGACGACGCGGAGCGCGTGGCCGCTCTCGACGCGGCGCTCGCCGAGGTGGGCGACCGCTTCATCGACGGCGGGGTCTCCCACTGGGAGTACCTGCTGGTCACCGCCCGACGCCGCTGACCCCGAAGGCCGAGGGGAGTCACTCCACCAGGCCCAGACCGAGGTACTCGACCGCGTAGCTGCCGCTGAGGAACAGCGACGCGTAGCGGGCCACCTCGGTCGGGGCGTCGGTGGTGCGGGTCTCGACCCTCACTCCGCGGGAGCTCGCGGCGGCCTGGAGCCGGCCGCGGGACTCCCGCACCACCGGCTCCTCGTTGCCGTCGTCGAGCACCAGGAGCATGGGCCGCAGGTCGCCGCCACTGTCCGCGAACGGGTCGTCGAAGACGTCACGTGGCCGGGCCGCCTCCAGCACGGGGAGGAGGTGCTCCGCGTCGCCCGCGAGAGCGCTGCGCCCGCTCACCCGGCGCAGTGACTCCGCGATCCGCCGGGCGGCGCGAGCCGCGAGCACGCTGCCACCCCACACCACGGGGACCGTGTCGGCCATGGCAATAGCCAGCATCTTCGCCGGGTTGACGGCGAGGTCGCGGTGGGGTGAGCACGCGATCGCGACCTCGTCGAGCGCGGTGGCGACGCTCTCGGCGTCGGCGCGAGGACCGAGCTGGACCTGCTCGAGGTACTCGAGCATCACCACCGCCGTCGCGAGCGGGTCGCGGCCGGGCGTGGGCAGGATCGTGCTCCACCTCCCCGCCGCGTGCTCTGCGACGGTCGACCCGGGCGGGCACGCCACGACGACCTGGCAGCCGCGGCGGACCGCCTCGGCGACGGCAGCGGCCGAACCGAGACCACCGTCGGGCGCCAGCACCACGACCAGGTCCAGGCCGCCGGCCCAGCCCGGCAGGGACGGGTGGGGCCACGCGACGAACGGGACCGGGCACCACGGCTCGAGGACGGCCCGGAGCAGCCGACTGTCGGGGCCGGCCGCCACGACCGCGCGCGGACGTTGCTGCCCGGCCGCGCGGGCCACGCCCACAGCGATCGCCTCCGCGGCCTCGGACGCCTCCCGGCGTACCCGCGCCCCCGACTCGGCGAGCGTGCGGAACCGACCGTCGGCGCTCTGCCACACCGACTCGTCGTCGAGTCGTGACTCGTCGAACCAGAACGTCATGTCGTCCTCAGGTCAGTCGGGCCGCCGGGCCTCGTCGACGAGCAGCACGGGGATGTCGTCGCGGACGGGGTACGCCAGGCCGCACGACTGGCACACCAGCTCCTCCTCGACCGGTTCCAGGTCTCCACGGCAGTCCGGGCAGACGATGATGGCGAGCAGGCCGGGGTCGAGGTTCATCGGTGGCTCCTGATCCGAGTGAGTACGTCGTCGCGGACCGCGGCCAGTGTGGCCGCGTCGGCTCCCTCGGCGTTCAGCCGCAGGAGGGGCTCGGTGTTGGAGGGGCGGACGTTGAACCACCAGTCGCGGTGGCTGACGGTCAGCCCGTCCAGCTCGTCCACCGTGACACCGTCCCGCCCGTCGTAGGTCGCGCGCAGGTCGTCCAGGACGCCCGCCTGGTCCACGACGACCGTGTTGATCTCGCCGCTCTGCACGTAGCGCTGGTAGCGGGCGAGCAGCGCCGACAGCGGCCGGTCGGACTCGGCGAGCGCCGCCAGCACGTGCAGTGCCGCCAGCAGGCCGGAGTCTGCGCGCCAGAAGTCACGGAAGTAGAAGTGGCCGCTGTGCTCGCCTCCGAACACGGCGCCGGTCTCGGCCATCGTCGCCTTGATGTAGCTGTGGCCGACCCGGGTACGGACCGCCGTCCCGCCCAGCTCGGCGACCATCTCCGGGACCGCCCGGCTCGTGATCAGGTTATGGATCACGGTGGCACCGGGGTCCCTGGCGAGCTCGCGCTGGGCGATCAGGGCCGTGAGGCTGGACGGCGGGACCAGCCCGCCCTGCTCGTCGACGAGGAAGCACCGGTCGGCGTCGCCGTCGAACGCCAGGCCGGCGTCGGCACCGGTCGCCACGACCCGCGCCTGCAGGTCGACGAGTGTGTCGGGGTCGATGGGGTTCGCCTCGTGGTGGGGGAACGTCCCGTCGAGCTCGAAGTAGAGCGGGTCGATGTCGAGCTGTTCGGGGCCGAGCAGCGCCGCAACAGCGGGCACGGTGAGACCGGCCATCCCGTTGCCGGCGTCGACCACGACCCGGAGCCTCCGGCCCCGGACGGGGGCAAGACCGACCAGGCGCGAGGCGTACCCCGCGAGGACGTCGCGCTCCGTGACCGTGCCCTGCGCCGCTGCGACCGGCACGGATCCGGCCGCGACGAGGTCGCGGATGTCCGCAAGGCCGGTGTCGTGGGCGATCGGTCGCGCACCCGCCCGGCAGAGCTTGATGCCGTTGTAGCCGGCCGGGTTGTGGCTGGCGGTGACCATCGCCCCAGGAATGTCGAGGTGGCCGGAGGCGAAGTAGAGCTGGTCGGTGGCTGCCAGCCCGATCGAGACGACGTCCGAACCGGCACCACTCGCGCCGGTCGCGAACGCCGCGGCCAGCTGCGGTGACGTCGGACGCATGTCGTGGCCGACGACGACGCGTGGAGCACCGGTGACAGCGACGAAGGCGGCACCGATGCGTTGAGCCAGGTCGGCGTCGAGCTGCTCGGGAACCAGACCGCGCACGTCGTACGCCTTGAAGATCGCGTCGAGCGTCGCGACGTCAGCGGTCGGGGCCATGACTCCGGAGCCTATCCGGGGGTGGACCGGGCGGCCGCGCGACGGCTCTGCCGTCAGTCGGTGGTGAGGACCCGCAGGTGCCCGCGCCGGGTCACCTCACGGCCGGTCTCGTCCGCCAGCGAGGAGACCGCCGGCGGAGGCGGTGCCGGCCGGCCGGCCTCGCGGACCGCGTCAGCCAGCGCGAGCAGGTCGTCGTCGCTGGGGCCCTGGGCGGCCGGGTCGGGCGCCAGCCGCAGCACCTCCCAGCCCCGCGGGGCGGAGAGTCGGTCGCTGTGGATCTCGCACAGGTCGTAGGCGTGTGGCTCGGCAAAGGTGGCGAGCGGACCGAGGACGGCGGTCTGGTCGGCGTACACGTAGGTCAACGTGTTCACCGCAGTGCGGGCGCACGCCGTCCTCGAGCACCGACGAGATCCACTCACGCGGCCGACGGTACCTACTGGGCCGCGGCGCGCCGATTAGGCTCGCGGCTGTGGACGCACCGGAAACCCGACCGCCCCGCACGCGGCGTCGTGACCGCCGCGACCGAGGCATGCGCGGTCCCGGCGTGCTGTCTCCCACTCCCGGGGAACCGGTCGTCCCGACCGCCGGCGAGCGGTTCGACACCCTCGTGCTGGAGGTGGTCGCGGACCTGGAGGAACGGTGGGCGGACCGGCTCGGCCTGGTGGAGTACGCCGTCGAGGACGCACCGCAGATCCCCGACGACTGGCACCCGGAGACGATCCCGCTGTCGTCCTTGGTGCGCGGCGCGCGGGGTGCGCCCACCCGGTTGGTGCTGTTCCGCCGGCCGATCGAGCACCGCGCCGAGACCCGCTCGGACCTGGAGGCGCTGGTGCTCACGGTGCTGGTCGAGCAGGTCGCGGAGCTGCTCGGCATCGACGCCGAGCTGGTCGACCCGCGCTACCGCCCGCGAGACTGAGGGTCGCGGCGGCCGCTACCGCGGAAGGCCCGGGCGGACGTCGGGGATCAGCGCGTAGCGGACCAGCTGCTCCAGCGGCACCACGGTCGTCCCGGACGTGCGCCGCGCCTCCGCACGCACGACCACCGCCGCGGTCACGTCGGTCCGGCGCGGGGTGACCCGCACCAGGCGGGTGTCGCCGGGGAGCTTCAGCTCCCCACCGCTGCCGTCACTCAGCTCGACCCGCTTCTCCTGGAGCTGCCGACCGTTCTCGTCGTACGACGTCACGACCGCAACCCCGGCGCCACCGGCCCGCGCGAGCACCAGCCGGGCGGCCCCCGGCGGCACCAGTGCGGTGAGTGCAGCATCGCCACCCGTGGCGACCGGGGAGTGCACGAGGTCACCGTCGACCACCGAGCGCAGCGTCGCCGTCACGGGGTCGCTGGCCGTCACCAGCACCCCGAGCGCGCCCTCCTCGATCTGCCTCCGCAGCGTCTCGGTCAACGTGACGTTCTCGATCGACTCCGGGGCGATCCGCACCTCCTCCAGGCCCTCCGGCACGAAGACGGCGTCCTCGGTCACCATCCGGAGCTCGGCGCGGACCTCGCTGGTGCCGGGGTTGCCGATGACGAGCCGGTCGCTCGGTTCGTCGGCGCGGTCCGCGGAGGGGACCAGGCCCAGGAGCAGCGACTCGGTGGCGGGCTCGGGTGACGCGGGCAGCCAGGCAGACGTCGCCTCCCGGGCGCCGATCGACGGGATCTCGTCGGCGAGGGCGGCGCCCAGCCGTCCGCGCGACACGACCACGTGCAGGAGGAGCTCGCCCCGACGCGGGACCACCGAGCCCAGCTCGAGCCGCTGGGTCTCGCCGCCGGGCAGCGAGATGCCCCGCAGCCCGGGGACGTCGATCGGACCCGTGCCGGCCCACACGGTGACGTCGGCGACGGCAGGCCCCGGGTCCGGGTTGGTCAGCGCGAGGGTGGAGGAGTGCTCCGCTCCGGCGCCGACGCCGGTGAACCAGTACTCCGGCCGAGGCTGCACGCACGGTGCCGATGCGAGGCCCCGCTCGACGTACCGGGAGCCGATCAGCTCGGCGGCCACCGGCCCGCTGCCGCGGGCCCACGCGGGTCCCTGCTCGTCGGACTCGGGGACGGCGTTGGGCTTCAGCTCCAGCGGTGTGGGGTCGGACCCGCCGAGGGGGTTCAGCACGGCACCGTCGTCGGTCTGGCTGCCACCGGTGAACGCGAGCACGGAGTCCTCGACACCCTCCGGGCAGACCAGGTCCACCCGGGTGGGTGGCACCTGCTCGGCGGCACGGCCCGGGGAGTCGACCTCCGCCGGCTGCACCAGCGCGAGCGCTCCCACGGTCAGGACGGGCAGGACCACCGCGAGCACCGCGGTCGGGCTGACCCGGCGGCGGGTGTCGCTGCGCCGCCCGGCTCGGGCGGGCCTCGGTGTGGGATCGGTCATGTCCGCTCCCCTCGTATGTGGCTCGGCACGCAGAGCACCAGGACCACGAGGATCAGCAGCCCCTGCATCACGAGCATCACGATCCGCCACCAGGCCGTCTCCGCCTCGACGGCTCCGCGCTCGACACCGTCGGTCACCCGCCATGCCCGGGTCGAGCGGTCGTCGGCGCTTGCGCCCTCGAGCCCGGTGGTGGCGTCGAGGACCGACGCGACGTTGCCGTCGACCGGGTCCGACAGGACGATGAAGGCGATCCCGTGACCGGGCAGGGTGGCGGCGGCGTCCTCCTCCGGCGCGGAGACCAGCGTCTTCACGTCGCGGTCCAGGTCGGCGTCGGGCGTCATCAGCCCGACGATCTCGTCCTCGCCGACAGTCAGCCCGTCCTCACGCTGCACGGTCCAGCTCAGGCCGGTGTCGACGTCGCCCTCGATCACGAGGATGCCGTGTGAGGGTCCGAGCCCTGCGCTCTGGTGCATGTACGCCGGGATGCCGCTGTCGCGCACGTCCTCGAGCTCGCCGGGGCCGTTGACCACGAACCAGCCGAGGCCGACCAGCGGCGCCACCGAGGCGACCGCGACCAGCGCGACGAGGCCCCGGCGCCACCAGCCCGACCGCGACGGTCGGCGCCACGCACCCTGTGCGGCGATCACGGCAGCGACCACGAACGCGGCCTGGATGACCAGCACGAGGAAGCCGAGGCCGGCCTTGGTGGTCACCGCCGGCAGGTCGAACGTCACCAGTCCCAGCGCGAGGGCCACCACGGCGGCAGCGAGCGCGACGATCCAGCAGACGAGGACCGGGACCCGGGTGGCAGCCGGCACCAGCGCCAGGACCGCCACGGCGAGCAGCGCGAGCCCGAGGAACGCCGGAGCACCGGCGTCACCGAGGTGGCCGGTGACCAGGTCGGTGAACGTCACCGTGGCCATCGGCAGCCGACCGATGTCCAGCGCCAGACCGGTGGCCGACCCGGTCCACAGCAGCGGCAGCCACCACGGCACGAGCAGCACCACCGGCGTCACCAGCGTGGCGGCCGGTGGCCCCCAGACGGAGCGGTCCTTCATGGCGCGGGGACTGATCCAGAAGCCGGCACCGATCACCAGAGCGGCCAGCACGAGCGCGAACGCATAGGCGACAGGAGCGAACGCGGCTGCGACCGTGAGCAGCAGCCCGGTCCGCCAGCCCGCGCGCCACCGGCGGTCGGGGTCGGGGTCGGCGAACCCCAGCGCGGTGTGGGCCAACCACGGCAGCAGGGTCGCGACCACCACGACCCCGAGCCGGCCCAGACCCCAGGCGCCCGAGGAGGCCGGGATCAGGGCGTACGCCGCAGAGCCGACGAACAACAGCCAGGCGGGTGGGCCCTCCTCGTCGAGCAACCTCCCGACCACGCGGAGAAAGCGCCAGACGCCCCAGAAGGCCAACGGCACGGCCAGCACGAGCAGCAGGCTGATCGCACTGGTCGGCCCGACCAGCGAGCCGAGCAGCGCCAAGGGCAGCACGTACGCCGGCGCGGGGACGTCGGTCCCCTGGCCGAGCGCATGGTGTGACTCGGCGTACAGCTGCCACCACTGGCCGGCGGTGCTCGGTGCCGGTGAGAGCGCGCCCCCGACGACGGTGCCGAACGCCTCACGGGCGCCGACCAGGGCCAGCAACACGAAGACCATGCCGGCGATCGCGACCGGGTTCGTGAAGAACCGCGCGAGGGCTCCTTGCTCCTCGGCCCACGGGTCCTCATCGTCGAAGGTGCGGACCGGGCGGCCGGTGGCGATCCGTCTGCGCTCGGCGACGTCGGCGGCCTGGTTGGTGGCGGCGGCCGCGAGATCGCCGAGGAAGTCGAGGCCGTGCCGGTAGGGAAGCCACCACGGCGCCAGCAGCGGCTGGGTGTCGACCGGCTCGCGGCGCTGCCGCTGCCGGCGCTCCTTGCGCGCCCGCAGCACCAGCCGCGGACTGCCGTAGAGCGACACGAGGGCCGCCAGCTCATCGAGCGCCTGGCCCACCTGACGCACCGCCAGCAAGCCGAGCATCCGGACCAGCGTCCCGAGCGCGAGCCGCACCACCCGCCACGGCAGCGACCGGGTCGACGCGTTGGCGAGCAGCGTGTAGAGCGCGGCCCGCCGCTCCTGGTAGTGGATGTGTCGGCCGGTGAGGGGGGTGCGTCGTACGCCGCGGTGAGCGGCCTCGACGTGGAAGACCACTGCCTGTGGGACGACCAGGGTGCGGTGGCCGGCCGCGGCGGCCCGCCAGCCGAAGTCGATGTCGTTGCCGAAGATCGGCATCTGCTCGTCGAGCCCGCCGAGCTCCTCCAGCACCGAGCGGCGGACCAGCATGCCGGCGGTGTTGACCGCGAGCACCGACCGCACGTCGTCGTGCTGGCCCTGGTCGTACTCACCCCGCTCGAGCCCGGTCTCGCGGCGGCCGGTGCCCGAGATGGTCACACCGAGCTCGAGCAGCCGGCGCAGCGAGGGCCACTCGCGCAGCTTGGGGCCGAGGATGTCGGCCCCGAGATCGGCGTCGGCGGCAGCCAGCAGCGCTTCGAGCGCACCCGGGTCGGGCGTGGAGTCGTCGTGGAGCAGCCAGACCCAGTCGGCGTCGCCGACGTGTTCGAGCCCGATCCGCACCGCCGCCGGGTAGGACGTGCTGCCGTGCGCGGTGATGACCGGACCGAACGCCTCGCTCAGCAGCTCCGGGCTGGCGTCGCGGCTCGTCGTGTCGACCGCCACGACCCGGTCGACCGGGCGCCGTTGCGATCGGATCCCGTCGATGACCGTCGGCAGCCACCGGGCACCGTCATGGCTGACGAGGAGGGCGACGACGGTGGCGGACACGACCGATGACCATAACTGTCACCTGGTCGGGGTCACGAACTCGCGGGGTCGGTCAGTCCCGAGCACGACTCTCCTGGTTTCGAGACGACCGGTCGCCAGCCCTTCGCTGCGCTCAGGCCTGACGCGGTCCCTCAACCTCTTCGCGCGACGTCGACGCCACTCGCTCCGCTCGTGGCGTCGACTGCGCTCAGACCGCCTTCTTCTTCAGCTTGCGTCGCTCACGCTCCGACAAGCCGCCCCAGATACCGAAGCGCTCGTCGTTCATCAGCGCGTACTCGAGGCAGTCGTTGCGGACCTCACACGTCAGGCAGACCTTCTTGGCCTCCCGCGTGGATCCGCCCTTCTCGGGGAAGAACGCTTCCGGGTCGGTCTGAGCGCACAGTGCGCGCTCCTGCCAACCCGCTTCCTCGGCGTCTCCGTCGAGGAGAAGTAGTTCTCGCACGGTACTCGCCCTTTCGACCCGGACATCCGGGGCTTCTCGGCCCCGGGATGTCCCCGGATGTGCTTTCTGTCTGCTTCCCCCGTGTCCTCGGTCTCTCACCGGATACCCGACTCCGCTGCGAGACAGAACAACACTATGGGAATTACATGCCTGTCATCCCTGGAAGTCAAGCCTGAGTCTGGTATGGGAGTCCATAGTCCGAGTGGGCCATTTCTGATGACCGATCGGCGATGCGGCAGGCTACGGCTATGTCATCGCCCGCCCGACGGATCACAGTGCTCTCCGGTGGCGTCGGCGGTGCCCGCTTCGTGCGCGGG
This sequence comes from Nocardioides sp., assembly GCF_036374615.1. Taxonomy (GTDB): domain Bacteria; phylum Actinomycetota; class Actinomycetes; order Propionibacteriales; family Nocardioidaceae; genus Nocardioides. The sequence goes on from NZ_DASUTK010000079.1 coordinate 12,215, forward strand.
CTGCTGCACGGCATCGACTCGCGCAACCTACCGGGTCTCGCCGAGGACGCCGAGGTCACCGTGGTCGCCAACACGGGGGACGACTGGTGGCTGCACGGCCTCAAGGTGTGCCCGGACCTCGACACCGTGATGTACACGCTGGGCGGCGGGATCGACACCGAGCGGGGCTGGGGACGCCGCGGCGAGACCTGGCACGCGAACGAGGAGCTCGCGGCGTACGGCGTCGAGCGCACCTGGTTCGGGCTGGGCGACCGCGACCTGGCGACCCATCTCGTACGCACCCAGATGATGGACGCGGGCTTCCCGCTCTCACAGGTGACCGAAGCGCTCTGTCGACGCTGGCTCGAGCCGGGCACGGGCCCCAGGGTGCGGCTGCTGCCGATGACCGACGACCGGGTCGAGACCCACATCGCGATCGCGGACCCCGAGTCACCGAGCGGTCGGCGGGTCGTGCACTTCCAGGAGTACTGGGTACGGCTGCGGGCCCAGGTCCCCGCCGAGACGGTGGTGGTGGTCGGTCTGGAGGACTGCTCCCCCGCGCCCGGCGTGATCGACGCCATCGTCGACGCGGACCTGGTGATCCTGCCGCCGTCCAACCCGGTGGTCTCGGTCGGCACGATCCTCGGCGTCCCCCGGGTGCGCGAGGCGCTGCAGGCGACCGGGGCCCCGGTCGTCGGCGTCTCCCCCATCATCGGCGGGCACCACGTCCACGGCATGGCCGAGCAGCTGCTGCCCGCGATCGGCGTCGACGTGACCGCCGGCGCCGTGGGACGCCACTACGGCTCGCGTGCCGACGGGGGCGTCCTCGACGGCTGGCTGGTCGACGAGTCCGACGACGACCACCTCGGCGCGCTCCACTCGGCGGGGCTGGCGGCCGCCGCCGTGCCGCTCCTGATGACAGACGACGACGCGACCGCCGCCATCGCCGCCGCTGCGGTCGCTCTCGTCGGGGGCTGACCCGTGACCGAGCTGCGGGTCGTCGCGCCCGACGGGATCGGTGAGGTGCGAACGGGCGACGACCTGGCCGCGCTGCTGGTCGATCGGCTGGCCGAAGGACTGACGGACGGGCCGGCCGATGGGCTGGCCGACGGGCTGGCCGACGGGCTGGCCGACGGGGACGTCGTCCTGGTGACGAGCAAGGTGGTGAGCAAGGCCGAGGGTCGAGTCGTGCGCGGGACGCGGGACGAGCTGCTGCCCGCGGAGACGGCCCGGCTCGTCGCCAGCCGCGGGCCGACCCGGATCGTCCGCACCCGTCAGGGGCTCACGCTCGCGGCGGCGGGCATCGATGCGTCGAACGTCGAACCGGGGCGCGTGGTCCTGCTCCCGGTCGACCCCGACGCCTCGGCCCGCGCGATCCGCTCCCGGCTGCGGGAGCTGACCGGCCGGAACGTGGCGGTCGTGGTGACCGACACCGCCGGCCGCGCGTGGCGCGAGGGGCAGACCGACCTGGCGGTCGGGGCCGCCGGGCTGCGGGTGCTCGAGGACTTCGCCGGACGACGCGACGACTACGGCAACGACCTGGTCGTGACCGCCCCCGCGGTGGCCGACGAGCTCGCCGGGGCCGCGGAGCTCGCGCAGGGGAAGCTCGGTGGTCGACCGTTCGCCGTGATCCGTGGCCGGGCCGACCTGGTCCTGCCGCCCGAGGACGACGGGCCGGGGGCGGTCGCTCTGGTGCGTCCCGACGGCGCGGACCTGTTCGGCTACGGCGCCCGCGAGGCGGTGCTCCGGGCACTGCTCGGTGACCCGGACGACGCCGCGGCGTTCGGGGCACCGTCCGAGGTGACCGAGCTCGTCGAGGTCGTGGCGCGGGTGGGCGGTACGGCGCGCGTCGACGACGATGCGGTCGTCGTCTCCGGTGACGTCAGCCCGGACTCGCTGCAGGCACTGGCCTTCGCCCACGGCTGGCTGGTCGACGTTCCCGACGCCGGTGAGGGTGTCCGGCTCCGCCCGCGTCGTACCAGTCCGTAGACTGCCTCTGCCCTACCACCTGCCCCCCGCCCGACCCGATCGACGAGGAAAGCCGACCGTGGCCAACAAGCAGAAGAAGAACGAACGCCAGGCGAAGATCGAGGCGATCAAGAAGCAGCAGAAGAGCGCCGAGCGCCGGCGCGGCCTGATGATCCTCGGCGTGGCGGTGGTGGTGGCCCTGCTGATCATCGCCTTCCCGGTCTACAGCATCTGGAAGGACAACCAGGAGCTCGAGGGGTTCGAGGGACTCGACCTTGCCGCGATCGGCGCTCCCGCCTCGGTGTGCCAGGAGGTCGAGAAGACGGACGCCACCGGCAGCGGCGACCACGTCGACCCGGGCACCGACATCCCCTACGAGACCTCCCCGCCGTCGTTCGGCACGCACTACAACATCTGGGCCGACATCGAGCGGAAGTTCTACACCTCCGGTGACCGGCCCGATGTCGGCGAGCTCGTCCACAACCTCGAGCACGGCTACACGATCCTGTGGTACGACGAGACCATCGCCGACAACGAGGCGATGCTCGACGACATCCGGGGCATCGCGGCGAAGTTCACCGACGACTCCAACTTCCGCAACAAGTTCAAGGCGGTTCCGTGGACCTCCGAGGACGGCGACCCGTTCCCCGAGGGGCAGCACATCGCCTTCACGCACTGGTCGGTCGGCGGCGACGGCGACCCGTCCGGCGAGCAGTTCGGCATCTCGCAGTTCTGCTCCGAGCCGAGCGGTGAGGCCCTCGAGCAGTTCATGCGCGACTACCCCTACACGGACTCACCGGAGGCGGGCGTCGGGGACATGTGATCCCCGACGGCAGCGCTACCTGAGCTCGTCGTGGCCGGCCTCCTCGAGGCCGGCCACGATCTCTCTCACGCGCTGTGCCTGCGCCCGGCTGGTCACCAGCAGTGCGTCCGGGGTGTCGACGACCACGACGTCGTCGAGGCCCACGACCGCCACCACCCGCCCGGACGCCGGAACCACCAGACCGGTCGCACCGGCGACGGCGACCGACGACTCCTCGCCCAGCACCCGCAGTGTCCCCTCGGCGCCCAGCACCCTGGCCAGCGAGTCGAGGTCCCCGAGGTCGTCCCAGGCCAGGTCCGCCGGGAGGACCGCGACCCGTCCCGCTGCTGCTGCCGGCTCGGCCACGGCGTGGTCGATGGCGATGGTGGGAAGGTCGTCCCAGAGCTCGGTGAGCCGTGCCGGGTCGGCAGCGATGCTCCGCAGCCGGGCGGCGAACCCGTCGTCCTGCTCCGCCAGCAGGTCGAGCAGCACGCCGGGGCGGGCCAGGAACATGCCGGCGTTCCAGCGATGCCTACCCCCCGCGACGTACTCACTGGCGCGGGCCGCGTCCGGCTTCTCCACGAACCCGCTCGCCCGGTGCACGCCGTCATGACCGGCCAGCGGCGCTCCCACCTCGACATAGCCGAAGCCGGTCGCGGGGGAGGTCGGTGTGATGCCGATCGTCACCAGCCAGCCGTCCGTGGCGGCGGCCACCGCGCGGCCGACCGCGTCGTGGAACCCGGCGTCGTCGCCGATCACGTGGTCGGCGGCGAACGATCCGATCACCGCGTCCGGGTCCCGGCGCTCGACGAGGGCGGCGGCCAGCCCGATGGCGGCCATCGAGTCGCGCGGGGAGGGCTCGACCACGAGCGAGTCCACGTCGAGCGACGGCAGCTGTCCGGCGACCGCGTCGCGATGAGCGGAGCCGGTGACGACCAGCAGCCGCTCGCCCGCGAGCGGGGCCAGCCGCTCGACGGTCTGCTGGATCAGCGTCCGGCCGCTGCCGGTGAGGTCGAGCAGGAACTTCGGCGAGCTCGACCTGGAGAGCGGCCACAGCCGCGTGCCCGCACCGCCGGCGGGAACCACGGCCCAGAAGTGGTCGACCTGGAGCATGGTGGAACCCTAGGGGGATGACGACGTTCGCGACGGTTCTGGCCGATCTGCTTCGTCACGATCCGGGTCGGCCGTTGGTCACGTTCTACGACCATGCGACCGGCGAGCGGACCGAGCTGTCGGTCACGACGTACGCCAACTGGGTCGCGAAGACCGCGTCCCTGCTCGCCGACGAGCTCGACCTCGAGCGGGGCCAGGAGCTCCGCGTCGACCTGCCGACCCACTGGATGGCGCCGGTGTTCCTCGGCGCGGCCTGGACGATCGGGCTCGTGGTCAGGGTGGACGGCGCGTCAGCCGCTGTGCCCGACCCCGTGCCCGACGCAGTGGTGTGCGGACCTGGTGGCGTCGGCCGCTGGGCGTCGTACGCCGAGAGGTCGGTCATCCTGGCGACCGCACTGCACCCGCTCGGGCGGCCGTTCGACGAGCCGCTCCCGACCGGCGTGCACGACGTCGGTACCGAGGTGTGGAGCCAGCCGGACGGCTTCACGCCCTGGGACCCGCCCGGTCCCGAGGACCCGGCACTGCCCGGCATCAGCCATCGCGACCTGTGGGAGGCGGCCGCCGCCGGGAGTGTTCTCGCCGACGGCGGCCGTCTCTTCACTGAGGCGAACCCGGCTTCCCCTTCCGGAATCTCCTCCTTCACCGAGCCGCTCATCCGTCGCGGTTCGCTGGTCCTGGTGGCACATCCGGATCCCGCGCGACTCGAGCAGACCTACGCCGCGGAACGAGCCACCGCCCGGGCCTGACCGCCCGCTCAGCCCGCCAGGTCGTAGATCCCCATTCCTCCGCCGAGGGTGCGGCGGGTGCCGAACCCCTTGACCGATCCCGTCAGTGCGTAGAGCCGGCCGGTCGAACGAGCGCGGACGATCAGGTCCGCGTGCCCGGTCACCTGCAGGTCGCTCACACCGATGATCCAGTCGTACGCCGAGACGTCCGCCTCCAGCCGCTGGCCGCCCACGAGGCCGCCCGGGCCGTTGCCGGGATAGAGCGACAGCGTCGAGCCGACGCGGAACAGGCTGTCCGGCGCGCCGTCGGCGTTCCAGCGACCCACCGGGACCTGGCGTCCGGCGGAGATGGCGGAGTGCGCGACGAAGCTGGCCTTGAGCCCCGCCAGCCCGCGCCCCGGGTAGACCCGCATCGAGGAGCCGCGTGGCTGTCCCATCAGGTCCGGCCATCCGTCGCCCGTCATGTCGCCCACGGCGGCGAGCAGCCGGACACCGCCGAACCCGGTCGCGAGCTTCACCCGCGTACCGAAGTGGCCCTTCCCGTCGCCGCGCCGCAGGAACAGTGCGCCGTTGGCGTTGCGGTGGATCAGGTCGCTGAAGCCGTCCCGGTCCCAGTCACCGGCGTTGAAGAGGGCGTCGGCGGTCGGTAGCGCGAGGCCGGTGTCGATGGCGGGCAGCAGGTCGACCGTCCCGACGTTGGGGTAGGTGCGGACGTCCGCTCCGAGCCGCGAGACCACGTCGGGCAGCTTGTTCGCGGCGAACTGAGCGGCGCCCACGACGGTCCCCGCTCCCTCGAGGCGCGTGATCGGGCCGAGCGCGGTACCGAAGGTCAGGTCGCCGTTGGAGGGCACGATCCAGCCCGGCTTGCCGGAGCCCTTGCGCACGAACAGGTCTGCCAGACCGTCGCGGTTGAAGTCGCCGAACCCGCTGATCGAGCCCCAACCGGCCCACGAGCCCGCCACCATGACCGCGGTCCCGAACCGGGCCGAGCCCCTGCCCGGCACCGCCCAGAGCGAGCCGCCGGAGTCACGGGCGAGCAGGTCCGGCTTGCCGTCGCCGTCGAGGTCGCCGGTGGCGGCCAGCGCGCGGAAGTCGCTCCAGTCCCCGGCAACGCGCTGGCGGGTGCCGAACCCGCCGTTGCCCTTGCCCGGGTAGACGAACAGCCGCCCGTTGCCGGGGTTCCGGGCCACGAGGTCGTTGCGACCGTCGCCCGTGACGTCGCCGACCGCCGTCAGCAGGTCGAGGCCGGCCAGGCCGGAGATCGTCCGGACGGACGCGCCGTACCCTCCGGCGCCGTTGCCGGGATGGACCAGGGTGGTGCCGTCGGTCCTGCGGACGAGCAGGTCCCCGAACCGGTCCCCCGTCAGGTCGGGCGAGGTCACGACCGCGTCGGAGTCGGCTGCCAGTCCCTTGCTGACGACCGCCCTGCCGAGGCTGCTCAGGCCACCGGTGCGCAGGACGAAGACGCGGCTGTCGGAGGCCCGCCGGACCAACAGGTCAGGGTGTGCGGACCCTGCCAGGTTCGACTGCAGCTCGCGGCCGGACCAGTCCTGCTGCGCGGCCGCGGCCAGCGCCCGGATCCGCGGCAGCTTGGCGTAGAGGTAGCGGCCGGGGCACGCCGTGCTGCCGGCGTCGCGGTGGCCGTTGATGGCCTTGAACGTCCGGGAGCCCACCAGCTGGCGGGTCGACGATGCGTCGACCCCGTGGAGTGACAGCTTCCAGGCGAACAGCGCGCCATAGGCCTGGACCATGGCACTGCTCGGACGCGCGATGTCGAAGTTGCCGATCGCCGACATCGCGAAGGACCAGTCGTTGTAGCCGAGGGTGTGGGCGCCGACGACGGGTCGGTCGACGCCGCCGTACCGGCCCTCCCAGATCCGGCCGAACCGGTCGACGAGGAAGTTGTAGCCGACGTCGCTCCAGCCGCGGGACTGGGTGTGGTAGGCGTAGATGCTGCGCAGGATGCCGGGCACCTCGGAGCGCGTGTAGCCGTTGGCGTTCACGGTGTGGTGGACGTAGCCGGCGTGCACCTCGAAGTACCGCAGCGACCCCTTGTCGCGCAGCTTCTCGTTGGCGCCCCACTGGGCGCGGGAGTAGATCTTGGGCCTCGGTGTGTACGACGCGAGCGTGGTCGCGTTCGCCCCCTTCGCCGCCGCCTGGGTCGGTCCTGTCGTGGCCGCTGTCGTCGTGGTCCTGGCGCTCGGGAGCTCGGCGGTGTCGAGAGCCGGGGCCTCCCGCTCATTCTCGGCGGCTTCACCGGGCGCGATCACGGCCAGCCGCATCCCGGCGGGCGGGGCTTGCGTGCTCTCCGCTCGCACCTGGACGTCGTCCACGTGGCCGACGAACATCACCTCGGTGCCCGGCCGGGCCTGTCGCGCCTCCGCGGAAGTGGGGTCGGGTGCGTGGTCGTCGTGGTACTCGAGCTCGGTCCACTCCGACCACTCGCCCTGGGAACGGGTCCGGACCTCCAGTGAGAGTGCTTCGTCGTCGGCCTCGGCGGCTGGGTCCCAGGTCACGCCGACGCCGGCGTACCCCTCGGCTGGCTGCGGCCGACTGACGATCGCGGTGCCGCCCCTGGTCTCACCGGCGACGGCGCGCGCTCGTGGCGTGGCGGTGCGGCCGCGGACCCCGGGGGCGGGCGTGAGGGCGTACTCGGTGACCTCCGCGTCCACGGGCGTGGCCGGCAGGATCGACTCGCGCCGGCTCTCGCGGGTGTACGCCGTGAGCTCCATGGCGTGGCCGCTGCCGGCCTGGTGGCCACCCGGCGAGGCCGGCACGGGTGCCTGACCCACCACGTCGAGGCTGATCACCGAGGCTGCCGGCGTGAGGACGGCGAGCACCGCACCGAGCACCAGCAGCTGCTGGCACGAGGTGACGAAATGAGCCTGGCTCGGACGCATGGGGGGCTACTCCTGTGTGGGGGAAGAGTCACACGAGTAGCAAGTTTCACATCAGTCACAGGGGTCCCCGCAACCGAATCCGAGTAACTACAAACCTGTAATTTCCACTCGACACGCCGGGCAATCCCAGAAAGTCAAGTCACCGCACAGCGTACGGGCGCACCGCCGACTGTGTCAGGGGATCGAGAACCTGCTGGGCGTGCGTGCCGCTTCACGCGGGGTCCGCCCCCCGTCCGGGCGGGCGAGCCGCGTCGATCACTCCTCGCCGAGGCCCTCGTCGTCGTCGCCGTCGTCGGCGTCGTCGTAGTGCAGGTAGTGGATGCCGTCGTCGACCGGACCGTCGAAGCCGAGCTTGCCCTTCTCGAGCACCAGGACCCGGTCGCAGAGCTGCCGCACGGCGCCCGGCGCATGGCTGACGAAGAATATCGTGGTGCCGTTCTCGCGGATCTCCCGCATCCGCGCCTTGCACTTGCGCTTGAACGGCCGGTCCCCCACGGCCAGCGCCTCGTCGGCGATGAACACGTCGGCGTCGACGTTGATCGCCACCGCGAAGCCGAGCCGGGCTTTCATGCCCGAGGAGTAGTAGGTCACGGGGGTGTCCAGGAACTTGCCCAGTTCGGCGAACTCGACGATCTCGTCGAACTTCCGCCGCGTCTCGGCCGCGCTCATGCCGAGGATCGCCGCGTTGAGCCAGAGGTTGTCGCGCCCGGACAGCTGTGGCTGGAACCCGGCTCCGGTGGCGATCAGGCCGGCCACGCGCCCCCGGGTCAGCACCGTGCCGCTGTCGGGCCGCATCACCCCACTGATCAGCTTGAGCAGGGTGGACTTGCCCGACCCGTTGAGGCCCATGAGTCCCACGGACTCTCCTTGCTGCACGGTGAAGGAGACGTCGTCGACCGCGTTGAAGCGGTCGTGGGTCTTCTGGCCGCGCATCCGGGCGACGGCGATCTGCTTCATCGAGCGGTGGTACTGCATCGTGAAGGACTTGGTGGCACCGTCCACGTTGATGTAGGTCGTCATCAGAGTCGCTCCGGCACGCGGCGCTCGAGTCGGCTGAACCAGATCTGGGCGAGGACGAGGAGCACGAGGGAGACGGCCAGCATGATCGCGCCCAGGGGGAACAGGTTGGCCGGCAGGTGGACGGCGGCGGTCTCGGCAGGGTCGTCGGTGGATCCGGTCCAGAAGCACCGTTGGATCAGCAGCACGGCCACCGCGACCGGATTGAGCAGGTAGTACTCGGCGGCCGCGCCGAACCGCTGCTCGACGAAGGTGTACGGATAGATCATCGGCACGCTGAAGGTGACGAACTGCGTCAGGGTCTGGACTACCTTGCCGAAGTCGCGGAAGAACACGTTGGCGACGCTGAAGATCAGGGCGAGGGCGAGCCCGAGGACGCCGATCAGGAGGAAGCCCAGCAGGCCCGCTGCCAGGCCCACCGGGTCCGGCACCCAGCCCAGCAGCGTCGTCGCGACGGTGAGGATGACCACCATCGGGCCGGTGTGCCACAGGGCGACCAGCATGTGCGCGACCGGGAACAGCTCACGCGGCATGGACAGCTTCACGATCAGCGAGCGGTTGCTCACCAGGGACCGGGTGCCGCCGTTGAACGTCTCTGTGAAGAAGTGGACCAGCACCATCCCCGCGAACAGGTGGATGGCGAAGTTCTCGACGTAGCGCGGGCTGCCGGGGACGCCCCCGCGGCCGATCATCACCTGGAAGATGAAGTAGAACATCAAGAACCGCACGAACGGCTGCAGGTAGCTCCAGAACCAGCCGAGGAAGGTGCCCTGGTAGCGCGCGTCGACGGTGCTGCGGACCAGCAGCCGCAGCAGGTACCGGCGGCGGAACACCTCGAGAAGGCCGCTGTTGCTGCTCGGCGGCGCGAGCTGCGGGAGACCCGCCTCCGGGCTACTGCTCATCCGGACCGCCGTCCAGCCAGGGCCGGAAGGTCTCCTCCCACGCCTCCGGGGACGTGATGTGCGGCATCGCCTCGCGGTAGCGCTGGGCCAGCTCGTCCCAGTCAGTGGCCAGGACGCGGTGGATCGCGAGGGTCCGCTTGAGCAGGTCGACGAACCGGTCGCGGTCCCGGCGGTAGAACGCGGCCGCGGTGCCGTCAGGCATCGACACGATCGCGGAGTCGTAGCGGGCGATCTTGTGCCACCGCGCGTCGTGCGCGGGGATCTCGGACTCCGGGTGGATGTGGGAGAGCTCGCGCGGCTTGCGCAGCTGACGCAACGGCTGGAGGAGCGCCTGCACGGTCGCCTCTCTGCCCGAGATGACCGGCGACGGCTCCTTGCCCTTGCGAGGCAGCTTGTGCCGCTTCACCTCGGGGAACACGCTCGGGTCGGGCTCGAGAGCCGCGTCGTCGTACCCCTTCACGAGCTCCTTGAGCTCGGGCAGCGTCGTCGGCAGCAGGTCGTGGAGCCCTTCGGGTCCGGCGAGCACGTCCTCCAGCGCCTTGTGGCGCAGCGCGACCGTGGAGTACTGCATCGAGACCAGGTGCTTGATCTGGTGGTTGAGGCTCTCGCGCACCATCCGCCCGCCACGTGGGTACTGCGAGTGGACCAGCGCCGCGATGAACCGGTTGCGGACGTGGAAGTACGCCTGCCAATCGAGGGCGTCGTTCTTGTCGGTCCACGGCACGTGCCAGACCGCGGCCCCCGGGAGGCTGACGGTGTGGTAGCCGGCCTCCTTGGCGCGCAGGCCGTACTCCGAGTCATCCCACTTGATGAAGAGCGGCAGCGACAACCCGATCTCGGCCAGCACCTTGGTCGGGATCAGGCACATGAACCAGCCGTTGTAGTCCACGTCGATCCGGGCGTGCAGCCAGCGGGTCGAGCGGATGTTGCGGGTGGCGAGGTCCCAGGAGCCGATGACGCCGGGCGCGGAGCCCCACCAGAACGTGTACGGGGCGACCCGCTCGCCGAAGCTGTGGAGCTGCGCCTTCTGGAAGATGCTGAACATGTGGCCGCCGACGATGGTCGTCTTGCGGCACAGGTCGCCGAACGTGATGGCGCGGACGATGCCCTCGGGCTCGCACTCCACGTCGTCGTCCAGCATCATCACGTACGTCGAGCGGCCGGCCTTGAGGCCTTCGTACTGCGCTCGGGCGAAGCCGCCGGACCCACCGATGTTGCCCTGCTCGATGATCCGCAGCCGGCCGCCGAGTGCCTTCTCCGCCTCGGGGAAGTAGGCCGAGTCGACGACCTTCTCCTTGCCCTGCTCCATGACCAGTACCTCGTCGAGGTAGGCGTCGAGCGTGCCGGACTCACCGAGCTGCGCGAGCAGCTTGGCGCAGAAGTCCTGCCGGTTCATGGTCGTGATGCCGATGGTGACGGTGCCGTGCTGCGCGCGATCGGTCGGGACCTCGGCGGTCCACTCCGCATCCGTGACCAGTGCCTCCTCGTCGGCGGCGACCACGTCGTACCAGTACCAACCGCCGTCCACGAACGGCTTGAGCGGGAGGTCGAACGAGAAGTCACCGGCCTTCTCCTCCACGCTCGCGGAGTCGACGCGCTGCGAGCGGCCGTTGGCCATCGACTTGTAGACGATGACCGTGGCGCCCTTGCCCTCGAGGTGGACCGTCAGCCGGACCGTGTCGACGATCGTGTGCCGCCGCCAGTACGACGCCGGGAACGCGTTGAAGTAGGTGCCGAACGAGATGGTCTCGCCCTGCTCGACGCGGAACGCGGTGCGCGACTCGATCTGGTCGGGGTGGATCGGCTTGATGCCACGGGCGGCGTTCTGCATCCGCGTAGCGATCGCGTTCGCCTCCTGCGCCGCCTTGGTGTGACCGATCTCGAACTTGTCGGCGTCGAGCGCGGCCGGGTCCGGGTCGACGTAGAGCCGGATCACGTCGGTGTCGCGGTTGGCGGGCATGATCTGCCGCATCAGCAGCACCCGCTTGGTGCCCGGCGCGTGCGACTCCGCCTCCGCCTGCGTCTGGGTGTGGGTGACGGTCATTCGTCCACTCCTCCGCTGGTGAGCTCCGCACCGTCTGAGAAGTGCGGCTTCAGCTTGTTCTCGAACATGGAGAGCGCCGACCCGATCGCCATGTGCATGTCGAGGTACTTGTAGGTGCCGAGCCGGCCGCCGAACAGCACCATCGCCTCGCGGCGGGCGAGGTCGCGGTACTTGAGCAGCTTCTCGCGGTCCTCGGCGGTGTTGATCGGGTAGTAGGGCTCGTCGTCGTCCTCCGCGAACCGGCTGTACTCGTGCACGATCACGGTCTTGCCGGGCAGGTGGGTCTTCACGCGCTCGGGGTGGAAGTGCTGGAACTCGATGATCCGGGTGAACGGCACGTCCTGGTCGTTGTAGTTGATGACGCCCGTGCCCTGGAAGTCGTCGACGTCCTCGACGGACTCCTCGAGGTCCACAGTCCGCCAGGACAGCCGACCCTCGCAGTGGCCGAAGTACTCGTCGACCGGGCCGGTGTAGACGATCGGGACCCGGCCCTTGAACTGGTCGGCCACGTCGAAGAAGTCGGTCTCGAGCCGGACCTCGATGTTCGGGTGGTCGGCCATCTTGGTGAGCCAGGCGGTGTAGCCGTCGACCGGGAGGCCTTCGTAGGTGTCGCTGAACCAGCGGTTCTCGAAGGTGTAGCGGACCGGCAGCCGGGTGATGATGTCGGCGCTCAGCTTGGTGGGGTCGGTCTGCCACTGCTTGGCGGTGTAGCCCTTGATGAACGCCTCGTAGAGCGGGCGGCCGATCAGGCTGATCGCCTTCTCCTCGAGGTTCGAGGCGTCCTCGGTCGCGATCTCGCTGGACTGCTCCGCGATCAGGGCCCGCGCCTCGTCCGGCGTGAACGACCGTCCGAAGAACTGGTTGATCAGGCCGAGGTTCATCGGCAACGAGTAGACCTGCCCCTGGTACTTGCCGAAGACCCGGTGCTTGTAGTCGGTGAACGACGTGAACCGGTTGACGTACTCCCACACCTTCTCGTTGGACGTGTGGAACAGGTGCGCGCCGTACTTGTGGACCTCGATGCCGGTGGTGGGCTCCCGTTCCGAGTAGGCGTTGCCCCCGAGGTGGTGGCGGCGCTCGAGCACCAGGACCCGCAGCCCGAGATCGTTGGCACACCGCTCGGCGATGGTGAGGCCGAAGAAGCCCGAGCCGACGACGACCAGATCCGGGGCCTCCGCGGACTCGCGCGTGGAGCCAGCGACTTCGTGGGGTGCTGGATCAGGACTGGTCAAGGGATCTCCTCTGGGGGTGGACGCAATGGGTCAGTCTACGGATGGTGCGGGCGGCTCCCGCATTCCCCGCGCGTCCCGTAGGGCGCGCGTCACATTGCGCGCCTCGGCCCTGCCGCCGCGCACCGGGCTCAAGACGATCACGACGGCGGTGACCAGCCATGGCTTCAGTCGCACCCACCGGTTCTCGCCGTACCGGAAGTGCACCGCGAACAGGTTGCGGTACATGTAGTAGCCCTTCCAGGACGACAGGTCGTGCTGCTGGTCGAAGTCGAGCTGCCGCACCAGCACGGCGTCGCGCACACCCCAGATCCGGAACCCGGCCCGGCGCGCGCGGACCGCGAAGTCCACGTCGTCGTAGAAGATGAAGTACGAGGGATCGGGCAGCCCGATCCGGTCGACGACGCGACGGTGCACGAGGAAACCCTCGAACGCGACGTTCTCGAGCTCGACCCGCTCGGGCATGGCGGACCTGGTGCCGTACGTCGTCTCCACCATGGCCGTCTTGGGCTTGATCGCCAGCGGGTTGGTGAGGTCGAACCGCAGCGCCGCCTTCTCGACCAGTCGCCCGGATGTGTCCTCCCGGACCGCCATCAGGCAGTCCTCCCCCTGTGCCACGAGCACCGCGAGGCAGTCCGGCGCCGGCACCACGTCGTCGTCCACCAGCCAGATCAGGTCAAAGCCCTCGTCGTAGGCCTGCTTCATGCCGAGATGGAAGCCTCCCGCGCCCCCGAGGTTCTCCTCGCTGTGCGTCACCCGCAGCGGCAGGCCGCGGCCGTGGCCCCGCTCGAGCACCTCGCGGGTGTGGTCGGTGCTCGCGTTGTCGATGACGAAGACCGCGTCAGGTCGTCGGGTCAGGGCGCTCAACCCGTCGAGCATCCGCCCGAGCAGGTCCGCCCGGTTGAAGGTGACCACGACGACCGCCACCCGCTCGCCGGTCATGCGAGGAACTTCCGGTGTCCGGTGAAGTCGCCGCGCAGGGCAGCCCGCACTGCGCGGGCGCTGAGCACGAGACGACCGCGGTCGGGCCGGGTGAACGTGTAGAACCACACGGTCTTGGCCCAGAACATGATGACGTGCGGCCAGCCGCGGTACTCGCGCAGGTTGACGGTGTTGTTGCGCGCCATGCAGTAGTGCTTGAGGTCGCTCGGGCTGTGGTTGTACGTCGTGCGGCCGAACATCATCGACGTGCCGAGCTCGCCGACGGACGGGTGTCGCACTCGCGCAGCCGCCACCGTGGCGATCCGCGCACCCGCCCGCTCCGCGCGCAGCCGGTACTCGTGGTCGTCGCCCCAGATGAAGAACTCCTCGCGCGGGTAGCCGATCCGCTCGGCGAGCCCTCGGGTCACCAGCACCCCGTTGAACGGGATGACGACGTCGAGCAACAGCCCGTCCGCGGCGGCCCGCTCGACTGCCGAGATGTCGTGCACGACGCGGGTGCCGCCCGGCAGTCGGATCGGGAAGACCAGACGGCCGGGGTCGTCCTCGTCGACGACCACCGGACCCCAGAAGTCGAGGTCGTCGTACGACAGCAGGGTGTCGAGGCAGTCCGGGTCCGGCAGACCGTCGTCGTCCATGAGCCAGGCCAGGTCGGCCCCGCGCTCCACCGCGAGCCGCAGCCCTTCGTGGAAGCCGCCCGCGCCACCGCGGTTGTGGTCGAGGGTGAGCGCGACCACAGAGGGCTCACCGGCCGCGGCCGACGCGACCCGCAGCCACTCCCCCGTGCCGTCGGTCGACGCGTTGTCGACCACGATGACCTCGTCCACTCGTTCGACCTCCAGCAGCCGCCCGACCAATCGCTGGAGCAGCCCCAGCCGGTTGAAGGTCACGACCACCGCCACGACGCGCGGGCGGCTGGTGTCGGTCACGGCCGCCACCCTATTGCTCGGGTGGGACCGGGTTTCGACACGCTCCCGTCACGCCTTCGTCCCTCAGGCGTGGTCGCTGCTCAACCACCATCGATCGCGCCCATCCGCGGTCGCGATCAGCAGCTGGCGCCGAGGTCGCTCGCCTGGTTGGCGGCGTACCCCTCGGCGAGGCTGCCGACCGACCCACCGGTGGTGCCGGCCGACTGCTGCTTCTTCCGCGCCCTCGTGGACTTCGCGCGTGCGGCGTCGCCCTCGGCCCGGTCGATCGCGAGCGCGACCATCTCGTGGACGGCGTCGATGTCGGGGTCGGCTGTGTTCACCTGCGGTGGTACCAGCGATACGGTCGAGACCGGCTGGGACCGCGCCTTCATGCCCAGCTCGAGGAAGCGGTCCACCTCCGAGGTCGGGATGCTCGTGGACACCATCTCGGAGCTGGCCCTGGCGATCTTGCTGAAGTTCCGGAACGCCGACTGCGGTGTGACCTGGTGCAGCATCGCGTTCATGACGCACTTCTGCCGCGCCATCCGCGAGTAGTCGTCGGAGCCGTACCGCGCCCGAGCGAACCAGAGCGTCTCCATCCCGTCGAGGGTGTGGGTGCCGGGCTCGATGTAGCGGAAGTACGACTCGTGCGGCAACCCGACCGGGATCGGCTCGCGCACGTTGAGCTTCACCCCGCCGAAGGCGTCGACGAGATCCTTGAACCCCTGGAGGTTCACCATCGCCCAGTAGCTCACCTCCAACCCGGTGATCCCCTCGACGGCCATGATCGTCGCGTCGATCCCGGGGTGATCGCTCTTGCCGAAGAGCGCGGTGTGGTCACCGGCCCAGGTGCTCACGCCGTTGAGGTAGCAGTCGTCGCAGTCGAAGCCGTCGGGGAACTCGCGGTCCATGACCGAGCCCTCGCGGAACGGGAAGTCGGACATGTTGCGCGGCAAGGAGATCAGCACGGTGCGGCCGGTCTCCGCGTCGATGCTCGCGATCGTCAAGGAGTCCGGTCGCAGGCCCCATCGGCCGGCCCCGGCGTCGCCTCCGAGCAGCAGCACGTTGTAGCGCCCGTGGGCCGCGTCCGAGGCAGCGCCGTCGCCGAACATCGTGACCAGCAGGTCGCGCTGCACGTTGACGAGGTGCGCGCCGAACAGCAGCGCCCCGGCCACCGCGAAGCAGAGCACGCCGTTGACACCGACGACTGCGCGACGGTGCTGGTGGCTGAGCGTGAGCGGCTGCCCGATCCGCCAGGCATCGACGATCAGGAAGGCCCATCCGAGCGCGAGCGCGATCAGCCCGAACCGGAGGACGGCGAGTGCCGTGGTGTCGGACACCAGCCAGAAAGCGAACGGGTGGTGCACCAGGGCGATCCCGAACGCCAGCGCGCCACCGAGCAGGACCGCGAACCAGACCCGCATCGCGATCCGCCCGACGTTGCGGTTGCCGGCCACCAGCTGCGCGGACCCCGGGATCAGCAGCGTCATCACCATCAGGGCGATGGCCCGGCGGAACCGGACCCGGGCGGCGCGCTCGTCGGCGGCGCGGCGCCGGAAGACGGCGTCTCCAGCAGGAGGGGTCGGCGGATGTCCGGTGCCGGACCTGCTGCCAGACGGGTGGCCAGACATACGGGTGGTGCCTCTCGATGCTCGGGGAAGGAAGCAACGTGACGCTCAGTATCACCAGTCACATGCGTCACAGGCGGTACGACGCGCGGCCGGTCGGTCTAAATCCCTCGGTCAGTCGCCCGAGCGGCCCGACTCGATCTCGGCCTTGCGGGCGAGCCGGTGGTGCCGGCGGATCTCGGCCTCGCGCAGCCGCCGCTCCTCGTCGCGGTTCTCGGGGACCAGGGCCGGCACCGGGCGGGGTCGGCCGTCCTCGTCGATCGCGACGAACACGACGTACGCCGACGCCACGTGCAGGGGCCCGTCAGCCGCACTCCCCCACGGCTGTGCCTCGACCCTGACCCCGATCTCCATCGACGACGTGCCCACCCAGTTGACCTGGGCCAGGGTGCGCACGATGTCTCCGACGTGCACCGGGTGCAGGAAGGCCATCTCGTCCATGAACGCCGTGACGGCCGGGCCACCACTGTGCCGGTGCGCGACTGCGCCGGCGGTCGAGTCCACGAGCTTCATGATCTCGCCACCGTGGACGTTGCCCAGCAGGTTGGCCTCGGTGCTGTGCATCATGCTCGCCAGCGAGACCCGGGAGTGGCTGGCCGGCAGGGACGCCCGCTGCTCGCTCATGGGGGCACGGTAGTTTCTCCGCCATGGCTGACGGAGGGCAGGGCCCGGAGAAGGGCTCCCCGGAGTACAACTGGCTCTATGGGTCGCAGGGACAGCAGCCCTCTGGTGACGAGACCCGCGCGATGCCGCAACAGCCGCGGCCGGAAGACCCGGCGGATGCGACCCGGGTGATGCCCGCCGCGAGCCGCGACGCCCGCGGCCAGCGGCCGGCGCCTCCGACCTCCCCGCCGCCGCCGAGGCAGCCGGTCTCGGGTCCCTCGGCGAACCGGGGGTCGCGAGCCCGCCCGAGGCTGCGCTGGCTGTGGCTGGTCCTGGTGCTCTGGCTGGTGTTCCTCATCGGCGTCCCGCTGTGGGCGTGGTCGAAGGTCGACAAGGTCAACGCGTTCCCGCAGTCCGGTCGCCCGGATGACCAGCCCGGTACGACGTACCTGATGGTGGGTTCGGACAGCCGTGGTGACCTGACCGAGGAGGAGCGCAAGGACCTCGGGACCGGCAACGCCTCGGGCCAGCGGACCGACACCATCATGCTCCTGCACACCGGGGACGGCCCGAACCTGCTGATGTCGATCCCGCGCGACTCCATCGTCGACATCCCCGGCTACGGGCCCAACAAGATCAACGCGGCGTACGCGTTCGAGGGGCCGCGGCTGCTGGTGAAGACGGTCGAGAACGAGACCGGGATCAAGATCGACCACTTCGTCGAGATCGGGTTCGGCGGCTTCGTCGACCTCGTGGACGCCGTGGGAGGGGTCGAGGTCTGCCCGCCGTTCGCCATGAAGGACCCGCAAGCCAACATCAACCTGAAGAAGGGATGCCAGGAGGTCGACGGACCGACCGCTCTCGGCTACGCGCGCTCCCGCAAGACAGACACCGAGTTCGGCGACCTCGGCCGTGCCGCGCGGCAGCGTGAGGTCGTCTCCGCGATCGGCAGCGAGGCCACCTCGCCCTGGTCGATCATCAACCCGGTCCGCTACTACCGGCTCAACATGGCCGGCGCCCGCGCCGTCCGGGTCAGCGACGAGACCTCGCCGTTCGCGCTCGCTCAGTGGGCACTGGCGATGACCCGCGTCGACGGCGACAGCGGACTCACCTGCGGCGTCCCCGTCGCCGACTTCGCCGTCAACTGGGACCCCGAGCGCTCCGAGCAGATGTTCAGCTACATCCGCGAGGACGACACCGCGAGCATCCCCAAGAAGCTCTGCACGCCGACCGGGTTCCCCCGCCGCTGAGTTCGGGTCAGGTCGTCGGGGCTGCGCGGGCCATGCTGGGGCCAGACGCTCAGCGTTGGTCGCTGATCCGCTTCGCCTTGCCGAGCGACCGCTCCAGGGCGCCCGGTGGCACCACCTCGACCCGCGCGGAGACGCCGATCCGGTTCTTCACGCGGTCGGCGAGCCGAGCGCCCAGGGCGTCGCCGGCCTCGGCCGTGAGGTGGTCGGCGGACTCCACGCGCACCGTCAGCTCGTCGAGGTTCCCGGGTCGGGTCAGCACGCACAGGTAGTGGGGAGACAGTCCCTCGATCGTGAGGATCTGCTCCTCGACCTGGCTCGGGTACACGTTCACGCCGCGCACGATCATCAAGTCGTCGGTGCGGCCGGTGACCTTCGCCATCCGGCGGAAGGCCGGGTAGGCGGTGCCGGGCAACAGGGTGGTGAGGTCGCGGGTCCGATAGCGCACCACGGGCATGGCCTGCTTGCTGAGGCTGGTGAAGACCAGCTCGCCCTCCTCGCCGTCCGGCAACGGCTCGAGCGTGACCGGGTCGACGATCTCCGGCAGGAAGTGGTCCTCCCAGATGTGCAGCCCGTCCTGCGTCTCGCCCGCCTCCTGACTGACCCCGGGGCCCATCACCTCCGACAACCCGTAGATGTCCACGGCCCGGATGCCCGACCGGTCCTCGACCGCCCGCCGCATCTCGTCGGTCCAGGGCTCCGCACCGAAGATCCCGATCTCGAGACCGGTGTCGCGCGGGTCCACGCCCTGCGCCTCCATCTCGTCCAGGATCGCGAGGAAGTACGACGGCGTCACCATGATCACGCGCGGCCGGAAGTCCACGATCAGCTGCACCTGTCGTTCGGTCATGCCCCCGCTGACCGGCACCACCGTGCAGCCCAGCCGCTCCGCGCCGTAGTGGGCGCCGAGGCCGCCGGTGAACAACCCGTAGCCGTAGGCGACGTGCACGACGTCGCCCGGCCGACCGCCCGCGACGCGGATCGACCTGGCCATCACCTCCGCCCAGGTGTCGAGGTCCTCCCGGGTGTAGCCGACGACGGTCGGCTTGCCGGTCGTGCCGCTGGAGGCGTGGACGCGCGCCACCTCCTCACGCGGCACCGCGAACATGCCGTACGGGTAGTTGTCGCGCAGGTCGGCCTTGGTGGTGAAGGGGAACCGCGCCAGGTCGGCCAGGCTGGTGACGTCTCCAGGATCGAGGCCGGCCTCGCGAAACGCAGCGGCGTAGTGAGGCACCCGCACCGCCCGCTGGAGGGACTCCCGGAGTCGCTCGAGCTGCAGCGCCTCCAGCTCGCCGCGGTCGAGCCGCGGCACCTCGCCGCTCACGACGAGTCCTCCCACACGGCCCCTCCGATCTCTCGCGAGCGGCCGACGAACTCCGCGACGACGTCGTCGCCGACGGTCACCGTCACGTCGTACACGCCGTCACGGCCGTCGACCGCGCGCTCGGTCGCGGTGGCGACCAGCTCGTCGCCGAGCCGGGTGGGGCGGCGGAACCGGATCTCCGCGCCCGCCGCGACGGTACGCCGGTTGTAGGAGTTGCAGGCGAAGGCGAACGCGCTGTCCGCCAGCGCGAACGTCAGGCCGCCGTGGCCGATCGCGTGACCGTTGACCATGTCCTCGCGCACGGTCATCGTCAGCACCGCCCGGCCCGGACCGACCGCGGCCAGCTCCATACCGAGCGCCTGGCTGGCGCGGTCCTCCGCCCACATCGCGTCGGCACTCCGCCGCGCGAGCTCCTCGGGAGTCATGCCCGCGATCATGCCGGATCGCGGCGGTGCGGTCAGCGGCCGACCGCGCGCTCCAGCTCGGCCTTGGACATCGAGGAGCGACCCTTGATGTTCTGCTGCTTGGCCTCCTCGTACAGCTGCGCCTTGGTCCGGCCGCCACTGCCGCGGTGGGATCGCAGGCCGCCGCGCCGGGACGAGGAGATGTCCTGTGTGGAGGTCTTGCTGCGCTGCTTCGACTCCCCACTGCGCGCCCGCTCCTTGTTCACCGTGCGGGCGGCGATCTCCTCAGCTTCGTCCTCGCCGCGACCGCGGTCCTCGAGACCTTCCTTGATGTGTTCGTACTGCCGTTCGCGCTTCTCGTTCCACGCCTGCTGCGGCACGTCTATCACCTCCGAGCTCGTCCGGGTCGTGCTCGTTGTCCGGCGTACCCGATCACCTCCGTCTCACGCATGCCTCTTCGGCCCGCCGGGTACGACCCTCGACCCCCACCGGAGGAGCCCATGACTGCACGACCAGCGACCGTCGACACTGTCGTCCTCGACATCGACGGCACCCTCCTGGACTCGACGTACCACCACACCGTCGCCTGGCAGCGCGCCTTCAAGCACAACGGGTACGACGTGCCCTGCGCCCGGATCCACCGGCAGATCGGGATGGGCGGCGACCGGCTGGTCGCGGCTGCCGCAGGGGACGACGCCGAGCAGCGACATGGTGACGAGATCCGCTCCGCCTGGGAGAAGGCGTACGACGAGATGCTGGACGAACCGGGCCTGCTGCCCGGGTCGCGCGAGCTGATCGAGGCGCTTCGGCAACGCGGACTCCGGGTGGTGCTGGCGAGCTCGGCCATCCCTCGGCACGCCGAGCGGGCGTTCCGGCTGCTCGACGCGGATCGCAGCGTCGACGCGGCGACCACCGCCGAGGACGCGGAGGAGTCCAAGCCGGATCCCGAGCTGCTGGAGGCCGCGATCGACCGGGTGCACGGATCGTCGAGCATCCTCGTCGGCGACTCCGTCTGGGACGTCGAGGCCGGCCGCCGCGCCGGGATGCTCACGATCTGCGTCCTGAGCGGGGGCGTTCCCGAGCAGCTGCTCCGCGAGGCGGGTGCCGCCTGGGTGTTCGCCGACCCCGCAGACCTGCTCGCCCATCTCGACCACGTGATCGCGCCCGCATAGCCCCACCAGCCCCATTCCGTGCCGATGCACTTGGCACAGCGCGACAAACGGGGTTATGGTCAGCCCAACGACGGCAGTCCCGTCGCACCGGCCTTCGAGGGCCGGGCTGAAGCCACCGGCGCTCCCTCGAGTGATGCGCTGCTGGAGACGACGGCAGTTCAGCTTCCGACCTGCGGGTCGGGCTCAGACCACGAGGTCACCATGACTGCCACCGCTTCATTCACCCCACCACCGGAAACCCCCGATCGAGCCGCGCGCACCGATCAGCTCTTCGCCCGTCTGAGGGATACCCCCGACGACGACGAACGTCACCGCCTCCGCGGCGAGATCGTGGAGCTCAACTTGTGCGTGGCCCGCTCGCTGGCCCACCGCTACCGCGACCGAGGGCTCGACCTGGAGGACCTGGAGCAGGTGGCCTACCTCGCCCTGGTGAAGGCGGTCGACCGCTTCGACCCCGACAGCGGTCACGACTTCCTCGCGTTCGCCGTACCGACAGTGCGCGGCGAGCTCCGCCGGCACTTCCGCGACCGCGGCTGGACGGTCCGGCCGCCGCGTCGGATCCAAGAGCTGCAGGGACGGGTGGCCGAGGTCCAGATGGATCTGACCAGCCGACTGGGTCGATCGCCCACCGCCGGCGAGCTGGCGGAGGAGCTGAACGAGTCCCGCGCCGACGTCGAGGAGGCGCTGGGTGCCGAGGGGTGCTTCGTGCCCACCTCACTGGACCGTCCCGTCGGCGAGGACCGCGCCACGTCGCTCGGCGACCTGCTCGCCGGGGCCGACGAGGGGCATGCCCCGGCGGAGGCGAGGATCGTCCTCGCGCCGGTCGTCCAGCAGCTCGGTGAGCGCGACCGTCGCATCCTGCGGCTGCGGTTCTTCGAGGACCGCACCCAGCGCGAGATCGGCGAGGACATCGGGGTGACCCAGATGCAGGTCTCGCGGATCCTGTCCCGCATCCTCGGCGAGCTCCGGACGGCCCTCGAGGACCCCCCGCACATGGCCGCCAGCTAGCCGGCTCGGCCCCCCGCTCGGGCGGGGCGCCGCTCGGGATCAGGCATGGATCCCACCCCTAGGGGTACAGGGCCGCCATGAACGAGTCACCGTCCCACCACACCCCGGTCCGTGTCGCGCTGGTCCATGAGTGCGAGCTCGTCACGCGAGGATTCGCCGACATGCTCGCTCCCTTCGCCCATCGCGTCACCGTGATCCCGCCGGGACCCGACGGCCGGCCCGCGGCCGAGGTGGACCTCGTTCTGTTCGACTCGCTCGCCCCGTCGGTGACCACGGCGCGGCGACACGACGCGGCGCGCCACTCCGGAGACGGGGCGCGAGTGGTCACCTACACCTGGAACCCCCGGCCGGACCTCGTGCAGCTGGCACTGGCCGACGGCGCCGGCGGATGCCTCGCCAAGAGCCTGCCGGCGCGCGACCTGGTGGTGGCGCTGGAAGCCATCCACCGGGGCCGGATCGTGGTCGACTGCGGAACCCGGACGAACCGGGGCCGGCGTCCCGCTCCGTCCACCCTGCTCACGCCCCGCGAGGCAGAGGTCGTCTCGTTGATCACCCAGGGCTTCGACAACTTCAGCATTGCGCGGGAGTCCTGCCTGAGCATCAACTCGGTCAAGACCTACATCCGTACGGCGTACCGCAAGATGGGGGTCACGACGCGCTCCCAAGCCGTCCTGTGGGGTGTCCGCAACGGCTACCTCGACGAGTTCCCCGAGGACGCCGCCCTGACCGGCTGAGCCGGGTCCGACAAACCGGTCTAGCCCGCGCGCATGCGCGCCTGCCCCAGCGGGTACAAGCCGGCGTGATGACTGAGTCGTGGCGTGAGCAGGAGCTGGCTGACGGCGCGTCCACGTGGGACGACGTGGTGGACGTGGTGCGTCGACAGCACGCCGAGCTGGGTGAGGAGCTGCTGCGGATCTCAGCGCTCACCGGCTCGGCGCGGCTCGACGTCAGCCTGCTCGTCCGTCGACGGCTCGCCGTTCACGAAGCCCTCGAGCACGTCCTGGTCGGACCAGTGACCGCCGACCCCCCGGGCGGTCTCCGACCGATCGTGGAAGCAATCGAGGGCGCCGAGGCCGACGGCGACGATGCGGACGTCGCCGCGGCCTGGGTCCGGGCTCGGGCCGCCTTCCTCCAGCACGTCGAGGCATCCGTCGCCCCCTCGAACGGCTACCTCAGCGCGCCTCAGCGCGCCGTCCTGGGGGAGGCGGTCCGGCTCTGGGAGGGCCGTGCGGACGCGTACCTGGGCCACGAGTACGACGTGATGCTGAACGTCGCGCTCCAGCAGCTGTCGGAGGCAGCCGCCGACGCGTGAACCGGGTGCACCGCTGTGTGCCCTGTGTGTGCATGGCGTCCTGGCACCTGGGTACCGCTGTCGCGTCGACGACCTTCACATGCGGGACGCCCGCGGGAAGCAGGAAATCGTGCGAGCAGTCACCTGGCAGGGGCGCAAGGACATGCGCGTCGAGGACGTGCCCGATCCCGTGATCGAGGAGCCCACGGACGCGATCGTCCGGATCACGACGACCGGGCTCTGCGGCTCGGACCTGCACCTCTACGACCCGCTGACTCCGTTCATGACCCCCGGCGACATCGTCGGACACGAGCCGATGGGCGTCGTCGAGGAGGTCGGACCGGGTGTGCGTGACCTCGCGGCCGGCGACCGGGTCGTCGTCCCGTTCAACGTCAGCTGCGGCACCTGCTGGATGTGCAGCCAGGGCCTGCACAGCCAGTGCGAGACCACGCAGAACCGCGAGCACGGCACCGGTGCCTCCCTGTTCGGTTACAGCGTCCTGTACGGCCAGGTCCCCGGCGGTCAGGCGGAGGCGATGCGGGTCCCGTTCGCCGACACCCTGCCGATCGTCGTACCGGAGGGGCCGCCGGACGAGCGCTTCGTCTACCTGTCCGACGTACTGCCCACGGCGTGGCAGGCCGTCGAGTACGCCGCCGTGCCCGACGGCGGAACACTGCTCGTCGTCGGGGTGGGACCGATCGGCGACATGGCGTGCCGGATCGCGCTCTCGCGCGGGATCCGGGTGATCGCCGTCGACCCGATCCAGGAACGACTGGCCCGGGTGGCCGGTCGCGGTGCCGAGATCCTGCAGTCCGGCGACGAGGTCCCCGACCGGGTCCGCGCCCTGACTGACGGGCGCGGGCCGGACTCGGTGATCGACGCGGTCGGTATGGAGGCTCACGGGTCGCCGGTGGCCGAGATGGGTCAGAAGGCCCTGCGGCTCCTCCCGAAGCAGTGGCAGGGAACCGTCATGACCACCGCCGGCGTCGACCGCCTGGCCGCCCTGCACCTCGCGATCGAGTGCGTCCGGCGCGGCGGAACCATCTCCGTGGTGGGGGTCTACGGCGGAGCAGCCAGCCCGATGCCGATGCTGCAGCTGTTCGACAAGCAGATCCAGCTCCGCATGGGGCAGGCGAACGTGCGTCGCTGGAGCAGCGACATCCTCGCCGTGCTCGAGCAGGACGAGGACGTCCTGGGCGTGGAGTCCTTCGCGACCCACCGGTTGCCGCTCGAGGACGCACCCAAGGCGTACGCGACGTTCCGCGACAAGTCCGACGGCATGGTGAAGGCGCTCTTCACGCCGTGACATCGGACCTCTCCCCGGAGACGGACCCATGGCTGAGCAGGTGGTCCGCCGCGCCCGGTGGGACGAGGGGGGCGAGCGTCAGCTGACCGCTCGGGTCGTCCCACCGGCGCAGCGACCTGGGGGGTTTGCCTCCGGCACCGGCTGGATGAACGTGGCCTGGTAGTGCTGGTGGGTGCGGCCGCGCCTGATCCAGGTGAGGGTCATGCCGAAGCGTGAGTCGTCGACGGTGACGTCGTACCGACCGGGGGCGACCAGCCGACCGTCAGAGGTGCCGACCAGGGTCGCGGTGAACGTCGTCCAGCCGTCGCAGGTCACGGCGTCGGTGACGTCCGCGACCGTGAGCGGAACCTCCCCGCGGCCGTCGGCGGACGCGACGACGACGCGACGGCCGACCAACCTGACCAGCACGTCCCACGTCGGCTCCGTGGTACCAGTCTCCATCTCGCCCCCTCGGCGCGCTCACCCGATCCCCCGATCGAGTGCTCGGGGTCCACTCTGGGCCAGGGCAGGGCCACCGCAGGTCGGAATCGCCGGAAATGGCCCGATCGGTCCATACGACGTGGCCAACTGGTCAGGTGCTCAGGAGTCCCTCACGGGCAAGGCGGTCCGGACGCCCACTGGTCTTGAACGCCCGGACCTGGTCGCCGAACACTCCGGAGTGGTCGAGGACCTCTCTTGGGGCGTACCCACCCAACTAGGTGTAGACACCCCCTTCCCTGGTTTGGAACCCTTGTCTCACCCTCAAGGGTGAGGATCGGAGGCGAAGGGGAGGGGAACGGGTGAGTGAGCCGGATGCGCTGGAAGCGGTGACCGAGGCTGCCGTCGCCATCGGGACGCAGGAGGACGCTACAGCCGCCTTGGAGGAGATCGTCCGGCAGGCGCGGCGGTGCCTGCCAGAGTTCGAGCACGTCAGCGTCTCACGTGTCAGCCGATCTCAGACGCTGGAGACGCTCGCGGCGACCACCGACCTCGCTCGTGAGTTCGACGCGATCCAGTCCGAGGCGCGCGAGGGGCCCTGTGTCACCGCGTCGAAGGAGGACGAGGTCGTGGCGGTTCGACACGCCCCGCACGAGCAGCGCTGGCCCCGGTACATCGGCAAGGCAGCCACGCGCGGCCTGCTGTCCCAGCTCGGCGTTCGCCTTCACAGCGACACGAATGGGTTCGTCTGCCTCAACCTGCACTCCACCACCCACGAGGAGATCGACGCCGGCTCGATCGGTGTCGCCGAGCACTTCGCGGTGCATGCCGGCCTCGCCCTCGGCCACATGCAGAAGGCGGAGCAGCTGCACACGGCGATCGGCTCCCGGACCCTGATCGGCACCGCGATCGGGATCACGATGGAACGCTTCGGCATGACACAGGCCGAGGCGTTCACCTATCTCGTCCGCCAGGCCAGCGAGGCCAACCGCAAGGTGCGCGTCGTCGCCAGCGACCTGGTGGAGGAGGTCGAGCGCACCCACGCGATCCGGAGCTGACAGGGATCAGAGCTGCGACTGGATCCCGGCGAGCAGCTGCCGTGCCATCACGATCCGCTGCACCTGGTTGGTGCCCTCGTAGATCTGGGTGATCTTGGCGTCGCGCATCATCCGCTCGACCGGGTAGTCGCGGGTGTAGCCGTAACCGCCGAGGATCTGCACCGCGTTGGTGGTGACCTCCATCGCGGTGTCGGAGGCGAAGCACTTGGCGGCCGCGCCGATGAACGTGAGGTCCCGGTCACCGCGCTCGGACCGACCGGCCGCGGCGTACGTGAGCTGTCGCGCGGCCTCCACCTTCATGCCCATGTCGGCGAGCATGAACTGGAGTCCCTGGAACTCGGCGATCGACTTCCCGAACTGCTGCCGCTCCTGGGCGTAGTCGAGTGCGTAGTCGAGCGCGCCCTGCGCGACGCCGACCGCCTGGGCCGCGATCGTGACGCGGGTGTGGTCGAGGGTGCGCATCGCGATCGAGAAGCCCTCACCCTCGGACCCGATCAGCCGGTCACCAGGGATCCGCACGTTGTCGAGGTAGACCTCCTTGGTGGGGCTGCCCTTGATGCCGAGCTTCTTCTCCGGCGCCCCGAAGGAGACGCCCTCGTCGGACTTCTCGACGACGAACGCGCTGATACCCCCGCGGGTGCGCTTCTCGGGGTCGGTCACGGCCATCACCGTGTAGTACTCCGACTCCTCGGCGTTGGTGATCCACCGCTTCACGCCGTTGAGGACCCAGCCGTCGCCGTCGCGCTCCGCGCGGCACGTCATGCCGCCGGCGTCGGAGCCGGCGTCGGGCTCGGAGAGGCAGTAGGAGAACCCGCCCTCCCCCGCGGCGAGCTTGGTCAGGTAGGTCTTCTTCAGCTCCTCGGAGCCGGCGAGCTGCAGCGGCAGCGACCCCAGCTTGTTGACCGCGGGGATCAGGCTCGAGCTCACGCAGGCGCGCGCCACCTCCTCGATCACCAGGCAGGTCGCCAGCGCGTCGGCGCCGGCCCCGCCGTACTCCTCCGGGACGTGCGGCGCGTGGAAGTCGGCCGCCAGCAACGCCTCCGCCGCCTCGTGCGGGTAGCGGGCCTCCTCGTCGACCTCGGCGGCGTACGGCGCCACCTTCGCGTCGCAGACGGCGCGCACCGCCTCACGGATCGCCTGGTGCTCCTCGGAGAGCGCGAAGAGCGGGAAGTCGTTCGTCGAGCCGGTCATGAAGCGGAGTGTAGGACGCGGGTTCCCGCCGCCCCACGACGTGGGTCACACTGGCGATGTGGCCGACTGGTTGGACCCCGAGACCATCCGCTTCCTGCTCGACGACACCGAGACCTGGGCGGTGGTCGGGCTCTCGGGCAATCCCTCGCGCACGGCCTTCCGGATCGCCGCGCTGCTGCAGCGGAAGGGCAAGCGGATCGTGCCGATCCACCCGAACGCACCGGTCGTGCACGGTGAGCAGGGGTACGCGACGCTGGCCGATGTGCCCTTCCCGATCGACGTCGTCGACGTGTTCCGCCGCTCGGAGTTCGCGGGAGCGTTCGCCGACCAGGCGGTGAAGATCGGCGCGCGCGGTGTGTGGTTCCAGCTCGGCGTCGTCGACCACGCCGCGTTCCGTCGTACGGCGGACGCGGGGGTGCCGATGGTGATGGACACCTGCCCGGCGATCGAGTGGGACCGACAACGCTGACATGCCGGTCGACCTGCGCGTGCCGGCGGGGCCGGGGCTCCCTCACGGGCTGGTGATCCCGGCCGCCGAGCTGGAGGAGCGCTTCAGCCGGTCCTCGGGGCCGGGCGGGCAGTCGGTGAACACCACCGACAGCCGGGTGGAGCTGGTCTTCGACGGGGCCGCGTCGACCGTGCTGACCCCTGCCCAGGCTGCCCGCGTGGGCACGGTGCGGATCGTCGCGTCGGAGCACCGCTCCCAGCACCGCAACCGCGCCGCCGCGCGGCAGCGGCTAGCGGCGACCATCCGGGAGGCGCTGACCCCGCCCCCTGCTCCACGGGTGCCGACCAAGCCGTCGAAGGCGTCGCGGCGACGCCGGGTGGAGGCAAAGCGTCGCCGCGGCGAGACCAAGGCGCTCCGCGGCCGGGTCAGGGGCTCCGCCGACTGACCGCCTGCGGGCTCACTCCGCGTCGAAGATGAGGGCGCGGTCGCCATACGTCAGGCGCAGCTGGGTGCCGGTGATGCCCCACTCCACCTCGCGGCGATCCAGCACCTGGAGCACACCGCGCTCGGCGTCGCCCGCGGCCCCGGCGCACGCCATCTTGGTGAGGGCCAGCGGACCGAGCTCGAGGCGATGCTCCCCGACGGTGACCGACGCGCTGCCGCGGTTGCAGCCCGTGCGCACGAACAGCTTCCCGCCCTCGATGCGGACGCCGGCGTCGACGGGCGGCGGTATCACCGACAGCCCGATCGCGTCACCGTCGGTCTCCTCGATGCCCGCCAGGGTCCAGGCAGTCCCCTCCAGCTCGACGTCGTCGGAGACCGCGTCGGGGTCCAGGAACCGCAGCATGACGTCGTCCGTCGTCAACGTGAAGCCGACGTCCTCGTGCTCGAGCTGCGGCGACCCCGTGAAGAAGTCGACCAGCCACTCGTCCTGCTCGTGCCCCGCCCCGGGGCAGCCCATCTCCGTCCCTCCCACCGATGAGACGTGCAGGACGCCGTCCACGACCTCCGCGTTGCCCGTCATCCGGTTGCAGGTGGCCGAGAAGCTGACGCCGTCCTGGGTGAACGAGAACAGCAGCTGGTCTCCGGCCGAGAACGGCTCGGGCAGCTGTGTCGCGATGTAGTCCCCGGCGGGCAGCTCGGGAGTCGGCGTCGCGTTCTCGTCCGGAACGGCTCCCGGCTCGTCGCCGCAGGCCGCCACGACGATGAGGAGGAGGGCGATGCCTGCGAGGCGTCCGATCATGCCGGTTCGACGTCCGCCCGTGCCCGCTGGTTCCCCCGCTTGGGCGGGGAAACCTTCGGCACGCCGCCGCTAGAAACCGACCCGACGCTCGCCACGGACCACGGCACCCTTGGCCTGCGCCGAGGACTTCAGCTGCTGCTGGAAGTCGGTCATCTGCTGCTGCAGGTCGGGGTCGCTCGCCGCGAGGATGCGTACGGCGAGCAGGCCGGCGTTGCGGGCACCGCCGACCGCGACGGTGGCGACCGGCACCCCGGCCGGCATCTGCACGATCGACAGCAGCGAGTCCAGGCCGTCGAGGTGCTTCAGCGGCACCGGAACGCCGATCACCGGTAGCGGCGTCACGGACGCGAGCATCCCGGGCAGGTGGGCAGCCCCGCCGGCCCCGGCGATGATGACCTGGATCCCCCGGCCGGCGGCCGCCTTGCCCCAGTCGAGCATCTCCTCGGGCATCCGGTGGGCAGAGACGACGTCCGCCTCGAACTCGATCCCGAACTCCGAGAGCGCCTCCCCCGCTGCCTGCATCACCGGCCAGTCGGAGTCGGAGCCCATCACGATGCCCACGCGTGCGGTCATGCCGATCAACCTAGCGGGCGATCCGGGCGACCACGGCTTCCAGCGGCCCGCGCACGCGCGCCACGGCGAACACCGCACCGATCACGCCGAGGATCAGGACGTACCAGAACATCGACCACTCCTCCTCCGGCGGCCACACGCCGTCAGTCCTCATCCAGACGTGCAGCGAGTAGAGGCTGAGGGTCATGGTGCCGGCACCGAACAGCACCGCCATGAACCGCGCGCCCGTGGGCGGCAGCAGCGACAGCAGCACCAGACATCCGCCGATCACCGCCAGCGAGCTGCCGATCGTCTGCGCGAGGTCGAACGGCGTCGCGCTGTGCGGTGCCACCAGCAGCAGGTAGTCCGCACTGCCGCCGGCCGGCGTCGTGCCGTACATGCCGAACCCAGCCTCCGAGAGCTCCTGCGAAGTGAAGCGGTCCGCGGTCAGCCGGTCCGACAGCCAGGTCGTGCCCACCGCAAGAGCGACGCCGCCCACCAGCAGCCCCACTTGGACCGAGCGCCGCGCCAGGTCGCTGCGGCCCAGCGCCATGCCGGCGAACAGGTAGGCCAGCCAGGGCAACGCCGGGTAGTAGCCGGTGAGCAGCAGCTCCCACAGCATCGGCACCGGGTCGCTCAGCTGTCCCCACGCGGCGTTGTCGCCACGGGGGGCGGGCAACGAGGGCCGCACCAGGTGTGACAGCACCGGCACCACCACGACCCAGGCCGCCGCCAGCAGCGCCAGGGAGCGAGCCCGCAGGCCGATGAACGGCAGCGCCAGCAGGAACATCACGCCGTAGTAGGTGAGGATCACCGCCAGGCCGCTGTCGAGCATCCCCAACGTGAGACCGATCGCTGCGATCAGCAGGGCGCGAACGGCGAGCGCTCGGACCGCTACCCAGCGAGCCCGGCCGGTGGGCGGCGTACGCCGTCCCGAGAGCAGCGCGAGCGACACCCCGGCGAGCAACGCGAACAGCGCGGACGCGCGGCCGCCGGCGAGGTCCTGGGTCCATGTGATCTCGCCCTGCTCGTCGACCGGGGCCAGCACGTGGGTCGACACCATGCCCAGCAGCGCGAGGCAGCGGGCGACGTCCAGGCCGACCAGTCGCTCGCCGCGCTGCCGCGGTGCGGCCACGGTCCGGGCGAGGGTTTGCGCCATGGCACCAGCGTCCCAGAACCTGGCAACTCGACCGGCTACTCGCTGTCGTTGCCGAGGTCCCCGCGGAACCAGGCGGCCGCGTGCCGCGCCCGCTCCAAGCAGTCGTCGAGATCATTGCCGTAGGCGTTCACGTGCCCGACCTTGCGGCCCGGCCGGAGCTCCTTGCCGTAGAGGTGCACCCGCAGCCGCGGGTCGCGCGCCAGCGCGTGGGGGTAGCCGTCGTACAACCGCCCGACGCCATCGGGGCCGCCGAGGATGTTGACCATCACCGTCCACCGCGCGCGCGGGTGGGGCGCTCCCAGCGGCAGGTCGAGGACCGCGCGGAGGTGGTTCTCGAACTGGGAGGTGACCGCGCCGTCTTGCGTCCAGTGACCGGTGTTGTGCGGACGCATCGCGAGCTCGTTGACGAGCACGCGGCCGTCGGTGGTCTCGAAGAGCTCGACCGCCAGCACGCCGGTGACGCCGAGCTCGCGGGCGACCGTGAGCGCGATCCGTTGCGCCTCGCCGGCGAGGTCGGGGTCGAGGTCCGGGGCCGGGGCGATCACCTCGTGGCAGATCCCGTCCCGCTGGGTCGAGCTCACGACGGGGTACGCCGCCGCCTGGCCGCTCGGCGAACGGACCGCCAGCGCCGAGAGCTCACGTCGGAAGTCGACCCGCTCCTCCGCGAGCAGTGCGACCCCGGACGCCGCGGCGGAGTCGAACGGCTCGGCGCACTGCTCGGCCGAGCTCACGAACCACACGCCCTTGCCGTCGTACCCGCCGCGGGTGGTCTTGAGCACGCACGGGAACCCGAACGCCTCCACGTCGGCGACGGACGCGACGACCGTGTTCCGGGGGCACGGGATCCCGAGCTCGCCCAGCTTCGCCCGCATCACGGCCTTGTCCTGGGCGTGCACCAGCGCGTCCGGGCCCGGGCGGACGGCGAGCCCGTCGGCAGCCAGCGCCCGCAGGTGCTCGGTCGGGACATGCTCGTGGTCGAACGTGACGACCTGGCAGCCCTCGGTCACCGACCGGAGGGTGGAGAGGTCGCGGTAGTCACCAACGACGTGGTCGGGGATCACCTGGGCCGCCGACATCCCCTCGGCCTCGGCGAGCAGCCGCAACGGCAGGCCGAGCGCAGCCGCCGGCTCCGCCAGCATCCGGGCGAGCTGGCCGCCGCCGACGATCGCGAGCAGCGGAGCTTGACCTGGGTGCGACACCCAGCAGAGGCTAGGGCATGCCCTTGCGCCGGGCCGGAGCGGTGAGGTCCTCGGCCTCGAACCGCAGCCCCTGGCCGCGGACGGTCGTGATCAGCCGGGGCCGACGGCTGTCGTCACCGAGCTTGCGGCGTACCCATCCCAGATGGACGTCGATGGTCTTCGAGGAGGTCCAGAACGTGGTGTCCCAGACGTCGCGCATCAGCTCGTCACGCGTGACCAGCTGACCGGCTCGGGACATGAGGGCGTGCAGAAGGTCGAACTCCTTGCGGGAGAAGACGACCTCCTGGGGACCCACCCAGACCCGGCGCGCGGCAGGGTCCAGTCGCACGTTCTGCACGGTCAGCACGTCAACACGGTAGGAATCCGCGGGCTCGCGCGTGCGGAAACGCGGATTTTGTTGATGAACACGCTGCAGGTCGGGAGCTCGAGCTCAGTGTCGCCGGACCGTCAGCGGCTCGACCAGGCCGAACCCCCGGACCGGCCGGGCCGGCAGCCGCCGGGTCTCGAACTGGTCGTCGGGCAGCAGGTCGGCGGTCTCCTGGTCGATGATGATGCGGTTGCGCCGCGCCACCCCGGTGAGCCGGGCGGCCATGTTGACCGGCGGGCCGAACACGTCACCGAGCCGCATCTCGACCGCTCCGCTGGCGAGCCCGACCCTGACCTCCGGTAGTCGGTGGTCGCGGCCGACCACGTTGATGATCCCCTCGGCCGTGTCGTACGCCGCGATGGGATCGTCGTTCACGAACAGCACTGAGTCGCCGATGCTCTTGATCACCCGGCCCCGGCGGCTCGCGACGACGTCGGCGCACCGGGACTCGAATGTCTCCACGATCTCCCCGAGGCGCGACCGCGAGACCTCGTTGGAAAGGGCGGTGAAGCCGACGATGTCGGCGAAGCCCACCGTGACCTGCGTGGTGTGGAGGTCGGACTCGCTCGCGCCGAGGGCCTGGATCCGCGCCACGGCCGCCGCCAGGTGGCGACGCCAGGCGTAGATCATCAGCTCCTCGAAGGGCGTGTTGACCTCCTCGAGAAGTCGCAGCGCGGAGCCGGTCCGCGAACCGGTGGCCTCGTCTCCGCGTTCGAGCTCCTCGACCCGGGTGACCAGCGTGGCGACCTCCCAGTCGGCCAGCCGGGCCATGGTCTGACCCACCGCGCGGGTCAGCATCACCGCCATGTCGAAGTCGATGGCGCCGGTCTCGACGATGTCGGTCAGCGTCGAGACCGCCTCCGCGTCGGCCCGCGTGAACGCGACCTCGGTCCCGGCCTCCGGGAACCCCAGCGCCCGCCACAGCCGGCGCAGCTCCTCGATGGTCACGCCGGTCTCGTCAGCGACCTCCAGGGCGTTGTGGATCGGCTCCTCGCCGAGGACGGCCCGCGACAGGGAGTCCCGGTCGGGGCGGGTCTCTGGATCCTCCTCAGGTGCCATCGTCCGCGCGGTGCGGCGCCGGGCCGCGGCCCGCCGAGCGGTCGAGCTCGGCGGCGACCGTCTTCTGAACCTGCTCCACCCGCGGGATGTCGTGCAGCAGCACGTGGCCGTGCTCACTGGCGTCGGTCACGACCAGGGTGCCGCACCCGAAGAGCCGGTCGACCACGCCGATCTCGAAGTCGACGCCGCTGATCCGGTTGAGCGGGATCGTGCGGCCCTCCTTGGCGATGAACCCCGAGCGCTTCATGAAACGCCGGTTCGTGAAGGTGTAGGTCGTGGTGGCCCACGTGACCACCGGCCGCACCACGAACCACAGGATCGCCAGCGCCGCGATGATCCACACGACGAGGCGCATGATGTCGGCCGCGTCACCGGATCCGAGCCCGTTGAGGACCACCGCGACCGCGAGGATCACCACCAGCACGAGCAGCGGCCGAAGCAGCACCTTCGGGTGCGTCCGCGTGGACACGACGACGTTCTCGCCCTCGTTGAGAAGCTTGGGGTTGATGGCCACGAGCCGATCATGTCACTCGGTCGGCCGCACGTGCACCACGTCGCCGGCCGCGATCGGCCGTCCCGCGACCACGAGCCGCCCCACCTGGTCGACGTCCGTGGCCGGTCCGGTCAGGTCCTCGTCGCCCGGCAGGGCAACCCGCACGTCCTGGCCGATCGTCTCGCACGCAGCCACGTACGCCGGGCGCACGGCAGCGCCGCCACCGACCGACCAGGCG
Source organism: Nocardioides sp. (assembly GCF_036374615.1). Lineage (GTDB taxonomy): Bacteria > Actinomycetota > Actinomycetes > Propionibacteriales > Nocardioidaceae > Nocardioides. Next base: position 46,148 of record NZ_DASUTK010000079.1, read on the forward strand.
TCGTACTGGCGTCGGAGCCGCGACAGGATGTCGAGCAGCAGGTCAGTGCGGTCGGGTGCGGCCCCGGTCGCGTGCTCGACGGAGGTCGCGGTCGGCACCGGCAGCTCGTCCACCCGCTGGTGGACGTTGAGGCCGATCCCCACCACCGCGGCCGGACCGGTCGGGGTCTCGAGCCGCTCGGCGAGGATGCCCGCGGTCTTGCGACCCCCGATCAGCACGTCGTTGGGCCACTTGAGCGTGGCCGGCACCCCGGCCTCCCGGAGCGCGCCGGCGACGGCGACGCCCGCGAGCAGGGGCAACCACGGCCACTCACCACCAGCGACACTCGGGCGGAGCAGCGTCGAGAACGTCAGTGCCGCCCGGTCCGGGGTGTCCCAGGTCCGGTCGAGCCGGCCACGGCCGGCGGTCTGGTGCTCGGTCACGACGACCGTCCAGCCGGGCGCGCCGTCCCGCGCCAGGTCGGCCACCACGGCGTTGGTCGAGCCGGTCGCCGGCAGCACCCCGATCCCGTGCTCGGCGAGCCGGGTCGAGTCGAGGGGCGGGCGCGCGGGAGCCACCATGGGCACTACATTGACACGGGTGAGCGCACATCCCGGTGAAGGCACCGACGTCCCGACCGACATCGACATCCATACCACCGCGGGGAAGCTGGAGGATCTCGAGCGGCGGCTCGACGAGGCGATCCACGCCGGGTCGGCCAAGGCGGTCGAGAAGCAGCACGCGAAGGGACGCAAGACCGCGCGGGAGCGGATCGAGCTGCTCTTCGACGAGGGCTCGTTCGTGGAGCTCGACGAGCTGGCACGACACCGGTCGACGGCCTTCGGACTGGAGACGAACCGCCCGTACGGCGACGGCGTGGTGACCGGCTACGGCACCATCGACGGCCGCCAGACCTGCGTGTTCTCCCAGGACTTCACGGTCTTCGGCGGCTCCCTGGGTGAGGTCCACGGCGAGAAGATAACCAAGGTGATGGACCTCGCCATCAAGACCGGCTGCCCGATCATCGGCATCAACGAGGGCGCCGGCGCCCGGATCCAGGAGGGGGTCGTCTCGCTGGGTCTCTACGGCGAGATCTTCCGCCGCAACGTCCACGCCTCCGGCGTGATCCCCCAGATCAGCCTGATCATGGGCAACTGCGCCGGCGGTCACGTCTACTCCCCCGCCGTCACCGACTTCACGGTCATGGTCGACCAGACCTCCGCGATGTTCATCACCGGTCCCGACGTGATCAAGACCGTGACCGGTGAGGACGTCACGATGGAGGATCTCGGTGGCGCGCGCACCCACAACACCAAGTCGGGCAACGCCCACTACATGGGCTCCGACGAGGAGGACGCCATCGAGTACGTCAAGGCGCTGTTGTCGTTCCTACCGCAGAACAACCTCGACGAGGGCCCGACGTACGACGAAACGGTGGAGCCCGAGTTCACGGAGCTCGACCGCACTCTCGACACCCTGATCCCCGACTCGCCCAACCAGCCCTACGACATGCACGACGCGATCACGGCCGTGCTCGACGACGAGGAGTTCCTCGAGGTGCAGTCGATGTTCGCCCCGAACATCGTGGTCGGGTTCGGGCGGGTCGAGGGGCACTCGGTCGGCGTGGTCGCCAACCAGCCGCTGCAATTCGCCGGCACCCTCGACATCGACGCGTCGGAGAAGGCGGCCCGGTTCGTGCGGTTCTGCGACGCCTTCAACATCCCGGTCGTCACGTTCGTCGACGTACCCGGCTTCCTGCCGGGCACCGACCAGGAGTGGGACGGGATCATCCGCCGGGGCGCGAAGCTGATCTACGCCTACGCCGAGGCGACCGTCCCGCTGGTCACGGTGATCACCCGCAAGGCCTACGGCGGCGCGTACGACGTGATGGGTTCCAAGCACCTCGGTGCCGACATGAACGTCGCCTGGCCCACCGCCCAGATCGCGGTGATGGGCGCCCAGGGCGCGGCGAACATCCTGCACCGCAAGACACTCGCTGCCGTCGAGGGCGAGGGTGGTGACGTGGAGGCCAAGCGTGCCGAGCTGATCCAGGAATACGAGGACACGCTGGCCAACCCCTACATCGCCGCCGAGCGCGGGTACGTCGACGCGGTGATCTCCCCGCACGAGACCCGACTGGAGATCGTCAAGGCGCTGCGGCTGCTCCGCTCCAAGCGTGAGGTGCTGCCGGCCAAGAAGCACGGGAACATCCCGCTGTGACCGTCGAGCCGGACGTCCCCACGCTGCGCGTCATCACCCCCGACACCACGCCGGAGGAGATCGCGGCCCTGGTCGCCGTCCTGGCGGCCGCCGGGTCCGACGCCGAACCGGCCAAGCGGCGGCGTACGGAGTGGAACAGCCCCTACCGGCAGGTACGCCCCTTCTACTCGCACGGCCCTGGCGGCTGGCGCTCCTCCGGCCTGCCCAAGCACCGCGGCCGCGGCTCCTGACGCAGCGGCCTGACACAGCTGCTTGCCGCGGCGTGTGCCTGAAAGTGCGCCCTG
>NZ_DASUTK010000080.1:0-7853 GCF_036374615.1 Nocardioides sp.
CCCCGCGTCGCCTCACGTCGTCTCGTCTTTCACCGCTCATTGCCCCATTCACACTGTCTCCCGACCCCCTGGCTTGACGAGATTGCCTCTGCGATGGACGCCGCTCGAGAGGCGGCGCAGCGGCGGCGCGCCGACCTGCGAGCGTTGCCCCGTGTTGCCCCAAGTGTTGCCCGAGCCCGGTTTCGACGGAAATGACGAAGAGGCCCCGCCTAGCGTTTCCGCTGGTCAGAGCCCCTTCTGAGCGTGGTACCCCCGACCGGATTCGAACCGGCGCTACCGCCTTGAGAGGGCGGCGTGCTAGGCCGCTACACAACGGGGGCAGGTGCTGCACTGACAGCGATCGGAACCCTAGCGAAGCGCCGTGATCCAGACCAAATCCCGGGCCTCCACACGAGGGAGATCCGGGACTTCGCTGGGATACTAGGACTCGAACCTAGACTAACTGGACCAGAACCAGTCGTGCTGCCAATTACACCATATCCCACTGGTGACAGGCCCTTTCGAGCCGAGGCAAGACCTTACACTCGGGCCTCCGGGGCGGCCAAAACGGCCGGATCCGACCGGGTCGCGAGTCCCATCCGACGTGCCACCCACCACGCCAGCAGCAGGTAGGTGACCGACTGCGTGAGGGTCACCGGGATGCTCCACCAGGTGCCCCCGGTGGGGTTGAGGGTCGAGCTCATGTCGCCGAAGGCGAGCGCGATCCCGAAGGCCAGCCAGTTGTTGAGCACGTGCATCGCGATGCCGGCCTCGAGACCGCCGGTGAGGACGACCAGCGTGCCGGCGACGACCCCGAACGCGAACCGGTCGAAGAAGATCGGTGGGTCCTGGGCGCCGTGCGCGAGGGCGAACAGGAACGACGATGCTCCCACCGCCAGCACCGGGCTGCGGAACAGTCCGCCGAACGCCTGGGTGAGATAGCCGCGGAACGCGTACTCCTCGGCGGCCGCCTGCAGCGGCGTCAGCAGCAGCACGACCAGCATGAAGTCGCGGATCATCGGGGTGAAGTCGTTGACCTCTCCCGACATCGACGTCTCTGCCCGCTGCGGCAGGAGCGCCGAGACGACCAGGGTCGCGATCAACGCGAGGACGGACAGCCCGAAGCAGACGAACAGGAACCTCCAGCGGAGCCGTGGAGACACCGACGAGACCCACCGCGGCCGCAGGCCGTGCAGGAACCGGATCAGCACCCAGGTGACCGGGATCAGCCCGGCCAGCGCGAGGTTGAGGTAGGCCAGGCCGGCCGGCGTGGGCTGGGTGAGGTCGACCAGACGCGCCACCGACGAGCCGACCTCCTGGCCGCTCGCGGCGTAGTAGACGGCGAACGGCACCATCACGGCGAGCGGCAGCAGCAGCAGCATCGCCACGGCGAGGGCGAGCACCCCCACCAGCGACCGCCACCACGTCGGCTGCAGGCCGCCCCGGAGCAGGAGGTGGTAGGGCAGGCCCTGCTTCGCCGCGAGCGCCGCCCCAGGAGGTGGGATCCAGGCGCTCACGCGAGAGCGCCGGACAGTCGGGCGAGGCTCCGGTCGCGACCGAGCAGCTCGAGGGACTCGAAGAGCGGCGGGGAGATCTTGCGGCCGGTCACCGCGATCCGCACCGGCCCGAAGGCATTTCGTGGCTTGAGGCCGAGGCCGTCGACCAGGGCGGTGCGCAGGGCCTCCTCGATCTCGGCGGTCGACCAGTGGGGCAGGCGGGCGAGCACGTCGTACGCCGCCTGCACGACCTCCCGGCCGGCGTCATCGATCTCGTCGTGCCGTTCGAAGTCGGACTCGCTGACGAAGAGGAAGCCGAGCATGTCGATGGCCTCGGTGAGCTTGTTCATCCGCTCGGCCACCAGCGGCATCGCGAGCTCGAGCAGCTGTGCATCACTGTCGTGGACGGGGTCGCCGACGACCCCGGCGGCCTTGAGGTAGGGCAGCACCCGGTGGGTGAGCTCGTCGATCGACAGCATGCGCAGGTGGTCGGCGTTGATCGCCTCCGCCTTCTTGATGTCGAACCGGGCGGGGTTCGGGTTCACGTCGCCGATGTCGAACTTCTCGACCATCTCGTCGAGCGTAAACACGTCGCGGTCCGGCGCGATCGCCCAGCCGAGCAGGGCGAGGTAGTTGAGCAGCCCCTCGGGGAGGAACCCCTGCTCGCGGTAGGCCAGCAGGTGCGCCTGCGGATCGCGCTTGGACAACTTCTTGTTGCCCTCCCCCATCACGTACGGCAGGTGGCCGAACTCGGGGGTGGCCTTCGCGACGCCGATCTCCTTGAGGGCCTCGAACAGCGCCACCTGTCGCGGCGTGCTGGAGAGCAGGTCCTCGCCGCGCAGCACGTGGGTGATCTCCATCAACCCGTCGTCGACCGGGTTGACCAGTGTGTAGAGCGGGTCGCCGTTGGCGCGCGCCAGCGCGTAGTCGGGCACGAACTCGGTCTGGAACGTGATGTCTCCGCGGACCAGGTCGGTGAAGGTGATCTCGCCGTCGGGCATCCGAAACCGGACGACCGGCGCACGACCCTCGGCGCGGAACTTGGCCACCTGCTCGTCGGTGAGCTCGCGGCAGAAGCCGTCGTACCCCTGCACCTTGGAGCCGGCCGCCTTGCGGCGGGCGGTGACCTCGTCGGTGGTGCAGTAGCAGTCGTACGTCGAGCCGTGGCCGCGCAGCTTCTCGAGGACGTCCCGGTAGATGTGGTCCCGCTCGCTCTGCCGGTACGGGCCGTACGGGCCCCCGACGAGCGGTCCCTCGTCCCAGTCGAGGCCGAGCCACTGCATGACCTCGATCAGGCCGTCATACGACTCCTGGGTGGACCGCTCCTTGTCGGTGTCCTCGATCCGGAACACGAAGGTGCCGCCGTGATGACGCGCGAACGCCCAGTTGTAGAGCGCCGTGCGGGCGAGCCCGACGTGCGGGCTGCCGGTCGGGCTCGGGGCCATCCGGACCCGCGGCCTGGGTGCCGTCATCGCTTCACCACCGGGTTCGTCAGGGAGCCGAGGCCGGCGACCGACACCTCGACCTCGTCACCCACTTGCATCGGACCGACCCCGGCCGGCGTTCCGGTCAAGATCACGTCACCGGGGAGGAGCGTCATCACGGCCGAGACCTTCTCGACCAGGGTCGGGATGTCGAAGATCAGGTCGCGCGTGTTGCCGTCCTGCTTGAGGTCGCCGTTGAGGTGCGTCTGCACAGCCCGGCCGTCCGCGAAGGCCTGCGGGTCGAGGTCGGTCTCGATCCAAGGCCCCAGCGGGCAGAACGTGTCGAAGCCCTTCGCCCGGGTGAACTGCACGTCGGAGCGCTGCAGGTCGCGGGCGGTGACGTCGTTGCCGATCGTGTAGCCGAAGATCACGTCGGTGGCCCTGGCTGCAGGCACGTCCCGGCAGATCCGCCCGATCACGACTGCGACCTCGCCCTCGAAGTGGAGATCCTCGGTGAGCGAGGGATAGGCGATCGCCTCGCCCGGGCCGATCACGCTGGTGTTGGGCTTGATGAAGATCAGCGGCTCGTCCGGGACGTCGTTGCCCATCTCGGCGGCGTGGGCGGCGTAGTTGCGGCCGATCCCGACCACCTTGCTGCGTGGCAGGACCGGCGCCAGCAGCCGGACGTCGGCCAGCCGGTGCTGTTCCTGGGTCACCTCGATCCCGACGTACAGGGGGTCGCCGATGAGGGCGACCACCACGCTGTCGTCGGCCGGCTGACCGAACTCGTCGACGTCACCTGTGACCACGCCGTACTGCGGGTCGTCCCCGGTGGTGAACCTTGCGATACGCACGGCCCCGACCCTATCGAGGGAGCGTTCAGCTCCCCGATTCGGCGACCGCGGCGCGCAGCGCGGCCAGGGTCCGCTCCACGTCCTGCTCCGTGGTCGACCAGTTGCTCACCGCGATCCGGAGCACCGCCCGGCCGTGCCACACCGAGCCGCTGGTCCACGCCGTGCCGTCCTTCAGCATCCGGCTGACCACGTCGAGCGTCCGGGCGTCCTCACCGAAGGCGACGCACACCTGGGTGAAGACGACGTCGTGCAGCACCTCGGCCCCCGGGATCTCGACGACCGCCTCGGCGAACGCCGCCGCGTGGCCGGCCAGCCGGTCGACCAGCGCCGCCACGCCGGAACCGCCCAGGGTGCGCAGCACCGCCCACACCGGGACGCCGCGGGCGCGACGGCTCAGCTCGGGCACCTTCTCGAACGGGTCACCGACGGTGTCGTCCTGCATGAGGTACGGGCCCACCATCGACATCGCAGCCCGCAGCGCCGCTCGGTCGCGCACAATCGCGACGCCGCAGTCGTAGGGGACGTTGAGCGTCTTGTGTGCGTCGGTCGCCCAGGAGTCGGCGGCCTCGTATCCCTCGACCAGGTGCCGGTGGCGAGGCGACGCGCCGGCGAAGAGGCCGAAGGCGCCGTCCACGTGCACCCAGGCCCCGTGCTCGTGCGCCAGCGCGATCGCCTCGGGGAAGGAGTCGAACGCGCCCGAGTGCACGTTGCCCGCCTGCAGGACGACGATGGTCGGGCGGCCGTCGCCGTCCTCGAGCGCGCTGCGGAGCGCCGTCACGTCGATCCGGCCCTGGTCGTCGGCGGCGACGGCCTCGGGCGCACCGAGCCCGAGGTAGCGGAGCACGAGGTCGACCGAATCGTGGCGTTCCTCCCCCACCACCACACGCACGCCGGGGCCACCCACCAGTCCGCGTTCGGCGACGTCCCAGCCCACTCGCGAGAGGACCGCTTCCCGCCCGGCGGCCAGGCCGGTGAAGTTGGCCATGGTGCCGCCGGTCACGAACCCGACCGCGCTCTCGGGCGGCAGCCCGAGCAGGTCGGTCACCCACGCCTCGACGACGTCCTCCACCGCCGTCGTCGCGGGGGTCACCGCGCGCATGCCGGCGTTCTGATCCCACGCGGTGGCGAGCCAGTCGGCCGCCAGGGCCGCCGGGTGGGTGCCGCCGACGACGAACCCGAAGAATCGTCCCGACGGCATCGCCGTCAGGCCGGGCTCGCAGGCCTCCGCCAGCAGGTCCACGACCTCGCCCGGATCGGTCGGACCGTCCGGAAGGTCGCGACCGAGCCGCTTGGCCACCTCGACCGCATCTGCGGTGGGCGGGATGTCGCGGGAGTCGAGGCTGGCCAGCCACGCACTTGCGTGCGCGTGCGCTCGCGAGAGCGGGTCGTACCCCTCCGGGGATGCCCCCGCGGATGTCTCGGTCATCGCGCCATCCTCGTACCCTCGAACCGTGCCCGTCGAGACCATTCCGGCCACCGTCTGGCGCGCCCGCGCCGCTGCCCACGCCGCGCGGCTCGCGCCGTACGTCGAGCCCCACCTCGAACGACGGCGGACCGGCCGGAAGCATCCGGTGCACGACTTCCTGTTCTCCTACTACTCGCACCGGCCCGCGCAGCTGCTCCGTTGGCACCCGGGGTACGGGGTGGCGTTGGAGGACGCGGCCGAGTACGCCGGGCTGAAGGGGTACCAGGTCTCGTGGCCCCGATCTCCGGGGGTATCGAGGCTCGCTTCGCTCACACCTCAACCACCGGAGGAAGTGGTGGCAGTGGGGCACGAGTACCTCGCCGGGCAGCGGCGCCTCATCGGGTCGATCCACCGGCTGCTCGCTGCCACCGCCGCCCGGCCGGCCCACACCGGGTGCTTCGGGCTGCACGAGTGGGCGATGGTCTACCGCGCCGATGAGACCCGGCACCCGCAGCCACTCCGGCTCGGCGGTGCCGGCACCGACACGGTCGTCGAGTCGCACCGGATCAGGTGCTCCCACTTCGACGCCTTCCGCTTCTTCACCGACGAGGCGCGACCCCGCAACACGCTCTCACCCGGCCCCGACGACCGGCCCGACTTCGAGCAGCCGGGCTGCCTCCACGCCGGGATGGACCTCTACAAGCACGCGTTCCGACTCAGTCCGCTCGTGAGCTCGGACCTGGTCGCCGACTGCTTCGAGCTGGCGTGGAACATCCGCGAGCTCGACATGCGGGCCGCGCCGTACGACCTCACGGCGTTCGGGCTCGAGCCGGTGCGGATCGAGACGGCCGAGGGGAAGCAGGAGTACGCGCAGCATCAAAAGTCCTTTGCCGAGCGGGGGCAGCTACTTCGAGCGGACCTCATCCGGGAGTGTCAGCGATTGCTGGGTCATCTGGAACCGATGGCCGATGGAGCTGGCAGGCGATGAGTGAGCGCGTCCCCAGCGGGTGAAGCAGGACCCGTTTCGCAAACGGCGCCATACACGTGGGACTGCCCGTTACGATGCGCGGACTACACCGTCTGCAGGACGTTGCATGCATGCCTGGGATCATGAAGCGCACGCCGCTCGCGCCCGTCCTCGCCGTGTCGCTGGTCGCCGCCCTCGCTGCCACGCTGTCGGGGCGCCCCGCTTGGCCCGTCGATACCGTCGAGGTGCTATCCGGCAGCCACGAAGAGGCCGCGAGCACCCGCAACGGCGACTCCCAGCCTGGTCGCGATCCCGAGCTGGACTCGTCGCGGATCATCTCCCAAGCCCGCGTGCGCGACATCACCCGCCGAGTTGATCGCCCACGACAGGGGTTGGGAGCCTTCTCCCACACGTGGGGCGACAGTCTTGTCTTCGACAAGAACAGCGACGGAAATCCGGACGTTCTCCTCTCGTTCCACGAACAGCCGTGGGAGATCTGGCTGGGTAAACGCCGCGGGGGATTCACGTTCGATCGTTCCCTGCCGAGCACCGACCGCCACAACTGCGCCGCGGCCGACTTCGCTGGGCCAGCGAGCACACGGCCGGATGGGCGGCCCGACCTGTACTGCGTCCGGGGCGCCAACATCGGCACGGTCTCGCACAAGAAGAACGCGCTGCTGATTCAGCAGCGAGATGGTGGCTTCAAGAACGTCGTGGCTTCGTGGGGGGCCAAAGATCCTTCGGGGCGAGGCCGAACGGTCTCGATCTTGAACATCCGCGGCACTGGCAGGCCGAGCTTGTTCGTGGGCAACGCGGAGCCCGTTCTCCACCCGAGTCGGGACCGGATCTTTGTGAATCACGGTCGGCGGTTCGTGGGACGACGCACGGGCGGACTGCCCTCGGTCCAGAACACATCCTGTTCATCCACAGGAGACTTCGATCTCGATGGGAGGCAAGACTTCCTGTCCTGCTCCTACTCGCTGCGCCTCTACCGGAACCGAACGACGCCAGATGGACCGGTCTCCTATCGCGAAGTGGCCGCGCTCCAAGGCCTCCCAGCCAGGCGTTGGAACGACGCCGGGCTGGTCGACCTGAACCGCGACACGTGGCCGGATCTGGTGACGCTGTCCCGAACCAAGCTGGTCGTGCGTCTCAACAGTCAGGAGCCGCCGCACTTTCCACAGGCCGACTTCAGATTTCCCCTGAGCGCCGGCCGGAGCTTCTGCAGCGGTCGCGCGAATCGCGATCTCGCAACGGACCTGCTGGTTGTCCAGGGCCTGGCGTCCCCTACAGACAGACGTCAGCGACGGGACTGGATGCTCATCAACTCGGGGGCCGGCAACCAGTTCAGGGCGTTACCCGTACCCCAGCCCCCGACGAGGAATCGGCGCAACGGCAACGGTGACACCTGCAGCGCAATCCCCGGCTACAGAGGAACGCGGGCAGCGTGGACTATCAGCAACGGCATGCTCATCCCTCGTCAGGGCCAGAGGGGTCTGCTCCGTCGCGGATACCGCCAGCTCGTCATTCTGGCCCGCTAGCTAGTGCGCGGAGGAGTGCGAACGGCTACTTGCTTGACGTCAAGCAAGCACCGCATCGCACATGGCGGACCCGATCCAGTCCTCGTACTCGTCGCCCGACCAGCCGCGCCCCGCGGTCAACAGGTGCCAGACCTGCACGCTGTTGAGGGTCCAGATCCGGTCTCGGGCGCGTTCGAGGGCTAGACCC
>NZ_DASUTK010000081.1:0-4707 GCF_036374615.1 Nocardioides sp.
CGACAACGCAGAGCTCGATGACCCAGGGCCCGGTCCAGCCGCCGATCCCGATGACCCGGCAGCCGAATGGGCCCGGGAGTTCGACCCCGAGCGCGGGATCCCGAGGTGGTCCTGGAAGGCCGGCGCCTCATTCGCCGCTGCGGTCGGCCGCAACACCGCCGGCGGAGACGCGATGATCCGCGACGCCCTGGTGCTTCGTCACCGGCTTCCCCGGGTCTGGTCAAGGGTCGTGACCTGCGAGGTCGAGGCCTGGCGGGCGCGCCGGATCGCTCAGGCGGTGCTCGGCCAACCCGAAGACGTCTGCGCCCACTTGGACGAGGTGCTCGACGACGTGGCGCACAAGGTCGGCCCGATCACCCTCGACCGTCTTCTCGACGAGGCGCTGCTCCGACTCCACCCCGAGGAGCGCGAGATCGCGCAGCTCGAAGCGCTCGACCGTCGTCACGCCACCCTCCACGCCGATTCAATCAACGACACGGGCGTCGCCGACATGAGCCTGCGTGGCGACTGGAAGGACCTCCACGACTTCGACCAGGCCCTGTCGCGCGTCGCGGCTGCCCTTGCCCACGCCGACGAGCGAGCCGGCCGCCACACCGACTCTCTCGACGTACGCCGCTCTCGCGCAGTGGGTGTTCTCGCCGACCCCGCCGGCGCCCTCGCGCTGCTGGACGACCGGTCTGCGCCCAAGCCGTCAAGCACACCACGCTGTTCATGCACATCAGCGACCTCGCCGTCCTCGGGCTCGACCCCGTCGGCCGCAACGAGACGGCCAACCGCGCGATGCTCGACCAGCAGATCCGTGACTGGTGCGGCCGTACGGACTCGCATCTCACGGTGCAGCCGGTGATCGACCTCAACGACCACAACCGGACCGACGCCTACGAGGTCCGCGGTCGCTTCGAGACCCGCAACCATCTCCTCAACTCGACGTGCGTGTTCCCCATGTGCACCCGGCCGGCCTGCGAGTGCGATCACGACCACCGGGTCCCGCGCGAGCGCGGCGGCGAGACCTGTGACTGCAACATCGCGCCCTTGTGCCGTCGCCACCATCGCTTGAAGACCCACGCCGGCTGGCGCTACACGCTGGTCGAGCCCGGCGTCTGGCTGTGGTCGGACCCCCATGGCCAGCAGTTCGTCCGTGACGCCACGGGCACCCTCGATGTCACGCCGCCCGACCGACCTGTCAACCGCCGGTCGCCCGACAACGGCTGTCGCGCAGGGCCCTGACCTGACTCGCGAGCAGCATCGTCACCGCTCCCCCGGCTCCACCAGCTCGACGATCCGGGCCAGCACGTCCCGCACCAGGGCGTACTCCTCCTCCCCGAACTCCTCTGCGAAGCGCTGCTCGAGGTCGGCGATGTGCTGACGGCCCGCGCGGGCGACGCCCAAGCCGTAGTCGGTATAGGTGACCAGCTTGGCGCGACGGTCCTCGGGGTCGACGGTCATCTCGACGATGCCCAGGCCCATGAGCTCGCGCACCACCTCCCCCATCGACTGCCGGGTGATCCCTGCCCGGGCTGCCATGTCTGCTGTGTGGCTCCCGTGTGAGCTACTGAGGGTGCCGAAGACCAGGTTGTGCGCATGCTTGAGCTCGGGGAACCCGGCGGCGTGGCCGGCCCGGACCATGTCGATCTGCAGCGCCCGGTTCAGCCGATCGACCAGGGCGATCAGCGGCTTGTGGGGAGGACCGGGCAGCGGGGGCCTTGACATCCGTAAGGATTCTTCCAGTATTCGACAGGTATCCTTACATTAGCAGGAGGCGTCATGGCCGCACCGCGCTGGTCGCCATCTGAAGGCGTGCGGTGAACCGGCCGCGGTCAGCGCTTCCAGACCACGGCGGCGATCGCGACCAGCACCAGCAGCAGCGCACCCTTGTTGATCATCCGCACCCCGGCAGCGACGCGGAAGCTCGCCACCATCCGGTCGTCGACGCTCGCCCCCGCCATCCGCCCCTCACGCCGGCCGCGCAGAATCAGCCGCACGCCGACGCCCAGCACAGCGAGCCCGAGGACCACCCCGATGGCGACTCCGACCGTCCAGCCCACGGCTCAGTCTCTCGCGTCCGGCTCCCTGGCGACCGACACGAGCAGGGCCGTCGGCGCCAGGATCGCCGCGACCACCCACAGCGACTGGAGCGTGCCCACCCGGTCGCCGACGAAGCCGAGCAGCGGTGGGCCGGCGAGGAACGCGGAGTAGCCGAGGGTGGACACCACGCTCACCCGTGCCGCCGCGTGCGCTGGGTCGTCGGCCCCGGCGCTCATCCCGACGGGGAAGCCGAGCGAGGCGCCGAGCCCCCATGCCAGCACTCCGAGCGCCACCACCACGGGATGGGGGCCGAGCAGCAGCAGCACCAGCCCGCCGAGCGCGAGCAGGGCGGTCGCGCGCAGCACCGGCACTCGGCCGTAGCGGTCGAGGAAGAACGTCCCGAGCAGCCGACCGGTCGTCATGGCGATCACGAACAGGGCGAACCCGCCGACGCCGACCCAACGCGGAGCGTCGTACCCGTCGATGATGGCCAGCGCGAGCCAGTCGTTCGCCGACCCCTCGGTGAGCGCGAACGCGAGCACCATCAGTCCGATCGCGAGCGTGCGGGGCTCGCGCCACGCCGCTCCGGACGAGCCGGCGTGAGACTCCGGCTCCGCGGGCAGGAACCTCCGCGTCGCGGGTACGGCGACCAGCACCACCGCAGCGCCCAGCGCCAGGTGCCCGATCATCGGGACGCCGGCCGCCGTGACCAGCACCCCGATCCCGGCTCCGGTGACCGACCCGAGGCTCCAGCCGGCGTGGAAGCGCGGCATGATCGAGCGTCCGAGGCCACGCTCGACCGCGGCGCCCTCGACGTTCATGGCGACGTCCCACGTACCGGTGCCGACCCCGTAGACGAAGAGACCCACGGCCGACAGCGCGACGGAGGACGCGACGTCGATCCCCAGGGCGACGACCACCAGCCCGACCGCGACGAGCACACTCCCGCCGCGGACCACGGCGGCCGCACTGCTGCGGCGGATCAGCGCCCCGGCGCTCGGCAGCGCGAGCACCGAGCCGAGGGCACCGGACAGCAGCAGCAGTCCGAGCGAGGAGTTGTCGAGGTCGAGCCCCGACCGGATGTCGGGCACCCGCGAGAACAGTGAGGCGAAGCCGAGACCGTTGAGGATGAACGCGGTCGCGACCGCGTTGCGCGCGGCGGTGACGGTCGCGACGCCCGGCCGGACGCCGCTCGAGGTCGGCTCGCTCACACCGTCGTCGCCGTACCGGGCGGACCCGCCTCGAGCCACGACTGGAAGCCGGTCAGGGAGCTCGGCGACATCGCGAGCTCGAGGGTGGCGTCCCCGACGTTGCACTGCACCACCGTGTGGTCCGGGTACAGCGACATCCGCTCGGAGCGCTCGGGGTCACGCCGCCCCGTGTAGTTGAGCGTGCTCCGCTCCCACACCCGCTTGGGTCTGGGGGCCAGCGAGAAGATCCGGAACCACTCGAGACGGTCTCCCGAGTACCGCCCCAGCCCGAGAAGCCAACCGCGCCCGGCCCTCTCGGACCGGACGCGGTAGCTGAGCTCGAAGGTACCGCCGTGGCGGGACAGCAGCCGTCGGCGTACGACGAGGGCGAGGCCGTAGAGCAGGACGAGGACGAGCACCGCACCAGCTGCGTCGAGCAGCAGCTGCCACAGCGGCATCCGTCCTCCTCCAGCGGCTGACCCGGTCAGCCCTCGTTGCTCTCCTGCGCGGCTACTCGCTCGTCGAGCAGCCGCTTCGCCTCTTCGTAGTTGCTCTCGAACGAGATTTCCGCATGCTCGCAGAGCAGTCGGACCTCGTTGTGGGCGACCGAGAGGAACCCGCCGTTGACGGCGGCGACCCAGTGGCCGTCGTCAACGGTACGGACGTCGACCTGACCCGCGTCGAGCACCGACATGATCGGCGTGTGGTTGGCCATGATCCCGATGTCGCCGTCCACCGTGCGCGCACTGACCATGGTGGCCTCCCCGGACCACACCTCGCGGTCCGCGGCCACCAGGGCGACCTTCATGGTGTTGGCCATCAGAGGCTCTTCTGGATCTCGTCCCAGCGCCGCTCGACGTCGTCGAGGCCGCCGCACATGAAGAAGGCCTGCTCGGCGACGTGGTCGTAGTCACCGTCGGCGATCTTGTTGAACGCCTCGATGGTGTCGGCCACCGGCACGGTCGAGCCCTCGATACCGGTGAACTGCTTGGCCACGTAGGTGTTCTGCGACAGGAAGCGCTGGATCCGCCGGGCGCGGGACACGATGATCTTGTCCTCCTCGGAGAGCTCGTCGACACCGAGGATCGCGATGATGTCCTGGAGCTCCTTGTTGCGCTGGAGGATCTGCTTGATCCGCACCGCGCAGTCGTAGTGCGCCTGCCCGATGTACTGGGCGTCGAGGATCCGGGACGTCGAGGTCAGCGGGTCCACCGCGGGGTAGATGCCCAGCGACGCGATCTCGCGCGAGAGCTCGGTGGTCGCATCGAGGTGCGCGAACGTCGTGGCGGGAGCCGGGTCGGTGTAGTCGTCCGCCGGCACGTAGATCGCCTGCATCGAGGTGATCGAGTGGCCGCGGGTCGAGGTGATCCGCTCCTGCAGCACGCCCATCTCGTCGGCCAGGTTGGGCTGGTAGCCCACCGCGGACGGCATCCGGCCCAGCAGGGTCGACACCTCCGAGCCGGCCTGGGTGAACCGGAAGATGTTGTCGATG
>NZ_DASUTK010000082.1:0-2813 GCF_036374615.1 Nocardioides sp.
CCCGCGACCCGGGTCCACGGAGCGCCACCACCCCGCGAAGACCGGAGACGTACATCCTCGAGTAGAACTCGTGGTCCTCGACCGGGTAGAGGAAGCGTGTCGTCGGGTCGGTGAACCACCGGTACCCGATGCTCCGGGACGGTCCGCTGAACCTCGTCAGCTCCCCCACCAACGCCACCCCGAGCGCGGTCTGCCGCAGCGTCTCGCCCAGCTCCGTGACGATCTCCGCCGGTGTGTCGGCGAGTCGATCGAAGATCCGCATCATCCCCGGACTGATGTGATCACCACCTGAACCCCGCGCCGGCGGCTGGTGCCCGGCGAGGCGGAAGAGGTGGTCGCGCTCGGCGCGCGTCAGGTGCAGGCCCTGGGCGATGGAGGCGATCATCTGCGGCGAGGGCTGCGGACCGCGCTCCTGCTCCAGCCGTGAGTAGTAGTCGGTCGACATGTGGCAGAGCACTGCGACCTCCTCGCGACGCAGTCCCCGCGTCCGGCGACGCGACCCCCGCGGCAGACCGACGTCCTCGGGCTGCAACGACTCCCGGCGTCCCCGCAGGAACTCGGCCAGTGCGGCTCGATCGATCACCACCACATCCTCGCCTGTCCAGGTCCACCGAACCACGGATCGACAGACCGTGGATAACGATGCGCGTGTGGCGGAGGCTGGTGCGCACGCCCGATGGCGTACCAGTCGACACGATCTCCAGGAGCCACGGATGCCACGACGTCACCACCACCTGACCATCCCCGATCTCAGCGGCCGTCGGGCTGTCGTCACCGGCGGCAGCAACGGCATCGGCTTCGCCATCGCCACCACTCTCGCCGGTGCCGGCGCCGAGGTCGTCCTGCCGGTCCGTAGCGTGCCCAAGGGCGAGTCGGCTCTCGCTCGGATCCGCGAACGGCACCCGGGAGCGAAGATCACGCTGGAGGAGCTGGACCTGTCCTCGCTGGCGTCCCTCGCAGCGCTCAGCGAGAGGTTGCGGGCCGGTGGCGCGCCGATCCACGTCCTGATCAACAACGCCGGCGTCATGACCCCGCCCGATCGGCAGCTGACCGTCGACGGTTTCGAGCTGCAGCTCGGCACGAACCATCTCGGCCACTTCGCGCTCACCCTCCAGCTGCTGCCGTTGCTCCGGGCCGGACGCGGCCGGGTCACGACGCAGACCAGCATCGCCGCGCGGCGTGGCGGGATCGACTTCGCCGACCTGAACGCCGAACGCGAGTACGACGCGATGCGGGCCTACCGGCAGTCGAAGATCGCCTGCGGTCTGTTCGGGCTCGAGCTCAGCCGACGCAGCAAGGCGGCGGGTTGGGGAGTCACGAGCACCATCTCCCATCCCGGTGTCGCACCGACCGGCCTGCTGTCGGCACGACCGGAGATGGGCCGCGACGCGGACACCCGGGAGATCCGGCTGATCCGCTGGCTCTCGGAGAGGGGCCTCATCGTGGGAACCGTGGAGAGCGCGAAACTCAGTGCTCTGCTGGCGGCGACCGTGCCGGAGTCCGAGGACGGCAGCTTCTACGGTCCGCAGGGACTCGGCAACGTCGGTGGCCCACCGGGCCAGCAGAAGCCGTGGGCGCCGCTGCGGGACGCCGACGCGGCCGCGCGGCTCTGGGCGGTGTCCGAGGAGCTGACGAGGACCGCCGCGCCGGCCTGCCAGGCCTCCGAACGGTCACGGGCCTGCTGACCCACGACGTCGACGCCGGGACGGTCGGGATCCCGCTCACCCAGCTGCAGCTCGGCGCAGAGGTCAACGGCTTGATCGACGAGCTCGCCCACCGGCCGGCCCGACCCCGGGACTCGGGTGGCCGAGCACGGATGGTGACGGGTCGAACGACAGCCACTCCCGAGGGACGTCAGGACCCCTCGGCGGAGAAGTGCTGGTAGTCCTGCGGGTCGTCCCAGTCCCCGCCCCATGACCAACCCACCGCGCGGAACGCCCGCACCACCACGGAGTCGGCAGTGATCAGACCGGGCACCGTCGACCGCCGGGCAGGCGGCTGCGCCCACGGTGCGCCGGCTCGCGGTGACACACCCGAGCGGGTGACGTAGGGGTTCTGCACGGGATTCAGGTCGATCGCCGCACCGTAGGAGTGCTGCGACCATCGATCCGTACCCGCAACGCGACGACAGTTGAACGCCGAGGTGTTGTTGGCGGCCATGGAACGCTCGTCGTCACCGCCGAAGTCACTGACCAGCTGCATCCGCTCGATCGGGAACTCTGCGGCGAAGAGGTCGGCGAAGACGTCCACCACGGCGTCCGCGTGCTTGGCCGCCACCACCAGCTCGCCCTGGCGGGCGCGACCGTCGAAGTCCCAGTGGCTCACGCGCAGATAGCGAAGCTGTCCGAGCGGGACCGGGCACCCTGACCGGTAGCTGCTCGACATCCGGCGCCGCAGCGGACCGGTGATGGCGCTGACAGAGGCGGAGAAGGTGGCCGGCTCGACCGGCGCCGCGGTCAGGCCACTGCCCTGCCGGAGCTTCCGCCACGCGGTGCGGGCACGGGCCGCCGACGTGCCGCTCAGAAAGGTCGGCAACCCGCCGTCCGGGGGGATCAGGGCCGGCCGCCACCCGTCGGCGACGACGCGGCCGTCCCGAACGGCGAGGTCGAGCAGCCCGGTCTCGCCTCGGCTGCCGTGGTACCAGATGAAGTTGCCGAGTCCGTAGGACACGTACGTGGTGCCCAGCCAGCCGGATCCCTGCAGGCGGTGGGTGTGGGTACCGACCACGACAGCGGCGCCGGCACGCGAGAGGTCCCGCGCCAACGCCTTCTGGTGGCGCGTCACCCTCGCCGAGTTCTCCTTGCCCCAGTGCA
>NZ_DASUTK010000083.1:0-9356 GCF_036374615.1 Nocardioides sp.
AGAAGGGCGCGAGCCGTCACTTGGGCAGGTTCAGGAGGGCGCGAGCCGTCACTTGGGCAGGTTCAGGAGGGCGCGAGCCGTCACGTGGGCAGGTTCAGGAGGGCGCGAGCCGTCACTTGTGCAGTGTTGGGACCCACACAAGTGACGGCTCGGTGGGTCTGGAACGCGCACAAGTGACGGCTCGGTGGGTTTGGAACCTGCGCAAGTGACGGCTCGGTGGGTCTGGAACCTGCACACCTGACGGCTCGGTGGGTTTGGAACCTGCACAACTGACGGGTCACGGATGGTTGAGTCGCGCGGGGTGGGTCACGCCCGCTCGGCGGTCAACCCAGCCAGCTCGGCGATGAAGTCGGGGCCGGTTCCGCAGCAGCCGCCGACGTACCGGACGCCGGCGTCGAGCCAGGTGCGGACCAGATCCAGGTCGGGCGGGTCGCCGTAGGCCCATCGCTTGGCCGTGGCGTTCCAGGTGCCGCCGCGGTTCGGGTAGGCGACCGCGGGTAGGCCGGTGGCCGCCGTCGCTGCCTGGACCGCGCCCAGCACGTCGGACTGGAGCGAGCAGTTGACGCCCGCGGCGACCAGCGAGCCGTGGCCGGCGAGCAGCGCGTAGCCGTCGGTCAGCGGCTGCCCCGCTGCGGTGGCATCCCCCCGCACCGAGTAGGAGAACCACGCAGGGACTCCGACCTGGTCGAGCAGGTCGACCAGCACCTCGGCCTCGTCGACGTCCGGGATCGTCTCGACGGCGAGCAGGTCCGGCTCCGCATCGGCGAGCAGCTCGAGCCGCCGGGCGTGGAAGTCCCGGAGCCGGGCGGAGGGTACGCCGTACCGGCCTCGATACTCCGACCCGTCGGCCAGGTAGGCGCCGTACGGCCCCACCGACGCCGCCACCAGCAGACCCGGCCGCGTGTCGGGCAGAGTCTCGGCCAGCGCGTCGCGGACGTCGCGGGCGAGCGTGACGCTGAGGCGGATCAGTCCGCGGGCCGCCCGCTCGTCGTACCCCGCGGCGACCAGGCCCTCGACGCTGCTCTGGTAACTGGCTGTGGTCGCGACCTGGGCACCCGCGAGGTAGTAGGTGCGGTGCGCGTCGGCGATCCGCTGCGGCTCCTCGCCCAGAAGCCGGGCCGTCCAGAGCGATCCTGACAGGTCGGCGCCCTGCGCCTCGAGCAGTGTCGAGAGGCCGCCGTCGAGCACGACCGCGTCAGTCGGGGGACTCACAGCAGCGGCCGCAGCGGGTTCAGTAGGCCCTCGGTGAAGCGCCGGTGCAGGTCGCGCGCCTCCCACTCCGACAGCGTCAGCTCGAGACAGTTCGCCTGGTCGGTCTCGAACACGTCCTCCAGCGTGGCGGCGAGGTCCTCGTCGATCATCTCGACGTTGATCTCGTAGTTGCCGGTGAGGCTGAGCCGGTCGATGTTGGCCGTGCCGACCGTCGACCACGTGCCGTCGACGGTGGCGGTCTTGGCGTGCACCATCGCCCCCTGGAACCGGAGGATCCGGACCCCGCCGCGCAGCAGCTGGTCGTAGTAGCCGCGTGAGATCCAGTCGGCGACGACGTGGTTGGACTTCAGCGGGACCAGCAGCCGGACGTCGACGCCGCGCTGCGCCGCGGCCACCATCTCGTCGACGAAGTCCTGGTCGGGCAGGAAGTAGGCCTGGGTCAGCCACACGTTGCGAGCGGCCCGGTTGATCGCCTCGAGGTACATCCCGCGGATCGGGAACATCCAGAGCCTGGGCACGTTGCGGTGCACCCGGATGTGCGGCTCCCAGGAAGGGGTCGTCTCGAGCAGCAGCGGCCGCTTGCTGGGGCCCATGATCCGCCGCCGGTTGAGGTTCCAGAAGTCGGCGAAGGCGCGCTTGAGATCCCACACCGCCGGGCCGGTCAGCCGGATGTGGGTGTCACGCCATTCGGTGGCGTACGCCGTGCCGATGTTGTACCCGCCGACGAACCCGACGTTGTCGTCGACGACCAGGATCTTGCGGTGGTCGCGGCCGTAGCGGCGCAGGTCGAACACGCGCCAGCCGGCGTTGTAGATGCCGTACGGCAGCACCTTCATCGACGGCGGGAACCGCTTGAACCGCGGCGACACCACCAGGTTCGCGAAGCTGTCGTAGATGCAGTACACCTCGACGCCCCGGTCGGCGGCGTCCGCCAGCGCCTGCTTGAACTGCTCGCCGACCTCGTCGCCCTTCCAGATGTAGGTCTCGAAGAGGATCTGGCGCTGGGCGCCGGCGATGGCGGCCAGCATCGCGTCGTACAGGTGTTCGCCATAGGTGTACGTCGTGACCTCGCCGCCGCCCTCGCCGACCTCGACGGTGCGCGGCGGGGTCACCGGGAACGGCTTGGCCTTCTTGCCGCGCCGGCGGTAGGAGTCGACCAGGGACATGCCGATCGCCAGCGCGAACTGGACGCCCAGCAGCGCGAGCACCGCCCGCCGCGCCGTTCGGAACACCCGCCCCGCGGTCGGGGTCGTCAACGCAGCCACGCCGCCATCTTGCCAGCGGTCGGAACCGATCGCCTGCCGGTTCCGTCCCAGGACCATGCGGAAGTACTGGATGGCGGTCGTCGTGGTGGCGCTGCTCGCGTCCGGATGCGCTCGCGCGACGGGTGAGCCCGCGAGTCCAGTGAGCAAGGGAGGCGCAGCGGCCGGGACGGGATGGGAGCGGCTGCCGGACCCCCCACTGAGCGGGCGGATCGGGTCGGTCGTGACCGCGGTCGACCACCGGGTTCTGGTCGCCGGCGGCTGGGAGTGGCTCTGTCCCCCGAACGCCGACTGCTCGTTCCCCGACCGGCCGCCGTTGCGCGACGGCGCGTTGCTGGACGTCACCACGGGGGAGTGGCGCCCGGTCGCAGAGGCGCCGTTCGCGTTCCACGACGCGCGAGCGGTCGCCCTCGGCACCACCGTCTTCGTCCTCACCGGCTGCCGCGGGACGGCTGCGTGCGACGGCCCCCTGGAGCTGCTGGGGTACGACGTCGACGCCGACCGCTGGACCGAGCTCGGCGCGGTGCCGTCGCCGGCACCGTCGTACGCCGCCCTCGTGCCCGTCGGTGACCGGCTGCTGGTGCTCGCCGACTCCGACGAGAACGGCGAGCACCCCGATCACCTCTACGACCCGGACACCGACCGCTGGCAGCAGCTGCCCGACGACCCGCTGCCGCGGGTCTACGACCGCTGGGCGACGGCCGACGGTGACCGGCTGCTCGTGTTCGGCTCGTCCATCACGTCGGACCCGCCGGTGAAGCTCGCGGCCGCGTACGACCTCGGCGAGGGGTCATGGAGCCGGCTCCCCGATGCTCCCGGCGCCGGCTACCAGGTGTGGCGCAGTGGCGACGAGGCGTGGCTGAACCCGCACTTCGGGTCCACCGGCGGCGGGGTCCTCGACCTCCGCACCGACTCCTGGAGCGGCTTCCCCGATCCGCCTCCCGGCCAGGGCCAGGACGAGGCGGTCGACCTGGCCGGGGTCATCGGGTGGGGGAGCGCCAGCTACGAGTACGCCGAGGGAGTGGTGCGTGACACCGAGCACGACCGATGGCTCCGGATCCCGGAACGGACGCCGTCGACGTACGACGAGCGGCTGACCGCCCTCGGCGACGCGTTGGTCGTCTTCGGCGGCCAGCGGTGGGACGACCGCGACGGCGAGCTGCTGTCGGAAACCTGGATCTGGCGACCCTGACCGGTGGACCGGGTCAGCGCGCCACCGCGACGTCGCGCGTCAACCGCTCCAGCGCGTACTCGGTGATCCGCACCAGGGCCCGCTTCGCGGACTCCCGCTCGCGGGCGTCGATGGCGATCAGCGGCACGTTCGGCGACAGCGCCAGCGCGGCGGCGACCTCCTCCAGGGAGTACTGGTGGGTGCCCTCGAACTGGTTGACCGCGACGATGAACGGGATCCCCTTGGCCTCGAAGTAGTCCAGCGGGGAGAAGGCCTCGTCAAGCCGGTCGGTGTCGACCACCACGATGGCGCCGATGGCGCCCACGCACAGGTCGTCCCACATGAACCAGAAGCGCTTCTGCCCGGGCGTGCCGAACAGGTACAGCACCAGGTCCGGGGCCAGCGTGATCCGGCCGAAGTCCATCGCGACCGTCGTCGTCGACTTGGACGGCACCGCACCCAGGTCGTCCACGCCCTCGGACTCGTTGGTCACGAGCGCCTCGGTGCGCAGCGGCATGATCTCGGAGACCGAGCCGACGAGGGTGGTCTTGCCGACACCGAAGCCGCCGGCGATCACGATCTTGGTCGAGGTGACGGCACGGGTGCCGTCAGAGTGCGCGGAGTCCACGGAGGGTCCTTTCGATCAGCTCACGTCGTTCGTCACGCGACGACGTGTCGGTCAAGGTGGCCTGGACGCGCACCTTTCCTTCCTGGACGAGGTCACCCAGCAGTACCCGGACCACGCCGATCGGCATCTTCACGAGCGCCGCGACCTCCGCGACGGACTGCGCGTCGCAGACCTGCAGGATCCGCTGACGCGGCCCGTCACCGGGCTCGTCGTCGAACCCCTGGCGACGCAGCGTCGCCTCCATCGGGAGGTCGACCTCAGCCTTGGTGCGGCCCGAGGTGATCGTGTAGGAGCGCACCAGCCGAGCCGGGGGAGCGTGGTCCTCCAGCTCGGGGCGGTGCGGGTCGGTGGGTGCCACGGGGACCTCCTCAGCGGCCGGACATCGGGGTCCGGGCCTGCGCCTGCACCATCTGGCCCACTCGCTCGACGAGCAGGGCCATCTCGTAGCCGATCTGACCGATGTCGGCGGAGTCCTGCGTGAGCACGGCGAGGTGCGAGCCGTCGCCGACGCTCATGAGGAGCAGGTAGCCGCGCTGCATCTCCACCACGGTCTGCATCACCGGGCCGCCGTCGAACAACCGCGAGGCGCCGACCGCGAGGCTGGCGAGTCCGGAGGCGACGGCCGCCACCTGCTCGGCGCGGTCGGGCGGCAGCTGCGCGCTGGCCGCGGTGAGCAGGCCGTCCGCGGACACCAGGACCGCGTGAGCCGTGCCGGGCACCTCGTCGATGAACCGGCCTACCACCCAGTCCAGCTCTCGAGGCTCGGTACGGGTGGGGGTCGAGTAGGTCTCGCTCATCAGGGGGTCACGTCCTCATTGGTCTCGACAGTGGAACCGTTCACGGAAGGAGTGCCGGTGGCTTGGCGGCCGCGGGCGACACCGGCGGCGTGGGCGGCGAGCCGGGCGCGGATGGCGTCTGGGTCACGGCGTACGGACCCGGCGGCCGTGGTGACACCACCGGGCACGAGCCGGTTGCCCGGGTCGCGGACCGGCAGGCCGGAGCGTGTGAGGCGGGACGGCGCGGTGTCCGTGGCGCGGTCGGCTGCCTCCCAGCCGCGATCGGCCTCGCCGCTGTCCCAGCCCTTGCTCTCACCGTTGGCGGTAAACCAGCTCGAGCGCAGCATCCGGTACAGGGGAGTGGAGTCCTCGCCGGTGTCGGGGACCGACTCCAGCGGTGCCGACAGCGTGTCCAGCGGCTGGCTCGACGCCGGCTGAGCGGCAGGCTCGGACCCCGGCTCGTGCGGCGACGTGCCGTTCGCGGCCGACCCGTTCACCGGGGTCGCGCGCTCCCGCTCCGGGGTCCGGATGATCGAGATCGGACGGAACGCCGAGAGCACGGTCGGCTCGGCGACGGGCTCGCGCTCGTCGTCCTGCTTGCTGAGCTCGTCGTCCGCAGCGGCGGCGACCGTCTCCTCGGGGATCTCCTCCGCCTGCTGCTCGTCGGCGTCGTCGTCGGTGGCCCCGTCGACCAGCTCCTCGTCCCTCACGGGTTCGGGCGGCAGCGGCGTCCTCGGCGTGTCCACCGACAGCACCGGCGTCAGCTCCGACGGCTGTGCCGCCGTGCCGGGCTGCCGCTGGGGGAGCCGGATGTTGGCGTTGATGACCGCGGAGAGCGCGTCTCCGGGATCGGTGGGGCGGGTCGGCGCCTGGTCGCGTGCGACGACCTCGTCCGGCTGCTCCGCCGGGGTCGCAGGCGCGGTCTCGGCGTCCGGACGGCGGAACGTATTGGCGTCGCCCAGGACCGACACGGGGGCGACCGAGTCCTCGCTGGTCGCGGGGCCCTCGGCTGCCGGAGCACCGGCAGCGGCGAGCAGCGCCCGAGGGATGAACACCTTGGCGGTGGTGCCGCCGTCGGCGTTGCGCTCCAGGGTGACCGTCATGCCGTGGCGCCGGGCCAGCCGGCTCACCACGAAGACGCCCATCCGGCGCGCGGTGTCGGCCGTGACCTCGGCGCCGGTGCGCAGGGTCTCGTTCAGCTCCACCAGGGACGCCTGGTCGATGCCGAGGCCCTTGTCGTGGATCTCGACCAGCACCAGACCGGCCGGGGTCTCGGTGGTCACGGTGACCTCCGAGGTCGGCGGCGAGAACGCCAGCGCGTTGTCGACCAGCTCGGTGAACAGGTGCACCAGGTCCGGTGCCGCGGCTCCGTTCAGGCGCAGGTCGGGGGCCGGACCCAGCCGCACCCGCTGGTAGTCCTGCACGCCGGCGGTCGCCGCCTGGATCGCCTCGGCCACCGACAGCGAGGACAGCTCGCTGTGCTGGGTCGGGGCGTCGGCGAGCACCACGAGGCTCTCCGCCGTACGCCGCATGCGCGACGCGAGGTGGTCGAGCTTGAAGAGGCTCTCCAGGCGCTGCGGGTCCTCCTCGTCGCGCTCGAGGCGTTCGATCAGCCGCAGCTGCTGGTTGACGAGAGACGTGTTCCGGCGCGAGAGCGTGACGAACATGTCGCCGACGCGCGACCGGAGCTCGGCCTCGCCCTGGGCGAGCCGCACCGCGGTGCCGTGGAGGTCGTCCACGGCCCGTGCCAGCTGACCCATCTCCTCGTGGGTCGTGACGGCGATCGGCTCGATCTCGCCGGGATGCTGGCCCGCTCGGATCCGACGCACCGTGTCGGGCAGCCGCTCGTGCGCCACCTCGAGGGCACCGTCGCGCACCTTCTGGATCGGGCCCACGAGGAACCGGGACACCACCAGGGCGAGCGCGATCGCGAGCAGCAGGGCGAGCCCGGTCAGCACCGCCACCACGATCGCCTCACGCTGCGAGGCGGAGGCGGCGTCGGCCAGCCGGTCCTCGATCTGGGTGAGCAGGTCGGCGGTCAGGTTGTCGTAGAGCCGGATCGGCGCGGAGCCCTTGAGGTCCGGCGTGCCGATGCCGAGGAGGCCGGCGTTGCTGGCGTTGTACTCGCGCAGCAGCCCGACGTCCTCGTTGCCGGGGAGCTGCAGCTCGAGGTTGCTGATCGCGGCGGACTCGACGCCGAGGTAGCCGAAGAGCTCGTTCTTGGGGATCAGCTCGGGCTTCGGCAGCACCAGCAGCTGCTGCTGCGTGACGGCCAGCCGGCCTTCGTTGAGCTGTCCGACCAGCCCGATCTGAGACTCGGTGCGCGAGCCGGTGTCGGTCATCTCGGCGATGCCGAGCGTCACGTCGGCCTCGAGCTTCGTGAGCGCGTTCACCGCCGTCGAGACCAGGGAGTACGACGAGCCGTCGCGCAGTCCTTGAGTGCTGGTCAGCAGCGCCCGGACCTGCTCGCGCTCGGCTTCGGAGAGGTCGGCAGAGGCCCAGGCGGTCTCGAGATCCGCGGCAGCCTCGTTGACAGCCCTCAGCGCGGCTTCGCGCTGGGCCTTGTCCTCGGTCTCGCGGAACACCATCGCCGCGTCCTCGGCGGCCGACAGGTAGGCGACGGAAGGCCCCAGCACCGTCACCTGGCTCGCGGTCGCGGTCGCGTCCGACGACTCGGACAGGGCGGACTGCACGCGCAGCCCACCCAGGACGGCGGCCAGGAGCAGGGGCACGGCCAGGACCAGCGCCACCTTGCGGCGTACCGGCCACTCGGCAACATCGGTCACGCGATGGGTGCGCTCCACGCCGGAATCAAGCGTCTCGCTCATCGTGCCTCGGTCTTCTGCTCGGGGGGTCGAGCCGTCGGCGCGGATGGGGGTTCGCCGATGCTCCGGAACCCAGCGTAAGGAGTCGCAGCGTAGTCGTCCCGAGAACTGGCGAAAACCCTTGTCGGTCCCCGGACGTAGGCTCGGGGCATGCGGCCAGTGACCGATCTCGAGCGCAGCGTAGCGCCTTTCACCGTGATGTCCGACTACCGGCCCTCCGGCGACCAGCCGGCGGCGATCAAGGAGATCACCGCGCGGATCCAGGGCGGGGTGCAGGACGTCGTGCTGCTCGGCGCGACCGGGACCGGCAAGACCGCGACCGTCGCCTGGGTGGCCGAGCAGCTGCAGCGCCCGATCCTGGTGATGCAGCCCAACAAGACGCTGGCGGCGCAGTTCGCCAACGAGCTGCGGCAGCTCTTCCCGGAGAACGCGATCGAGTACTTCGTCTCGTACTACGACTACTACCAGCCCGAGGCGTACGTCCCGCAGACCGACACCTACATCGAGAAGGACTCCTCCATCAACGAGGAGGTGGAGCGGCTGCGTCACTCCGCCACCAACTCGCTGCTCACCCGGCGCGACGTGATCGTGGTGTCGACCGTGTCGTGCATCTACGGCTTGGGCACGCCGCAGGAGTACGTCGACCGCATGCTGCGGCTGCGGGTGGGGGAGGAGCACGACCGCGACTCCGTGCTCCGGCGACTGGTCGAGATCCAGTACACCCGCAACGACCTGACGTTCACGCGCGGCACCTTCCGGGTGCGCGGCGACACCCTCGAGATCTTCCCGGTCTACGAGGAGATGGCGGTCCGGGTGGAGTTCTTCGGCGACGAGATCGAGCGGCTGATGACGCTGCACCCGGTGACCGGGGAGGTGCTCACCGAGGACCAGGAGCTCTACGTCTTCCCCGCGACCCACTACGTCGCCGGACCGCAGCGGATGGAGCGTGCGATCGCCGGCATCGAGGCCGAGCTGGCCGACCGGCTCGAGACCTTCGAGCGGCAGGGCAAGCTGCTCGAGGCACAGCGGCTGCGGATGCGCACGACGTACGACATCGAGATGATGCGTCAGGTCGGGTCGTGCTCCGGCATCGAGAACTACTCGATGCACATCGACGGCCGCACCCGCGGCTCGGCCCCGAACTGCCTGCTCGACTACTTCCCGGAGGACTTCCTCCTCGTCGTCGACGAGTCGCACGTCGCCGTGCCCCAGATCGGCGGCATGTACGAGGGCGACATGTCCCGCAAGCGCAACCTGGTCGACCACGGCTTCCGGCTGCCCAGCGCGATGGACAACCGGCCGCTGCGGTGGGAGGAGTTCCTCGACCGGATCGGTCAGACGATCTACCTCTCGGCGACGCCGGGCGACTACGAGCTCGACAAGGTCGGCGGTGACACCGTCGAGCAGATCATCCGGCCGACCGGCCTCGTCGACCCCGAGGTGGTCGTGAAGTCCACGAAGGGCCAGATCGACGACCTGATC
>NZ_DASUTK010000084.1:0-20854 GCF_036374615.1 Nocardioides sp.
GACGTGGCGTACTCGGCGATGATCTTCTTCTTGGTCTCCGCGTCGGTACCAATCGACATGAAGGCTCCTTCTCGGTTCTCGTTGCGCGGCGCGCCGGGGCCTGTTCACCCGGGCACTCTGTGTCCGCGGCCGTTGCACGGCAACCGAAGGAGACTATCGCGCTGCCACCGGCGGACCCAAAACGTGAGGGGTGCGCGCCGGTGGCAGCGGAGGCGGTATCAGGGCGCCGGGGGCGGGTCCTGCCGCTCGGTGGTGCGCTGCTGGGTGGTCTGCGAGCCGTCGGCGTGGGTCGTGGTCGCCGCGGTCGTGTGCGTGCGCTTGCTGTTGGCCTGGATGGCGGTGATCACGACGACGAGGACGCCGGCCAGCGCCAGGATCCAGCCCACGGTGGTCAGGTCCACCGCGTCGATCATGTCCTGCACGGCGAGCGCGAGGATCAGCCCGATCGCCACGAGGAAGACTCCGAATCCGTATCCCATCATGTCCCTTTCCGAAGGTCGGCCGGCGCTGTGCCGGCCAGCTGGCTGTCGCTGCCGTACCCGAAACCACCCTCGGCACACCTTCGAGCTCACCCGTGCGGGTGAAGGCGCGACCGTGGCACGATGCCCGGATGGGCGACCCCGAGCCGACCTCCCGGACCGTGATCGGCGTGTGCAACCTGTGCGAGGCGATCTGCGGCCTCCGACTCACGGTCGAGGGCGACCGAGTCACCAGTGTCCGCGGCAATCCCGACGACCCGCTCTCACGGGGCCACATCTGCCCCAAGGGCGTGTCGATCGGCGACCTGCACCACGACCCGGACCGGCTGCGGCGGCCGATCCGGCGCGACCGCATGACCGGCGAGTGGTCCGAGATCGGGTGGGACGAGGCGCTCGACCTGGTCGCTGACCGGCTCGCGGAGACCATCAACCGGCACGGTGGGGACGCGGTCGGCGTCTACCTCGGCAACCCCAACGTGCACTCTCTCGGGTTCGCCACCCACGGCGTTCCGCTGGTCAAGGCGCTGCGCACGCGCAACCGCTTCAGCGCCAGCTCCGTGGACCAGATCCCGCACCAGCTCGTGGCGTCGCTGCTGTACGGCCACCAGCTGATGATCCCGATCACCGACATCGACCGCACGTCGTACTTCCTCGTGTTCGGTGCGAACCCGATGGCGTCCAACGGCTCGCTCATGACGGTCCCGGACTTCCCGAACCGGCTGCGCGACCTCAAGGCGCGAGGCGGCCGGATGGTCGTGGTCGACCCACGTCGCACCGAGACCGCCCGGGTGGCGGACGAGCACGTCTTCGTCAGGCCGGGCACGGACGCGGTGGTGCTGCTCGCGATGCTCCACGAGCTGTTCGAGATCGACGGCGCGGTCCGGCCGGCGGCGTACGTCGACGGGGTGGACCAGGTCCGCGACGCGGTCCGTGACTTCTCCCCGGAGCACGCCGAGGCGGTCAGCGGGGTGTCGGCGTGGACGATCCGGCGGCTGACGCGCGAGCTGGCCGCGGCCGACGGAGCGGCGGTCTACGGCCGGATCGGGCTCTCGACGCAGGACTTCGGCTCGGTCTGCCAGTGGGCGGTCGCCTGCCTGAACGCGCTCACCGGCAACCTCGACCGGGAGGGCGGTGTCCTCTTCACCGAGCCGGCGATCGACTTCGTGACGTCCGGGCTGATCGGCCGTGGCCACTTCGACCTCTACCGCAGTCGGGTGCGCGGCGCCCCCGAGCACGGCGGCGAGCTGCCGGTCTCCGTGCTCGCCGAGGAGATCGAGACCCCGGGAGAGGGACAGGTGCGCTCGGTCCTGACCATCGCGGGGAACCCGGTCCTGTCGACCCCCGACGGCAAGCGGCTCCGTGCCGCCCTGGAGGAGATCGACTTCATGGCAGCGGTCGACATCTACCTCAACGAGACGACCCGGCTCGCCGACGTGATCCTGCCGCCGACCACCATCCTCGAACGCGACCACTACGACATCGCTTTCCACGGTCTGGCGGTGCGCAACACGGCCAGGTTCACGCCGGCCGTGTTCGACAAGCCGCGCGACGCGCGCCACGACTGGGAGATCTTCCGCGAGCTGGCTCTGCGGATCGTCGACCGGCTGGAGCGCAAGCTGTCCCGGCGAGCGCGGATGAAGCTGCGTCTCCGGCTGCTGCCCAGCCCCACGTTCGCGATCGGCACGCTGCTGCGCCGCGGGCGACGCACGACCATCTCCGAGCTGCGCAAGCGCCCCGACGGTGTCGACCTCGGCCCGCTGCGGCCGACCCTCCCTGACCGGTTGCGTACGCCGGACCGGCGGATCGACCTGGCCCAGGAGGTGATCCTCGCCGACCTGCAGCGGGTGCGGAACGAACTGGCCGGGCCGACGGAGGGTCTGCTGCTGATCGGCCGTCGGCACCAGCGCGACTGCAACTCCTGGATGCACAACGTCGACCGGCTCACGCGGGGGCGACCGCGTCACCAGCTGCTGATGCATCCCGACGACGGCGCGAAACGCTCGATCGTCGACGGCGAGACGGTGCGGGTCGCGTCACGGGTGGGCTCGGTCGACGTGGAGGTCGCGCTGACCGACGACGTGATGCCCGGGGTCGTCTCGCTGCCGCACGGGTACGGCCACACCGGCAACCCCGGGATGGCCCGCGCCGCAGACGTGCCCGGCGTCTCGATCAACGACCTGACGGACCCGGACCGGCTCGACCTCTCCGGGAACGCCGCCCTCAACGGCGTCCCGGTCACGGTCGAGCCGGTCTGAGTCCGGGCCTGAGTCCGGACGGCGTCAGCGGACGCTGACGGCGTACGCCGGGTCCACCTCCTCCACGACCTCGCCGCGCGGGGCCTCCGGTCGCCGCGGCCACCACGCCTTCTCACCCAGCAGCACCAGCACCGCGGGCAGCATGACCAGCCGGATCAGGGTGGCGTCGAGCAGGATCGCGACCGCCAGGCCGACACCCATCATCTTCATCTCCATCATCGACAGGGTCGCGAAGATCGCGAACACCGACACCATCACCGCAGCGGCACTCGTCACCACGCCGGCGGTGTCGGTCACACCCTGCTCCACAGCGAGCCGCGCGGGCAGCCCCCGCCGGACGTGCTCGCGCACCCGGCTCAGGACGAACACGTGGTAGTCCATCGAGAGCCCCATCAAGATGACGAGCACGATCATCGGCACCCAGTCGATCAGGAAGCCGGGCGTCGAGAAGTCGAGCGCTTCGTGGAACCAGCCGTGCTGGAAGACGAGCGTCATCATCCCGAAGGCCACCGCGACCGAGGCCAGGTTGAGGGCCGAGGAGACCAGCGCCAGCGGCACGCTGCGGAAGGCGAAGCCCATCATCACCATGGTGAGGGCGACCACGAATCCGATGACGATCGGGAGGTACGTCGACAGGTGCTGCGCCGAGTCGTAGGCCTGGGCCGCGCCACCGCCGACGGCGTGCTCGACGTCGAGGCCCTCGAACGCCGGAGGCACGAGCTCGTCACGCAGCTGCACGACGGCGTCGTCGACGCGTGGGTCACTCTCCTCGAACGGGATCCCCAGCTCGAGCACCGACGTCCGGCCGTCCTCGGACGTACGGATCGTCTCGGCCCCACCGGCCGCGAAGCTCCCGCCGTCGACGGCCTGCTGGTCGAGGTCGGCGAGTGCGGCGCGTACCGCCTCCGCGTCGTCGGCGTCGGCACGCACCACCACCGACGCGGAGGCCCCCTCCAGTGGGAACGCCTGCGTGAGGTCGCGGTAGGTGGCGACCTCCGGGATCTCCCCCGGCAGGGTCTCGAGGGTGGCGTTGTGCATCTTCATGCCGAGCATCGGCACGGCGAGCGCCCCGACGACAACCACGCCGAACAGGAGAGCCGCCACCGGTCGACGTACGACGGGTGCCAGCACCCGCCGGCTGATTCCACCCTGCCCGATCCGGCGGTTCAGGCGCCACAGGCCGGGCACTCGCGGCCGGTCGACCCATCGCCCGAGCTTGACCAGCAGCGCCGGCAGCACGGTGATCGAACCGAGGACGGCGATCGCCACGACCAGGATCGCGCCGGTGGCCAGGGAGTTGAAGGTGACGTCGCCGACGACGTAGAGGCCGGACATCGCGACGATCACGGCGACGCCCGAGACCAGGATCGAGTGGCCGGAGGTCTCCGCGGCGATCTCGACGGCGTCCAGCGTGGACCTGCCGCGCGCCCGCTCCTCGCGCTCGCGCTTGAGGTAGAAGAGGGAGTAGTCGACCCCGACGGCCATCCCGATCAGGACGATCATGCTCGTGACGGTGGGCTCGGCCGGGACCAGCCAGGAGATCGGAGCCGTGACCCCGATCGTCGCCGCGACGCTCGAGGCGGCAAGGAGCACCGGGATCCCGGCCGCGATCAGGGCGCCGAAGGCGAGCAGCATCAACCCGAGGGTGACCGGGAGGCTGATCCCCTCGGCCGCGCTCAGGTCCTCGTCGACCTGGCCGTAGATCCCCTCGTCGAGCGTGAGGTCCCCGGCCTGGCGGACCAGCAGGTCGTCGTACTGCTCCTGCACCCGTTCGGTCACCGCCCGCATGGCGTCGGTGTCCTCCTGGTCCTCGGCCAGGCGTACGGCGAGCAGCAGGGCGGAGCGGTCCTGGCTCCACACCGGTGAGGTCACCTCCTCGACCCCGGGCACCTCTGCCATCTCGCGGCCCCACGTCGCGGCCGCGGCCTCGGCCCGAGCGGGTTCGAGATCGCCGGGGTCGCCTGCGCCGTCGGAATCGGTGGGCGTGATGAGCAGGTGCTCGGTGAGCGGGTCGGAGAACCCGGCGTCGTCGAGCCACTGCGCGGCCTGGCCGGACTCGTGCTTCCGGTAGTCGGCGTCGTCGGCCTGGTTGGTCGGGATCCCCACGGCCAGACCGACGGCGACCGTGACGAGGCCGACCCAACCGAGGATCGCGCGCCACGGATGGGTGGCGCTCCATCGGGCGGCCCGGATCGGCAGGCCCGCGAGCGGGTTGCGGATGGACATCACGTGCTCCTTCGGATCGAGGTGGAGAAGGGTCGTCTCCACCCTCGGTTCGCACCCGCGTCGAGTCGCTGGGTCCAGGCCCCCTGGAGCGGTGGACCTAGGCCCACTGTCCGCGCCGGTCGGCTCGGCGAAGATGGACCCATGCACACGCCAGCGGGTCCTTGGACCGTCACGCGGTTCGCCGCGCTCCAGGTCCTGCTCCTGGTGCCGACGGTGCTGGCGTTCGTGCTCGTCGTGGTCGGTGGCGCGCTCGCCGTCGTCACGGTGGGGGTCCCGTTGCTGCTGGTCGCCGTTCCGGCGCTGCGCTGGATCACCGGGATCCACCGCAGGATGGCTGCGGCGACGCTCGGGCACGAGCTGCCTGCGGGTTACCTGCCCACCGACGGCCTCCCCGCCATGCGCCGGCTGCAGACCTGGGCGCTCGACCCGATGACGTGGCGAGAGCTGCTGTGGGCACTGGTGTCGATGACGGTCGGCTTGGCGCTGTCGCTGTTCACCGTGCTGCTGCTGCTGCTCGTCGTCACCGGTGCCCTCTGGTGGTACGGCGCCCCGCACCTGATGCGGCTCCGCGCCACGCTCGACCGGATGTTCCTCACCCGCGGCCACACCGAGCAGCTGGAGCAACGCGTGGCCGACCTGACGGTCTCCCGGGCGGTCACCGTCGACCACAGCGCCGCCGAGCTGCGTCGGCTCGAGCGCGACCTGCACGATGGCGCGCAGGCCCGGCTCGTCTCGCTCGGCATGACGCTCGGGCTCGCCGACGACCTGCTCGCCCGCGACCCCGAGGAAGCACAGCGGCTGGTGGCCGAGGCGCGGGAGACCACCGGCGCCGCGCTCGCGGACCTCCGTGGCGTCGTCCGGGGGATCCATCCGCCGGTGCTCGCGGATCGCGGCCTCGTCGGCGCGGTGGAGGCGCTCGCGCTGGACATGGCGCTGCCGGTCGCCGTCGACGCGCACCTCGAGGGACGGCCGCCGGCACCGGTCGAGTCTGCGGTCTACTTCGCGGTCGCCGAGTGCCTGACCAACGTCGGCAAGCACGCCGGGGCCACGCGGGCCTGGATCGAGCTGCGCCACCGTGACGACCTGCTGCGGGTCGTCGTCGGCGACGACGGCGTCGGCGGTGCCGAGCCGCGACACGGCACCGGCATGCTCGGGGTGATGCGGCGACTCTCGGCGTTTGACGGCACGATGGTGGTCTCGAGCCCCGACGGGGGGCCCACGATCGTCACCCTGGAGATCCCGTGCGCCTTGTCATCGGAGAGGACAACGCCCTCCTCAGGGACGGTCTGATCCGGCTGCTGGAGGCCAACGGGTGCACGGTCGTCGCCGCGGTCGACAACGCACCTCAGCTCGACGCGGTGCTGCGGGACGTGGAGGCGGACGGCGCGGTGCTCGACGTACGACTGCCGCCGACGTTCACCGACGAGGGGCTGCGGGCAGCGATCGCGATCCGCGCGCACCGGCCGGGCTACCCGGTGATGGTCCTGTCGCAGTACGTCGAGCAGCTCTACGCCCGCGAGCTGCTGGCCAGCGGTGACGGCGGGGTGGGCTACCTCCTCAAGGACCGCGTGTCCAACGTGGCGGAGTTCGTCGACGGCGTACGCCGGGTGGTGGCCGGCGGCACGGTGATCGACCCCGAGGTGATCGCGGCGATCATGGCCCACAAGCGCGAGGAGCCGCTCGACCGCCTGACGGCGCGGGAGAAGGACGTGCTCGCGCTGATGGCCGAAGGACGGTCGAACGCGGCGATTGCTGCCGCCCTCTTCGTGTCCGAGAAGGCCGTCGCGAAGCACACCAACAGCATCTTCAGCAAGCTCGACCTGCCGGTGGCCGCCGACGACAACCGCAGGGTGCTCGCCGTGCTGGCGTGGTTGCGCTGATCCACACCCCTCAGGTGCGCCGAGGCGCGCCCACACCCGACGGGTGCGGACGCGCCTCGGACTGTTCCGTCAGGCGCGAACGCCGGACAGGACGGCGCGCACCTCCTCGACGGTCGTCGCGGCCCGCAACCGCTCGACCTGCTCGGTGTCGGTGAACACCTCGGCGATCCGGGACAGCAGCGCCAGGTGGTCGTCGCCGGCGCCGGCGATCCCGACCACGAACTCGGCCGGCTTGCCGTTCCAGTCGACCGGAGCGCCGTACCGCACGAAGGAGAGACCGGTGCGGCGGATCGCGGACTTCGCCTCGTTGGTGCCGTGCGGGATGGCGAGCCCGTTGCCCATGTGGGTCGACACCGACTGCTCGCGCGCGTGCATCGAGTCGACGTACGACGGGTCGACCGCGCCGGCCGCGACCAACAGGTTGCCGGCTTCGGTGATCGCCTCGTCCCGGGTCGCCGCCGTCCCGGCCAGCACCACCGACTCGGCCGCCAGCACGTCGCCGCCACCGGAATCCGTCGCGGCCTCGACTGCGGCTCCGCCCTCACCGTTGGTCTGGTGGAGCAGGTCGACGATCTCGTCGTACTTCGGGCTGGCCATGAAGTTGTCAACCGAGACGTGCACCGCGGAAGGGGTCCGCTGCCTGGCCCGGTCGGTCAGGTCCTGGTGGGTGACCACGAGGTCCCACTCGTCGCCCAGGTTGGCGATCGACTTGTTGACCACGGTCACGTCGTCGTGGCCCGCGGACTGGATCTTCTTCCGCAGCACCGAAGCGCCCATGGCGGAGGAGCCCATGCCGGCGTCGCAGGCGAACACGATCGAATGGATCTCCTTGGGGGCGTTGGCCCCCGTCAGCGCGGTGGCCACCGAGGACTTCCTGCCCTTGTTGGCCTCCATGCGTGCGGTGGCCACGGTCAGGTCGCCGTCGTCATCACCGCGCTCCAGCTTGAGCATGAACGACGCCACCGCGAACGAGACGGCCGCGGCACCGAAGACACCCAACGTGACGCCGAGGTAGTCCCCCCGGGCCGTCTGCGCGTAGACCGCGAAGATGGAGCCCGGCGCCGCCGGTGCCACCAGCCCTACGTCGAGGGCCACGTTGATGGCCACGCCGGTCATGCCGCCAGCGATCATGGCGACGATGAGCTTGGGCTTCATCAACACGTAGGGGAAGTAGATCTCGTGGATACCGCCGAAGAACTGAATGACCGCGGCGCCGGGGGCGCTGGCCTTGGCCACGCCCTTGCCGAAGAGCGCGAACGCCATCAGCAGGCCCAGTCCAGGGCCGGGGTTGGCTTCCAGCAGAAACAGCACGGACTTGCCCTGCTCGGCCGCCTCCTGCAGTCCTAGCGGCGTTAGCACACCGTGGTTGATGGCGTTGTTGAGGAAGAGGACCTTCGCCGGCTCGATGATGATGGACGTCAGCGGCAACAGCCCGTTGTCGACCAGCACCTCGACCGCGTTACCGGCCACGTCCATGATCCCGTTGACCACGCGCGCCAGCGCGAAGAAGCCGACGACGGCGAGGACGAAGGCGGTGATCCCCGCCGAGAACATGTTGACGAGCATCTCGAAGCCCGGCTTGACCTTGCCGTCCCACAGCGCGTCGAGACGCTTCATCACGTACGCCCCCAGCGGGCCCATGATCATCGCGCCGATGAACATGTGGACCTGGCCGCGCGGGTCCTCACCCGCGGGCAGCGCCTCGTTGAACTGCAAGATCAACAGGTCCGAGCCGGCGATCACACCCATGGTGGCGAAGCCGCCGACCACCGCCCCGCGGTCGCCGTACACCATCCGCCCTCCGGTGGCGGCGATCAGGATCGGCAGCAGGTAGTGGATCGCCGGGCCCACGAACGTCGCCAGGTCGGCGTTCGGCAACCAGCCCACGTCGATGAACAGGGCCGTGAAGAGGCCCCACCCGATCAGCGCGGGGATGTTGGGCATGATCATGTTGGACAGGAACGTCCCGAACTTCTGCACCTTGACCCGGGTGCCGCCCCCGGGTGCCGATGTGGTGGTGGACATCTGGTTCCTCCGAACTCGTACGACCGTCGCCGTGATGGCGATCACATCCTGCTCGCAGTAAACCCCACATCCGGGCATATACACAAGCATCCGGGCACACTTTCTGGACGGAAGGTGTGGATTTATGCCCGTTCTGGTGGGTACGGTGGCTGACATCCCCACCGATCCCACGCTGTGACCACGATGCGACCACGATGCGACCACTGCGACCCATGAGGAGACCCCGATGAAGGCACTGCGCTTCTACGCCCCCGAGGACGTCCGGCTCGAGGACGTGCCCGAGCCGGAGTGCGGCCCGGCCGAGGTGAGGATCAAGGTCAAGAACTGCTCGACCTGCGGCACCGACGTGAAGATCAAGACGAACGGCCACGTCAACATCACCCGGACGACGACGATGGGCCACGAGATCGCCGGCGAGGTCGTCGAGGTGGGTGCCGACGCCCGTGGTGGTTTCCAGGTCGGCGACCGGGTCCAGTGCATCGCCGCCGTACCGTGCGGTGAGTGCCACGAGTGCCGGAAGGGCTGGATGGAGGTCTGCCAGAACCAGACCTCGGTCGGCTACCAGTACGACGGCGGCTTCGCCGAGTACATGGTCGTGCCCGAGCAGGTGCTCAAGGTCGACGGCCTCAACCGGATCCCCGACAACGTGGGGTACGACGAGGCGTCGGCCGCCGAGCCGTTCGCGTGCGCCATCAACGCCCAGGAGCAGCTCGGTATCGAGGAGGGGGACTTCACGGTCGTCTTCGGAGCCGGCCCGATCGGCTGCATGCACATCCGGATCGCGCGCGGCGTCCACAAGGTCGGCCCGGTGGTGCTCGTCGACATCAACGCCGAGCGGCTCCAGATGTCAGCCGATGCGGTGCAGCCCGACCACATCATCAACGCCGGCGAGGGCGACGTCGTCGAGAAGGTGATGGAGCTGACCGGCGGCCGCGGCGCTGACGTGATCATCACCGCGACCCCCGCCAACATCACCCAGGAGCAGGCGATCTCGATGGCCGCCCGGCAGGGCCGGATCTCGTTCTTCGGTGGGCTCCCCAAGAACGACCCGTTCATCAAGGCCGACTCGAACCTGATCCACTACCGCCAGCTGCACGTGCACGGCGCCAACGGGTCCTCCCCCGACCACAACAAGCGCGCGCTGCAGTACATCTCCACGGGGCAGGTCCCGGTCAAGGACCTGATCACCCGCCACATCCCGCTCGACGACGTGATGTCCGCCTTCGACATCGTCAAGAACGGGGAAGCGATCAAGGTCACCGTCGAGCCGTGAGGGCCGCGGGACGCGGCACTCACGCGAGACGGGGAGGGTGAGGTCGAGGGACCACTTCGGTAGTCCCCGACGCTTCGGCTGTCGAAATCGCCGATCGGCAACCAAAGCGTCGGGGACTACCGCATTTCAGAGCCCAGCGCGTCAGAGGCCGAGCGCGGCGCGGGCGGCCTCGCGGGCGGCCTTCGGGTCGCTGGCGGCCAGCGCGGCCTCGGCGGCGTCCTCGCACTGGTCGGAGGTGACCCGGCCCAGCTGCGCGCCGACCGGACGGATCGCGGCCGCCGCCATCGACAGCGACGTGATGCCCATGCCGACCAGGCAGCAGGCCAGCACCGGGTCGGCGGCGGCCTCGCCGCACACCCCCACCGACTTGCCGGCCTGGACGCCGGCCTCGGCCGTGATCGCGATCAGCTGCAGCACCGCCGGCTGCCAGGCATCGGTGAGGTGCGCGAGATCGGACGCCATCCGGTCCGCCGCCATCGTGTACTGCGTGAGGTCGTTGGTGCCGATCGAGAGGAAGTCGACGTGCTCCAGCATCCGGTGCGCCAAGAGCGCCGCGGATGGCACCTCGACCATCACGCCCGGCTTGAGGCCGCGTTCGCGCACCTGGGCCGCGAAGTCCGCTGCCTCGGACACGGTCGCCACCATCGGCGCCATCACCCACGTCTCGGTGCCGGCGGTCTTGGCTGCCTGCGCGATCGCGTCCAGCTGACGCTCCATCAGGCCCGGGTTCCCGAACGACAGGCGCAAGCCACGGACGCCCAGCGCCGGGTTCTCCTCCCCGGTCAGGTTGGCGAACGCCAGCGGCTTGTCCGAGCCGGCGTCGAGCGTCCGCACCACGACGTACCGATCACGGTCGCCCGGCCCCTCCCCCGCCAGCGCGGACAGCACCTGCCCGTAGATCTCGGCCTGCTCCTCGACCGTCGGCTCCTCGGTCCGGTTGAGGAAGCAGAGCTCGGTCCGGAACAGCCCGACGCCCTCGACGGGGGCGCTGTCCACAGCGGCTCGCGCCGACTCGCCGTCGGCGACGTTGGCGAGGATCCGGATCGGCTTGCCGTCGGCCGTCCCACCGGGCCCGGACCACGACGCGAGCGCTGCGCGCTGCTCTCGGTCGGCAGCGACTCGGCGGTCGGCCTCGTCGGCGTCCGGCTCGATCTCCACTGTGCCCGCGACGCCGTCGACCAGCAGCCGGGTCCCGGCCCGGACCTCGAGCGCGCCGGCTGTGCCTACGACGCAGGGGATACCGAGCTGCCGGGCGATGATCGCCGTGTGGCTGGTCGGTCCGCCGCGCTCGGTGACCAGCGCGAGCACCACGCTGGGGTCGAGGCCGGCGGTGTCGGCCGGTGCGAGGTCGGCGGCGATGAGGATCGACGGCTCCTCCGGCACGGGGACGCCGGGCTCCGGCTCCCCGACGATCCGGGCGATCATCCGTCGCTCGATGTCACGCAGGTCGGTGACGCGCTCGGCCATCAGCCCGCCCATCCCGGTGAAGATGGTCACGAACGACTCGACCGCGGCCTCGACGGCGCTCACGAGGTCGTCGCCCGACTTGAGCTGCTTCACGACGGCACCACGCAGCCCCTTGTCGCGGGCGAGCCCCGCGCTGGCGGTGAGCACCTCGGCCGCCGCGCCGGAGGCCGTGGCGGCCTTCGCGGCGAACCCGTCGGCCACCTGACCGGCCACCTCGTCGTACCGCTCGGTGGCGGCCCCCTCGGTCAACGAGGACCCGTCGAACGCCGCGATGGCGTTGTCCGAGACGTCGGTGCGGGCGACCAGCGCCGGGCCGTGGGCGAGGCCCGGGACAACCGGCGTCCCGTGCAGCGTTCCAGAGGTGGTGTCGGAGGAGGTATCGGTGACCATGGCGCCAAGTTACCCCTGGACCCCCCTTGACAGTCAACAGATACGGGCGTAAAACCACATATACACAGAGCCGTCGGAGAGGTGCTGTCGAGAGGTGACGATGTACGCCGAGGAACGTCAGCAGGCGATGGCCCAGCTGATCGGCCAGCAGGGCCGGTTGTCAGTAGCCGAGCTCGCCGAGACCTTCGCCGTCACGACCGAGACCGTCCGCCGCGACCTCTCCACGCTGGAACGTATCGGTCTGGTCAGGCGGATGCACGGGGGCGCGGTTCCCGCGAGCTCGCTGACGGTCATCGAAGCGGGCCTGCGCGAGCGCGACCAGGTCAACCCAGGGGCCAAGGACGCCATCGCGGCGGCCGCCGTGCAGCTGCTGCCCCCGCCGGGCTCGGTCATCATCCTCGACGCCGGCTCCACGACGGTTCGGCTGGCCGCGGTCCTCCCGCGGGACCACCGGCTCACCGTCGTGACCCACGCGGTCCCCGTCGCCGCGCGGCTCGCCGGGTTCCCCCAGATCGAGCTGCACCTGCTCCCCGGTCGGGTGCGGTCGACCACCCAGGCGGCGGTCGGCTCCGACACGGTCGCGGCGCTCGCGAACCTGCGGGCCGACGTCTCGTTCGTGGCCACGAACGGCATCAGCGCGGAGTACGGCCTCACGACCCCCGACCGGGACGAGGCGGCCACCAAGCGGGCGATCGTGGCCGCCGGCCGTCGCACCGTCGTCGTGGCCGACTCCTCGAAGATCGGGGTCGAGAACGCGCAGCGGTTCGCCTCGCTCGACGACCTCGACGTCCTCGTCATCGACTCCGGGATCAAGGACGAGGACCGCGACGCGCTGCAGGCCGCCGGACTGGAGGTGGTGGTCGCGTGATCATCACTCTGACCGCGAACCCGAGCCACGACCGCACCGTCGCCCTCACCGAGCCGCTGCAGCACGGGGCGGTCCAGCGCGCCGCGTCGGTCAGCTCCCAGGCGGGCGGCAAGGGGGTCAACATCTCCCGGGCCTCGGTCGCCGCCGGCGTACCGACCCTGGCGGTGCTGCCCGCACCCAAGGACGACCCGTTCGTCCACGAGCTGCTCGCGGCGGGCATCGACTGCCGGCCCGTCAGCCAGGCCGGCGACCTCCGCGTCAACATCACGATCAGCGATCCCGACGGGACCACGACCAAGATCAACAGTCCCGGACCCGAGATGACGCCGGCGACCCGGGCGGAGCTGGTCGACACGCTGCGGCGGCGAGCCGGCGAGGGCGACTGGGTGGTCCTCGCAGGCTCGCTGCCGCCCGGCGCCCCCGACGAGTGGTACGCCGAGCTGGTGACCGCCCTGCACGGGACCGGGGCAGAGGTCGCCGTCGACACCAGCGACGCCCCGCTCCGCGCGCTCGTGGAGCGGCTCGACGTCGCGGCACCGCACCTGATGAAGCCCAACGGCCACGAGCTGGCCTCGTTCACCGGCCACGACGGCGACGCCCTCGAGGCCGACCCGGCCGCCGCCGCCGCGGCGGCGGCCACGCTGGTCGAGCGCGGCGTGCGGACCGTGCTTGCGACGCTCGGTTCCCGGGGCGCCGTGCTCGTGACCGAGGGTGGGGCCTGGCACGCCACTCCCCCGCCGACGACAGTCGTGAGCACCGTCGGCGCCGGCGACTCGAGCCTCTTCGGCTACCTGCTCGCCGCGCTGGAGGGTCGGCCCCCCGAGGCCCGCCTCGCGCTCGCGGTCGCCTACGGCAGCGCCGCGGCCGGCCTGCCCGGCACCACCATCCCCGAACCCCGGCACGTCGACCCGACTCACGTCGCCGTCCATCCCCTCACCCCAACCCCCACCCCAGGAAGCTGACCTCCGTGACCGACCTGATCACCACCGCCCTCGTGCGGTTGGACACCCCTCTCGGCGACACCAAGCAGGACGTGATCCGGTCGCTGGCCGGGATCGTCGGCGACGCCGGCCGCAGCCACGACGTCGAGCAGCTCGTGGCCGACGCGTTCGCCCGCGAGGACACTTCTGCCACCGGCCTGCCCGGGGGGATCGCCATCCCCCACTGCCGCACCGCCGGGGTCGAGGAGCCCACGCTGGCCTTCGCCCGCCTCGAACCGAAGGTCGACTTCGGCGCGAAGGACGGCCCCGCCGACCTGGTGTTCCTCATCGCGGCTCCCGCGGGCGGCGATGCCGACCACCTGCAGATCCTCACCCAGCTCGCCCGGGCCTTGGTGAAGCCGGCGTTCACCGATGCGCTGCGTGCTGCGGGGTCGCCGGCCGACGTCGTCGCGCTCGTGCAGCGCGAGCTCGGGCTCGAGACGGCGGAGACCCCGACGGCTCCTGCCGGTTCGTCCGCACCGGCTGCGGCGGCGCCGGCACCAGACCCGGCACCCGAGGTTGCCGCTGGGCAGCGCAGCCTGGTCGCAGTGACCGCCTGTCCGACCGGCATCGCCCACACCTACATGGCCGCCGAGGCGCTCGAGGCCGCAGCCGAGAAGGCCGGAATCGCGCTCCAGGTGGAGACCCAGGGCTCGGCCGGGTCCACCCCGTTGGCACCGGGCACGATCGCGGAGGCGGACGCCGTCATCTTCGCCGTGGACGTCGGAGTCCGCGACCGCGGTCGGTTCGCCGGGAAGCCGGTGGTGACCTCCGGTGTGAAGCGGCCGATCGACGACGCCGACACGATGATCGCCGAGGCACTGCGCTACGCCGACGACCCGAACGCCCCGCGCGTGGAGGGCCACGTGTCCGGCGAGGGCGGCGGAGCCGGCGACGAGACCTGGGGCGGACGCGTCCGTCGGGTGCTGATGACCGGCGTGTCGTACATGATCCCGTTCGTCGCGGCGGGTGGTCTCCTGATCGCGCTCGGGTTCCTGTTCGGCGGCTACACGATCACCGACTCCGCACAGCAGATCCTGCTCGAGAACTCCTTCACGAACCTGCCGGACGTCGAGGCTCTCGGCCTGGAGCACGCGCTGCTGGACTCCGGGTTCTTCGCCTACATCGGGGCCGTGCTGCTCATCATCGGCCAGACGGCTTTCGCGTTCTTCGTGCCTGCGCTCGCCGGCTACATCGCCTACGCGATCGCCGACCGCCCGGGCATCGCGCCAGGGTTCGTGATGGGCGGACTGGCCGCCAACGTGATCCAGGTCGAGGGAAATTACCCGGTCACCGGTTTCCTCGGCGCCATCGTCGGCGGCGTCCTGGCCGGTCTGATCGCCCACTGGATCGCGGGCTGGAAGGTTCCGACCTGGGGCCGCGGCCTGATGCCGGTCCTGATCATCCCGCTCCTCACCAGCATCATCGCCGGGTTCCTCATGCTGGTCGTCCTGGGGCGTCCGATCTCCTGGCTGATGGGCCAGCTCGAAGACGGTCTGAACTCGATGAGCGGCAGCAGCGCGGTGCTGCTCGGCGTGATCCTCGGCCTGATGATGGCCTTCGACATGGGCGGACCCCTCAACAAGGTCGCGTACAGCTTCGCGGCTGCCGGCGTCGGCGGAGCAGCGCTGGTCACTGACGCTCCCGAGCTCAAGATCATGGCGGCCGTGATGCTCGCGGGCATGGTCCCGCCGATCGCGCTGGCGCTGGCGACGGTGATCCGACCCGGACTGTTCTCGGTGCCCGAGCGCGAGAACGGGAAGGCGGGCTGGGCCCTGGGCGCCTCCTTCATCACCGAGGGCGCCATCCCGTTCGCGGCAGCTGATCCACTGCGCGTGATCCCGGCGATCATGCTGGGCAGCGCGGTCACCGGCGGCCTCTCGATGGCCCTCGACGTCGGCGTTCGAGCGCCCCACGGAGGCATCTTCGTCCTGTTCGCCGTGGACGGGGTCGTCGGCTACCTGATCGCACTCGCGGCCGGCGTGATCGTCGGTGCCGCCGCCGTGATCGCACTGAAGTCCATCGGCAGCCGCGACACCGACCTCGCTACCGTCTGATCCACCCACCAACGAAAGGCTCGACCACATGCCCAGCAAGTCCGTCGTCGTCGGCTCCGCCGTCGGCCTCCACGCCCGTCCCGCCGCGATCATCGCCGAGAAGGCGGGTGAGCTGGGGTCGGAGGTGACGATCAACGGCGTCGACGCCAGCTCGTCGCTGATGATCATGACGCTGGGCGCCAAGAACGGTGACACCGTCGAGGTCGCCGGCGATGACGGTGCGGCGGTCGACACGATCGCTGCCCTGGTCGAGCAGGACCTGGATGCCGACTAGCCCGGGTCAAGCACCCCACTCATCGCGGGGCGTGCCAGCTCCTGATGAGTCTGCGTGCCCGCTCGGGTGATGCGGGTTGTGTGGTGCGCAGCAGGCGACCGTGAGGCCCTCGATGAGGGCAACCAACACGTCCAGCTCGTCGGCCGGGTGCGCGTAGTCGGTCAGTCTCGCCAACAGCGCACGCTCGTCCTCGCGAGCCTCGCGAATGACCACCTCGACCGCCGGGTCCG
Organism: Nocardioides sp.; assembly: GCF_036374615.1. Taxonomy (GTDB): domain Bacteria; phylum Actinomycetota; class Actinomycetes; order Propionibacteriales; family Nocardioidaceae; genus Nocardioides. The sequence goes on from NZ_DASUTK010000084.1 coordinate 16,405, forward strand.
ACCGCCACAGCTCGCACCAGGCCAGCCACACACGCGCATCGACGACGTCATCATCGGTCGCGGGCAGGAAGGCGAGGGCGCCCTCGTTCGCCCGCACGGCGATGGCCTCCCGCCGCGCGCCACCGGTCCAGTGTGCCGCCACCCGGAGCAGCTGCTCGACCGTCCCGAAGTGGTGGATGATCGACGACGGGCTCACGTGGCTCACCCGGCCGATCGCCCGCACCGACAGCGCTCGCGGTCCACCCTCCGCCAGCAGCTCGTTCACGGCGGAGACCAGCGCTCCGGTCCGCGTGACGGTGTCGATCAGCATCGGCATGCACCCAGCCCACCACGCCGGCTCGGTGGGCGTGGCCTCGTCATCCACAGCCGTGGCGGGTCTCTGGCAGGACCACCAGATTTCGGTTGTTGGCACGTTTGTTCAAGAGGCCGTTTGCACGAACGTTCCAACAACCAGAATCAGACCCCTCGCGCCGGCGCGGTTCAGCCAGGGTCCTGTCCTCGCAGTGCCCGGTAGGCCACCCGGACGCTGACGGCCCGCTCGAGCTCATGCACGATGCTGGTGAAGAACTGGCGTCGGTAGATCTCGTCGGTCACGGCGTACACGGTGAAGTAGAGGCCGCTGAACGCCGCGACGAAGACCGAGACCTGGAGCAGCTCCATGTTGGCCCGCTCGAAGAAGGGCACCGAGCGGAGAGTCTCCTCGCCGGTCCAGTTCCGGATGATGTCGGGCTCCATTACGAGCAGACCGAAGACCACGAAGAACGTGAAGACCGCAAAGGAGAGGAGCAGCACCTGCACGATCTGGGCGATCAGCAGCATCAGCACGAGATTCACCTTCTGGAGACCGGCCATCCGCTCCTGTCGCATCACCTGCTCCGCCTCACGATCGTGAGCGGCGGCCCAGCCCTCCATCGGCGTCCCGCGGCAGCCCGCCACGACCCGGTCCGCGTCGAGCTGGTCGTCGAAGACCTGCAGCTCCTCGGGCAGCCGCACCAGCAGGAACGCGACCGTGATCGCGGTGAACAGCGCCACCGTCAACCACATGACCGCGCCGTCGAGGTGGGAGGCCACCTCCCACACCTCGGCGTTGATGAACAGGAACGTGATGAACAGCAGCAACAAGGGCAGCGCCCGCGTGACGAGTGGGAAGAGCTGGCCGAGGCTGCCGAAGGTACGGCGGATCGCCCAGGTCGCGATCACCCACGTCCGCAGCACCGTGAGGGCATATCCGACGAGCACCAGGGCAGCGATCGTCGCACCCGACACCAGCCCGGCGCCGACGTCATCGCTCCACCAGCCGACTCCGATCCCCACCGCCACGCCGATGACCGACGTCACCACCAGCAGGCGGAGCAGCCTCGGCCGAGCCAGGCCGCGCCGGACCTTCGCACGCAGGTCGTCGACGAAGTACGGCAGGCCGTGGGTGACGAACCACTCCTCGGTGGCGCGAGTCTCGTCGGCCGCGGCTGCGGTCACGGCGTGAGCAGCTCTCGCGTCCGGCGTACGTCGTCGGCCATCGTCGCCAGCAGCGGGTCGATCCCGTCGAACCGCACCATGCCGCGCAGCCGGTCGACGAACGCGATCTCGATCTCGACGCCGTAGAGCTCGAGGTCGTCGCGGTCGAGCGCGTAGGCCTCCACCCGGCGCGCCCGCTCGCCGGCGAACGTCGGGTTGGTGCCGATGCTGATCGCCGCGGGGTAGCGCTCGCCGGTGTCGGTCCGGGTGAGCCATCCGGCGTAGATGCCGTCGGCAGGCGCGGCCATGCCGGGTGGGAGCGGCACGTTGGCGGTGGGGTAGCCGAGCTCGCGGCCACGCCGGTCGCCCTCGATGACGACGCCGCGCACGGCGAAGAGCCGGCCGAGCGCCTCGGCCGCACCCGCGACGTCGCCGGCGATCAGGCACGTCCGCACGTAGGTCGAGGACCACACCTGCGGTCCGCCGTCGAGGGGCACCCCCTCGACGTCGAAGCCGTGCTGTCCACCGGAGGCCCGGAGAGTAGCGACGTCACCGGCGGCGCGGCTGCCGTAGCGGAAGTTGGCGCCCACCACGACGGCGGAGGCGTGCAGCCCGTCGACGAGGATCCGGGAGACGAACTCGTCGGGGGTCCAGGCCGCGATCTCGCGGGAGAACGGCAGTGCGAAGACGTGCGCGACCCCGCACTCGGCGAGCAGCAGCGCCCGCTCGTGCAGGGAGGTGAGCATCGACGGTGCGTGCTCGGGACGCAGCACCGCCATCGGGTGTGGGTCGAAGGTGACCGCGACCAGGGCGTGTCCCCGCTCCTCCGCCAGGGCGCGGGCACGACCGATGACCGTCCGGTGCCCGCGGTGGACACCGTCGAAGTTGCCGATCACGACCACGGTCGGGCCGAGGTCGGCGGGAATCTCCGTCACGGATCGCCAGACGTGCACGGGCGAAACCCTACTGGCGACTCATCCGACGGCCATCATCCGACAAACACTGCCACCGCCCGCGCGTGCTCTCCCTGCTGCTCGTAGAGCGCCAGGAACTCGCCGTCCGGGGCGAACAGTGCGACCGGCCCGGGACTCGGCAACGTGAGCCGGACGCGACGCCCGAAGCGCACGTCGACGGCCTGCTGCTCGTCGAGGTCGTACGCCGAGAACGCGGCCCGGGCGGCCTCCCCGAGCGGGACCATCGCCAGGTCCTCGGCCAGCGCCTCGAGGGTGCTGGCCCGAGTCAGGTCGAACGGTCCGACCGCGGTGCGACGCAGCGCGGTGAGGTGACCACCCACGCCGAGCGCGACGCCGACGTCACGTGCGATCGCGCGGATGTAGGTGCCGCTCGAGCAGCGGACCTCGATGTCCGCCTCACACGTGGCGGCCTCGGTTCGTACCGCCGTCACCGTCAGCTCGTGGACGGTGACACGACGCGACGGCAGCACCACGTCCTCCCCCTCGCGCACCCGCTGGTAGGCCCGTCTGCCGTCGACCTTGATCGCCGACACCGCCGACGGCACCTGGTCGAGCTCGCCGACCTGGGAGGCGAACCCGGCCCGCACGGCGTCCTCGGTCAGCGCGTCGGTGGGGCTGGTCGCCACGACCTCGCCCTCGGCGTCGTCGGTGGTGGTGCTGACGCCGAGCCGGACGGTCGCGGCGTACCGCTTCTCGGTGAGCATCAGGTGACCGAGCAGCCGCGTGGCCCGGTTGACGCCCAGCACCAGCACGCCTGTGGCCATCGGGTCGAGGGTGCCGGCGTGCCCGACCTTGCGGGTGTCAGCCAGCCGTCGGACCCGGCCGACGACGTCGTGCGAGGTCAGCCCGCCGGGCTTGTCGACGACGACCAACCCCGACGGTCTGGTCACTCGTCCTCGTCCGGCTCGCCGGTGCCCTCGGCGTCCTCGGCGTCCGCGGGACGCGGCTTCTTGTACGGGTCGGGCTCGCCGGCGTACGACGAGCCGCGCTGGGCGGCGACCGCCTCGTCCTGGGCACGGGCCTTGGCCAGCACCTCGTCGAGGTGGCGCGCGTTCTCCGGCAGCGCGTCGTGCACGAACGCCAGGGTCGGCGCATGCCGCATCCCGAGCTGCTTGGCCACCTCGGACCGCAGCAGCCCCTTGGCGGACTCCAGCGCCGCGGCCGTCCCGTCGAGGTCGGCCTCGGTCGACGGCGACTCGCCGAGCACGGTGTAGAACACGGTCGCCTGCTGGGTGTCGCCGGTGACGCGCACATCGGTCACGGTCACGAACCCGAGCCGCGGATCCTTGATCCGCCGCTCCAGCATCTCGGCCACGATCACCTGGATCCGGTCGGCGATCTTCCGCACACGCGGGTTGTTGCTGCTCATCTGTGGGCTCCTCGAGCCGGGGGTGCGGGTTTCCCCGCCCGGGCGGGGAACCATTGACTTGTGGGGGCAACCATCGACCGCGAGGTCGTGGTTTCCCCGCCTGAGCGGGGAACCACGACCACGGCAGCCTCAGTCGCGCGGGATCTCGCGCATCTCGAAGGCCTCGATCACGTCCTCGATCTTGATGTCCTGGTAGTTCCGGAGCACCAGACCACATTCGAAGCCCTCGCGGACCTCGGACGCGTCGTCCTTCTCACGCCGCAGCGACGCCAGCTCGAGGTTGTCGGCGACGACCGCACCGTCGCGCAGCAACCGGACCTTGGCGTTGCGACGGATCACGCCGCTGGTGACCATGCACCCCGCGATATTGCCGGCCTTGGACGAGCGGAAGATCTCGCGGATCTCCGCCTGGCCCAGCACCGACTCCTCGAACTCGGGCTTCAGCATGCCCTTCAGCGCGGCCTCGATCTCGTCGATCGCCTGGTAGATCACGGTGTAGTACCGGATCTCCACGCCTTCCTTGTCGGCCATCTCGGTCGCCTTGCCCTGCGGGCGGACGTTGAACCCGATGATGATCGCGTCGGAGGCGGCGGCCAGGTCGACGTTGGTCTCGGTGATCGCACCGACACCGCGGTCGATGACCCGCAGGTTG
>NZ_DASUTK010000085.1:0-6926 GCF_036374615.1 Nocardioides sp.
GGCCAGCGGGCGCCTCGGCCATCTCCGACCACGACCAAGCGCTCAAGGTCCTCAACGAGGTCGCGGCCGCTTCGCCGTCGTGGCCGGCCCTGGAATGGTCCCTCGACGCAAAACCCGGCCGCACTCTGCACCTCGGTCATCCGGCCGGGACAGGGATCGCATCGTTGCTCGCAGCCGAGTTCATCACCATGCTCTCGAGCGGCAACTGGCCCCAACTGCGTGCCTGTCTCGCCCCTGGGTGCGTCCTGTACTTCGCCAAAGAGCACACCCGCCGCGAATGGTGCTCCTCAACCTGCGGCAACCGGGCTCGCGCAGCGCGTCACTACCAACGGCGGAAGGCTCGGAGACTCTGATTCCGCACGGTCGGACTTCTGCCTGAACACGTCTTCGCGGGGTACTGCCGGAGATGCCAGCGGCAGCCCTGAGCAGTCACTCCATGCCGTCTAGGTCCTCAACTCCGCGCGGGGAGTTGGCGAGACGTGCCTAGTTCTGGGCGAGCTCAATGTCCACACCCGGCCAAGGCCGGCCACGCCCGGCGTCTGCCGAGCGGCTCGGCGATGAGGCCACCGGCCTCTTCCTCGGTACCGAGACCCGTGTGTCAGCAGGCAGCAGGGCTGGCAGCGGGCTCGACGGTGGCTGTGCACTGACCATTCAGGCCCGTCGGAGAGGATCGCGTCGTTGCATCCGCGACCGTCCTTGTCTGGGGGACGGTGGACGCAAGTAGGGCTGCACCAGCGCGTGGAGCCTTGCCGAGGGCAGGGTCTGCAGCTCGTCGTCGAGCAGCTGCTGGAATTGTCGGTACTGCCGGACGGCGCTGACGTGGTCGCCGTGCACCAGGTGGGCCCGGATGATCAGCGACTGGGCCGGCTCGTGCAGCGGCTCGATGGTGGCGGCGAGCCGGGCGGCACGCAGTGCGCTCAGTGCGTCTGCCTGCTCGAGGGCTCGCGCGGCAACCTCCTCGAGCGTGCGCAACCGAATCAGCTCCAGCTGGGTCCGATGGTGGACCACCCAGTCCTCGTACCACCCCGGGAGCAGCTCGCCGCGCTCCAGCAGCGGGAGCAGCGGGGAGCCCCGGCGCCGTTGGCCGTGGGCGTGCCGGAGGTCGTGCACGTCGACCCTGAGCGTCCTGGCGATGCCGATGGCGCCGTGCGTCACCGCCAGCGTCCCGGGGGCGCTGACCTGCGTGTGGCGGATCGCGGTCCGAAGGCTTGCATCGGCCTTCCCGTCGGTGGTGTCGGGCCACAGGATCCCGGAGATCTCCGAGCGTGGGGCTGTGCCGCGCAGGGCCAGCAGCGCTGTCAACCTCTGCTCACGACGGTGGAGCTGGACGGCATCGCCACCGACAACCAGTCGCCATCCACCCAAGAGCCGCAACTCGCGGTCGACGGTGTCGGTGGCACCGACGGTCCTCCCCCTAGCCATGTGCGACCCCCCCGAGTCGACTACGGACCGATCCCCACCATGGCCCTCAGACGTGGCTACGGCAAGGTGGTCCAGACCAGTCTAGCCGGGCAGCTCGACCGCTCCCAGTGACGTGAGCCAGCGCTGCACGATGGCGTAGACCTTGATCGGGTCGGCCACGACCTCTTCCTCGGTGGTGTCAAGGGTTCCGGAGTAGATCCGGAACAGGTGTCCGCCGGACCCCTCCGGGTGCTGGGCGACGGCTCGGATGAGGAGCACGCCGTCTGTCGGCCGGGTCTCCTGGCCAGGTGCTGTCTCCACGGTTGGTATCCCTCTCTCGAACCTGCGTGGTCTCCCGGCCGAGGAACAGGAAACCTAGGAGGAAGTCTCGCGCAGAATCGGCGCGGTCGCTGCAACTCGTGCGAACCGGGTAACGGCCCAGTCACAACAAAGTCACGCCACGACTCTTGACTGAGGTCAGCAACCAGGTCCAGGAGGGGGTGACCAGATATGTACCAGGAGCTGAACACGGTCGAGCTCGACCAGGAGTACGGCGAACTGCTGCCCGCACGCGAGACGTTGACATGGATTTCCATCAACGCGACGAACTCGTCGATGGCGTTCAACGCCGCGTCCTTCGACGCGACCGCTCACAGCGCGGCGTTCCAGTCCATCGTCGTCGAAGTCGACTAGGGCTGACGGTCCCGGGCGTGGCCTGCGCCGCGCGTGGGCCACGCCGTGGTGCCTCGCGGCTGGGGGAGGGGGTGAACCAGCATGTCCAGACAAGTGGTGATCGGGACAGACGAACTCACAACGGAGTCGGCGGTCTTGCTGCCGTCCCGCGACACCCTGAGCTGCCAGTACGGGTGCGTGAACGTGACCAACGTCATCGGGGTGAATCTCGCGCTCGCCGTTAACGCAGCAAGCGTGAACAGCGTCAGCGCTGCGGTGGCGACGCAGTACCTCGGGAGCTCGCAATAACCACTGATGGCCGGGGGGACACACGTCGGCCGGGGAACTGCCGGCCGGCGTGTGGGCCGCCGGGCCGGACAGCAGGCGGATGTTGTCCAGGGCTGTCGCAGGAGGGACAGAATGCAGGCTCATGCCGACGCCATCGACGCCACAAACGGCGCGACGGCGGAACCGATAACGAGGGGGCGGCTCCGTCACAGCGATCGGGCCGGCGACCGGTGGGTGCGCCCCGAGGGCCTGGAACTGCTGGGCCAGGTGCAGGATTCGGGCCTGCTGCGGCCGATGTACTTGGTACGTCGAACCGACGACCAGGTGGTGCAGCTTTCGCAGTTGTTGTACCTCACGCTCAGTGAGGTCGAGAGGGGCAGGAGCGCGGCCGACGTGGCCGGTCGGGTGAGTGAGGCGTATGGCCGGGTTCTCACCCCCGAGGGTTTCGCCCGCCTGGCCACCACCCAGCTTGAGCCGCTCGGCCTGGTGCACCGAGAGGGGTCCCCGGCACCGACGTCGCCACCCCGGGCGAGACCGCTGCTGGCGCTGACCTTCAAGGGCACCCTACTTCCGGAGCATGCGGTGGTGCGAGTCGCCGGGCCGCTGCGGCCACTGTTCTGGCCGCCGGTCGTCGCGCTCGCGGTGGTAGGGCTGGTGGCCCTCGACCTCGTCTTGGCGCTGGTCGGCGACTTCTGGGCGGCCGTGACCCAGTTGTTCGTGACGCCCACCCTGGCGCTGGTCATGGTGGGGGTGCTGGTGCTGGCCGCGGTGGTGCACGAGGTGGGCCACGCCACCGCCTGCCGCTACGGCGGCGCGCGTCCGGGTGCGATCGGCGTGGGAATCTACCTGGTGTTCCCGGCCTTCTACACCGACGTCACCGACTCCTACCGGCTGGACCGGCGAGGTCGGCTGCGCACGGATCTCGGCGGCCTGTACTTCAACGTGCTCACCGCGCTGGCGCTGGGGGGCCTCTTCCTCGCGACCGGGCAGGGGCTGGTGCTGCTGATCTTGATCGTGCTGCAGGTCCAGATGCTCCAACAGCTGGTGCCGGTGGTGCGTTTCGACGGTTACTACGTGCTGGCGGACCTGGCCGGCGTCCCGGACCTGTTCGCGAGGGTCGGACCGGTGCTGCGCAGCCTCCGGCCGGGCCACCCGCCCGACCCGCGGGTGACCGAGCTGCGGCCTCGGTCTCGCCGGCTGGTCACCGGGTGGGTGCTGCTGGTGGTGCCGGTGCTCGCCGCGGGCCTGGTCTGGTTGGTGTGGGCGCTGCCCGAGTTCGTCGACCGGGCGCGCATGGGCCTCGACCTGCAGCGATCGGTGATCGAGACCGCGTGGCCCGCCCGCGACTGGCCGATGCTGGCCCTCGCTGTGCTGTCCATGGTGCTGATCTGCCTGCCACTGCTCGGTATCGCGGTCCTGTTCTGGCGGGCCATCACCGGCGGCGTTCGACTGGTCTCCCGCCGCCGCCGACGCGATGACACCACGCCCACGAGCCACCGCCTGATGGAAGACCTTTCGGTCGCGGCGACACAGCGGCAGCTCGCGCAGGGCCGGGACGCCCCGGCCCAGCAGCGACCGCCGCCGCGGCCGCCCTCGGCTGCGGACTTCACCGACGCCGCGATGCTCGCCCCCGCTCCTGCCGTGCCGACACTCGGATGGCGGCGTACTCTCTACCAGGTCTCGGGTCGCCGCGTGAACCTCGGCCCCGGTGCGCGGGAGCGGCGCATCGAGGAGCTGCAAGAACGGCTCCGGACACCCATCGAGGGCGCCCGCCGGGTGACAGTGATGAGCCGTAAGGGAGGGGTCGGCAAGACGACGATGACGCTCGCGCTCGGGAGCACCTTCGCCCTCCAGCGCGGGGACCGGGTGGTCGCGGTGGACGCGAACCCCGATGCCGGCAACCTGGCCCACAGGGTGGCTGTTCCGCGGGATCGAACGATCACCGACGTGCTGCGCGACGCCGAGGACATCACCAGCTACGCCTCCCTGCGCGGCTACACCGCCCAGGCACCCGAGTCGCGGCTCGAGGTCCTCGCCTCCGACGACGACCCGCGGATCGGGATGGCGCTGGGTCGCACCGACTACCACCGGCTGCTCGGTCTGTTGGACCGCTATTACAACCTGATCGTGCTCGACACCGGGACCGGCATCCTGGACAGCGCGAACCAGGGGCTGCTGACCGAGGCCGACCAACTCGTGCTGGTGCTCGGGCCGGGGCTCGACGGCGGCCGAGCCGCCGCGCTGACTCTCGACTGGCTCGACGAGCACGACTTCGGCGCCCTCGTCCGCCGCGCCGTCGTGGTCATCAACGGCGTCCGGGATGGGGCCGACGTGCCGGTCGACCCGATGCGACGCCACTTCGAACGCCGCTGCAACCGGGTCCTGATCGTGCCGTGGGACCCGGCGCTCGAGAACGGCGCCCAGACCGACCTCTCGGTGCTGCGGCCCCGCACCCGCGACAGCCTGCTGCAGGTGGCAGCGGCGGTAGCCGAGACCTTCCACGATTCCGGAGCGCGACCATGAGATCACTCACCCTGCCTGTCGGCACGGCACTGCTCGCGGCCGCCCTCGGGTGCCTGACCGGATCCGCATATCCCGATGCACGTCTCGCCTCCCTCCACAAGGACGTCGACCTCACCGCCACCGCCCATCCCGGGCCGACCCGTCTCGAGGTAGCCGACGTCGCCCTCGACACCCTCACCATCTGGCGGCGCGCCTCCGTCAAGGCCGACACCTCCGCTACCAGCTCGGCCACCTGCCGAGGCTGCGCCGGCACCGCCGCCGCCGTGCAGGTGCTCTACATCCACCAAGCGCGCCGCACCCGTGCCGACAACGCCGCGATCGCCTGGTCGCAGTGCAGGTCCTGCGAGGCCAGGTCCGTGTCGGTCCAGGTCGTGGTCATCCGCCGCCCGACGCGCCTGACTGCCAACAACCGGGCACTGGGCACCAACGTCGCCTGCCTGCGCTGCGGCTCTACCGCCGAGGCCTACCAGCTCGTCGTGATCGGCGCAGACGCCAAGAGGCTGTCGCCGGAGGCACTCGCGGACCTGCACGCCTGGGCAACAGACCGGGCGACCGGCCGGGCGAACGCAGCGGACAAGCAGGGCCGTGCTCAGGCGCTCCCCACCGCCTCCGCGGCGCTCGAGCAGCTGGTCAACCGCGACCTCGGCACCACCACGGTGCTCCTCGACGCCGACGCCAGCGTGCCGCGCTGACCGGCCTCACGAATCAACGTCGGTGGATAAGGAGTTCATCGGCCCCTCGGGTTCATGCGGTGAGCGCAAGGCCTTGTCGCTGAGGAGGGGCCATGGCCATGGCTGGTCGTCCGCGTGTTGCTCGTGAGCTGGAGCGGTTGTTCTGGGAGCAGGTGCCGTTGTGGCGGGCGTGCCTTCGGGCAGGCCCGACGACTTTGTCCACAGGTCGTGGTTTGGGGGGTAGTGGTCGTGGGCAAAGACCCCTAGGTTCTATCCAGTCGCTGGGCATCCAGCGGAGCTGACAACGGCTGCACCTCACTCGGGACGGGGACGGCATGTCGATGACCGACGCGCACGCGGCGCTCGTGGAGAGCCTCGATGCGCGCGTGCGCGAGCACGTACGACGTGAGGGTGTCGACCCGCAGCGCGACGCCGGTCTGGTGCGGCGGATCGCCGAGGGTGTCGTGCGCGACCACGACCAGCGGTCGCTGACCGGGGCGGTGGCGCCGGTGGCCGACGTCGACTCGGTGATCGGTGAACTGGTGGCGCGGGTCTCGGGCTTCGGTCCGCTCCAGCCGTTCCTCGACGACCCGACGGTCGAGGAGATCTGGGTGAACGACCCGAGCCGGGTGTTCGTCGCGCGCAACGGTCGACACGAGCTGACCAACTTGATGCTCAGCACCGCCCAGGTCCAGGAGCTGGTCGAGCGGATGCTGAAGTCGAGCGGCCGACGGGTCGACATCTCCCGGCCGTTCGTCGACGCGATGCTGCCCGAGGGTCATCGCCTCCACGTTGTACTCGAGGGGATCAGCCGTGGCTTCTCCGCGGTGAACATCCGCAAGTTCATCCTCCGCGCCGCCAGCCTCGACGGGCTGGTCGAGCTGGGCAGCCTGACCTCGCGGGCGGCGTCCTTCCTCGAAGCAACGGTCCGAGCCGGCCTCAACATCCTGGTCGCCGGAGGCACCCAGGCCGGCAAGACGACGCTCCTGAACAGCCTGGCCGCCGCGATTCCGGGCGGTGAGCGGGTCGTCAGCGTCGAGGAGGTCTTCGAGCTGCGGTTCCCCCACCCCGACTGGGTGCCGATGCAGACCCGCCAGTCCGGGCTCGAGGGCACCGGCGAGATCACGCTGCGCGAGCTGGTCAAGGAGAGCCTGCGGATGCGGCCCAGCCGGATCATCGTCGGCGAGGTCCGGGCCGAGGAGTGCCTCGACCTGCTGCTCGCGCTGAACGCCGGCCTTCCCGGCATGTGCACGATCCACGCCAACTCCGCGCGCGAGGCGCTGGTCAAGATGTGCACGCTGCCGCTGCTCGCGGGCGAGAACATCTCGGCCCGGTTCGTCGTACCCACCGTCGCCGCGAGCGTCGACCTGG
>NZ_DASUTK010000086.1:0-4420 GCF_036374615.1 Nocardioides sp.
GTCGCCGGTGCACCGAGGTCGGGACCGGTCGCGCGGTCGGGGAGCAGCACCAGCGCCGCCGCCGCGATCGCGACCGCGGCCACGACGACCACGGCCACGAGGGCGGCGACCCGGCTGCTCACGACGCGACGACCCGGTCGCGCAGCTGGTCCTCGACGTACCGCGGTCGCCCGACGTAGCCGACCAGCAGCCCCATCGGCACCACCAGCACGATCATCAGCGCCAGCGGCACGTTCCAGCCCCCCGTCGCCGCGTAGACGACGCCGATCGTGAACGGGCCGCCCGCGGCGATCAGGTAACCGGCCGACTGGGTGAAGCCGGAGAGCGCCGCCGTGCCGGCCGGGGTGCGGGAGCGGAGCCCGATCAGGGTCAGCACCAGCGGGAAGGTGGTCAGGCCGATCCCGACCAGCAGGGCCCAGATGACTGCAGCCGCCGTCGGTTCTGGGGCGATCATCAGCCCGACGTAGGCGACGGGGTAGCAGGCGATGATCGACCACAGCAGCGACCGATGGTCGGTACGGCGGCCGGCGACCCTCGGCAGCCACAGTGACAGCGGGATGCTCACGCTCGCAAGCAGCGCGACGAGCGCGCCGGCAGCCGCGGCAGAGAAGCCGGCGTCGCGCCACAGCTGCGCGAACCAGCCGAAGGCGATATAGGCGTGCATCGACTGGAAGCCGAACATCAACGCCATGGCGAGCCCAAGCCGGGTTCGCATCACGTCGGTGACGCGCACCGTGTGGGGATCGGGCTCCAGGTGGCGGTCGTGGACGACCAGCCACAGCCAGGGCAGGGCGGCCACCAGCGCCAGGACCGCCCAGACGCCCAGGCCGACCCGCCAGCCGCCGAACTCCTCTGACACCGGCACGGTGGCCGTCAACGCGCCGGTGATCCCGACAGCGAGCGCGGTGGTGTACAGCGCGGTGATCGTGCCGACTCGGTCAGGGAAGTGGAGCTTGACCAAGGACGGCAGCAGCACGTTCGCGGCTGCCATCCCGGCGAGCCCGAGCAGCGACAGCACCAGGAAGGGCAGCTCGTGGTCGACGGTGACCCGGGCCGCGAGGCCTATCGCCACCGCCACCAGCGAGACCAGGGTGGTGCGGTGCACCCCGAGCGTTCGCGCCAGCCACGGTGCCACCGCACCGAACGACGCGAATGCGAGCACCGGCAGCGACGTGAGCAGCCCCGCGCCGACCGGTGTCATGCCGAGGCCGTCGGTGACCTCCGCGAGGACCGGGCCCACGCTGACCGCCGCCGGGCGCAGGTTCGTGGCCAGCAGCACCAGCCCGACCAGCACCAGACCGCGCGAGGACGCGGTCGAGGAGGGCTGTCGCATGGTTCCGGCAGGATAGGCGTCGTGCGGGTGGTGACCGACATCGAGCGGCGGGCGCGGCTGGTCCGGCGGCACGCGCTCGCACCCGTGTCCCGCGTCACCGACCCGGTCGCGGTCGCCGAGTCCGTGGTCTGCCTGCACTCCACCGAGCCGGCCTCGGTCCACCTGGCGGTCGCGGCTCGATCCGAGGGTGTGAGCGCGGCCGACGTCGACGCCGCCCTGTACGACGACCGCTCGCTCGTGAAGCAGCTGGCGATGCGTCGCACCCTCTTCGCCTTTCCCCGCGACCTGCTGCCCGCCGTGTGGGGGAGCGCCTCCGCCCGCGTCGCCGAGACCGAGCGGAAGAAGATCGGCAAGGACGTCGTCGTGGGAGGAGTGGCCGAGGACGGCGACGCCTGGCTCGCGGAGGTCCGGGAGGAGGTCCTGGCGCTGTTGGCGACCGCCGGTGAGCTGGCGGCCAAGCAGATCCGCGAGCAGGTGCCGATCCTCGACGTCAAGGTCTCCGGCTCGCCGGCCAGCGAGCGTTGGGGCGCACCCGTCAACGTGGCACCGCGCGTCCTGAGCTGGTTGGGAGCGCGGGCGGAAGTGGTGCGAGGTCGAAGCGGCGGTCACTGGCGCACCTCGAGACCCCTGTGGACGCTGATGACCGACTGGCTGGGGGAGTCCCCGACGACCTGGCCCGCCGAGAAGGGCTACGCCGAGCTGGTACGACGCTGGCTGGCGCGGTTCGGTCCGGGCACCGAGGCGGACCTGGTCTGGTGGCTGGGTTCGACCAAGAGCGCCGTGCGGCAGGCGCTGGCCGAGGTCGACGCCGTCGCCGTGTCCCTGGAGGACGGCGGCACCGGCTGGCTCCTCCCCGACGACCTCGAGCCCGAGCCGGAGGTCGCGCCCAGTGCGGCGCTCCTACCGACCCTGGACCCGACGACGATGGGATGGAAGGAGCGCGGCTTCTACCTCGACCCGGCGGACCGGCCCTACCACTTCGACACCGCCGGCAACGCCGGCACCACCGCGTGGTGGGCCGGGCGGATCGTCGGCTGCTGGGTCCAGGACGACGACGGCCGGGTCCGAGTCATCCTCCGCGGCGACCCGGGTAGGGCGGCGCGCAAGGCTCTCGACGCAGAGGCGGCCCGGCTGACCGAGTGGCTCGACGGCCAGGTCATCTCCACCATCTACAAGTCGCAGCTGATGAAGGGCGTCCCGCTGCCGTGATGCCTGCCTCACCGTGGCGGGTTCTTGCAGTTTTGTGCACTGCACGAACCTGACGGAGCCGAGCGCTCCCCGGTGCGTCGGCGCGCGGCTAACGTCCGGGCAGCCCAGCGACCGCTGGGGGTTCCTGAAGAATCTCGGAGGGGCATCCATGTCCTCTAACTCAACTCGGTCGCGTCGTCGCGGCCTTGCCGCCACCGCGGCCACCGTCCTCGCCCTCGGAGTGCTCACCGGCACCACCGGGTCCGCCGGTGCAGCGCCAACGCCCGACCGCAAGGCGCCGCTGCTCGGCACCAACAAGGCCGGCGCCATCGACGGTCGCTACATCGTCGTCATGGAGGGACGCGCCTCGTCGGCCGACGCCCGCGCCGCGGTCAGCCGGGCCAAGGCCGAGGGCGCCTCCGGCGTCGACCGATTCACCACCATCGAGGGCTTCGCGGCCGCGCTCAGCGACTCCGCCGTCGCGGCACTCCGCCAGGACCCGCACGTCGCCTACATCGAGGCCGACCAGCGCGTCGCGATCGACACCACCCAGTCACCCGCGACCTGGGGCCTGGACCGGATCGACCAGCGCAACCGGCCCCTCAACAACTCCTACACCTACACGCCCACCGGCTCCGGCGTGACCGCGTACATCATCGACACCGGCGTCCTCGGCTCCCACAACGAGTTCGGCGGCCGCGTGGCGTCGGGCTACACGGCGATCAACGACGGCCGCGGGACCACCGACTGCAACGGGCACGGCACCCACGTCGCCGGCACGGTCGGCGGCACGACGTACGGCGTCGCGAAGCAGGTCACGATCCGACCCGTCCGCGTGCTCGACTGCACCGGCAACGGCACCACCTCCGGTGTCATCGCCGGCGTCGACTGGGTCACCAGCCACCACTCCGCCGGCAGCCCGGCGGTCGCCAACATGAGCCTCGGCGGCGGTGTCTCCACCGCTCTCGACAACGCGGTCAACAACTCGATCGCCGACGGCGTCACCTACGCAGTCGCGGCCGGCAACGAGAGCACCAACGCCTGCAACGGCTCGCCCTCGCGGGTCGGCGCGGCGCTGACCGTCGGCTCCACGACCAGCACCGACGCGCGGTCCAGCTTCTCCAACTACGGCTCGTGCCTCGACCTCTTCGCACCCGGATCGAGCATCACGTCAGCGTGGTACACCAGCAACAGCGCCACCAACACCATCTCCGGGACGTCGATGGCCACCCCGCACGTGGCCGGCGTGGCCGCGCTCTACCTGCAGGGCAACCCCTCGGCCTCACCGAGCACGGTGGGCAACGCGATCGTCTCCACCTCCACGTCGGGTGTGGTGACCAACCCGGGCTCCGGGTCTCCGAACCGGCTGCTGTACTCGCCGCTCTCCGGCGGCACCAACCCGCCGCCGACCGGGGGCAACCTGCTTCAGAACCCGGGCTTCGAGTCGGGGGTGACCGTCTGGAGCGCCACGAGCGGAGCGATCACGAACGCGTCGGGAGCGCCCGCCCGCACCGGTTCGTGGAAGGCCTGGCTCAACGGCTACGGCCGCAGCTCCACCGACACGGTGTCGCAGAGCATCGCCATCCCGGGCGGGAGCGCCGCCTCGCTCTCGTTCTACCTCTACGTGAGCAGTGCGGAGACCACCACCACGACGGCCTACGACCGGCTCCAGGTGCAGGTGGTGGCCGGAGGCTCGACGACGACCCTCGGGACGTTCTCGAACCTCAACAAGGGCACGTCGTACGTGCAGCGGACGTTCAACCTCTCGGCGTACGCCGGTCAGACCGTGACGATCCGGTTCCACGGGACCGAGGACTCCAGCCTGGCCACCAGCTTCGTCATCGACGACACCTCGGTGACCAGCGGCTGACCGCTCGTCTGGACCTTCCTCGAGCCGCG
>NZ_DASUTK010000087.1:0-8165 GCF_036374615.1 Nocardioides sp.
GCGTTGGTCTGGATCGCCACCAGCTCCCAGCCGTCCTGGCCGAAGTTGTTGAGCATCAACGCCTCGTTGTGGAGCGGAATCGGCGCCACCTGGTACTCCCACTTGGTCATAGCGCCGACCCTACCGAGCCGGCACCGCGTGCATCACCCGCGACTGGTCCAGACCACTTCGACACCGACCCAACCGCGGGCCGTGGCCTCGGCGTTCAATGGCAGAGACCGGGAGGGGCGATGCGCGACTTGCAGGAGTTCGAGCAGTACGTGATGGCTCGCTGGACGGCGTTCCACCGGCTCGCACTCCTGCTCACCGCCTCGGAGAGCGCGTCGCAGGACCTGGTGCAGGTCACCCTCGAGAAGGCGTACGTCGCGTGGCCCAAGATCTCCACCATGGCGTCCCCGGACGCGTACGTGCGGCGGATCATGGTCAACGCGCTCGTGTCGACCCACCGACTGGCGCGCAACCGGCACGAGATCGCCTCGGCCGACCCGCCGGAGCGTGGCGCCCCGTCCCGTGACGAGGAGGTCCTCGATCACGAGCTGTTGTGGCCCCTGGTGTGTGCCCTGCCGACCCGGCAGCGGGCGGTCATCGTCCTTCGTTACTACGAAGACCTGTCCGAGCGGGAGATCGCCGACGCGCTCGGCTGTGCCGTGGGCACGGTGAAGTCGACAGCCCACGACGCCATGACGGCCCTGCGCCGCGGCATCACCGCCGTGCGCGTGCCGGAAGGGAGCGACCGATGAGTCTCGACCAGCACCTGCCCGAGACGCTGCGACGCACCGCGGAGGAGCACTCCGCGCCCTTCCCGGACCTGCCGTCGATCGTCGAGGGCGGCCGTCGCCGGAAGCGCCGTCGCGATCTCCGCCGAGTGTCGGTCGTGGCGGCCTGCATCGCCGTGGTCGCCGCCGTCCCCTTCGTCGTGCGCCCGTTCGTCACCGACTCGACCGCGCCCACCGACCAGCTGGATCTTCCCCGTCGCGTGGAGGACCTCCCCGCGGGGGCCGTGCCCGCGATCCCCTACTGCCCGGGCGACCGCACGATCCGGGGTGCCGGCGATCCGATCGAAGCCGCGTGCGACATCCTGATCCACCGCGGCAGCACGACCCTGTTCCTGGACCGGCACGGGGTCAACGTGCTGAAGGACGGCCAGCTGACGCTGCTGGACTCCCGGGACTGGAGCAGCTGGCTCCCGGCACTCAGCCACGACGGCCGGTGGGCCGCCTGGGTGACCGGAGCCGGCCCGGGCAAGGCAGTGCTCCTCGGCTTCGACCTGAAGACCGGCGAGCAGGTCGCGGAGGAGCCGTGGCCGACACCCGAGGGCTTCGTCCAGGGCATCGACGACCTCGGCCGGGTCTACTTCCAGGACTACGCCCGCGAGGACATGCTGATGCACGACCTCAGGACCGGCGACACACTGGACGTGACCGGGATGCCCGAGCACGCCGGGCGCAGCAAGTACGTCACCAACGACGGCTTCGCCGTCTACGTCGACGGTGTCGGGGTCGTCCGCGGATCGGTGACTGCGGACGGTCAGTTCACCCAGCAGCACGTCGTGGACTACGAATGGGGAACCCAGTTCTCCCCTGACCGATCCCTGGTGTCGTACGAGCGCGACGGCCGGTTCGTCGTCGGAGCGCCCAGCGGGGACGCGCCAGTGGTCCCGCTCAAGCTCCCCACCGAGGGTTCCCCGGTGTGGTTCCCCGTCTGGGAGGGGCCTGAGACGGTGCTCGTGCAGTTCGACCCATTTAGCGCTCCCCGACCGTTGGGAAACGGCCTGGACGTGCCGGCGCGGCGTACCTGGCTGCTCCGTTGCGAGGTGACCGAGGGATCGTGCGAGGTGGCCCTCGCGCCCGGCTGGGGAGACCGGGCGGCCTGGATCGTGCATCGCTGAGTCAGTGCCGCACGGCGTTCAGCGCCGCACGGCGTACCTCGTGTGCACGGCGTACTCGCCCTGGTGGACTGACAGGATGTCGAGCTCCACGTCCTGGGTGAAGCCCTCGAAGAGGCGCTTACCGCCACCGAGGATGACCGGGGCCGTGGAGATGCCGAGCTCGTCGACGACTCCGGCCGCCAGCGCCTGCCGGATCGTGGCGGCACCCCCGGCGATGGCGATGCCGTCGCTGCCGGCCGCCTCGCGGGCGCGGGCGAACGCCGCATCGAAGCCGTCGACCATCACGAATCCGGTGCTCTCGTCGGGCTGGTCCTCGGTCCGGTGGGTCAGGACGACCAGCGTCCCCGGGAACGGGTTCGTGCCGCCCCAGGCACCGGAGTTGTCGTACATGCCGCGGCCACAGATCCCCGCGGCGAGGCCCTCGATCAGCACGTCGTAGTACGCCTGGTCGGGCTCACCCATGCCAACTCCCGGCTCGGTGTCGGTCTCGTAGGTCCACGGGCCGCCCATCACCCAGTAGTGGAGCCGCTCGCCGCCCACGCCCAGGCCCTGCCCGGGGTGGTCGTCCGGCCCGGTGACGTAGCCGTCGAGCGACACGGTGATGGTCGCTACGACCTTGCCCGGCTTGCCGTTCGTGCTCATGCTTCCTCCCTGGTGGAAGTGTCGTCGGAGAGTGTTGTCGGACGGAGTGGCAGACCATGGGTGGCAGCCCAACTCATCGGTCCGGCCTACCCTGAAGCATGAACCAGCAGCGCAGCGACGCGGCGGAGAGCCGGAAGCAAGCGGACGGCCGAGGCCCCTTCGAGCGGTTCGTCGAGTCCGTCAACCAGCGCGTCAGCCGCGCCCCGTTCTTCTTCGTGATCGTGGCCGCACTCCTGCTCTGGGCCGCGAGCTACCCGTTGTGGAGCAGTACGACGAAGTGGGAGCTCGCCCTGCACACCGGCTCGGCAGCGCTGTCGCTGCTGCTGCTCGTGCTTCTCGAGAACGCCGGGCGTCGCAGCGAGGAGGCGGCCCAGGAGAAGCTCAACGTGATCGCCGAGGCGCTGTCGGACCTGATGGAGTCTCGCGCGGCCGACGACCCCGACCTGAGTGAGTCCGTCGAGAGGCTGCGCGACGCGGTGGGGCTGGAGGAGCGCCACTGAGGTGGCCGACCGAAACCCTTTGACCTCGAGTTCACTGGAGGTCCTAGCCTCGTCCTCGTGACGACCTCGCCGACCACCGGCCACGAACGCGCCGGCATCCTGGCTCCGGCGTACCTCGCCACGACGATCGCGGTGTTCGCCTTGATCGCGTTCAACGCCTTCGAGGCGATGGCTGTGACCACGGTGATGCCGACGATCAGCCGCGATCTCGACGGGCTCGGCCTCTACGCGCTGGCCTTCGCGGCGCCGCTGGCGAGCGGTGTGGTCGGGATGGTGGCCGCCGGCCAGTGGAGCGACCGGCGCGGGCCGGCCACCCCGTTGCTCGTCTCGCTCGTGCTGTTCTCGATCGGTGTGCTCACGTGCGGGCTGGCACCGTCGATGGAGGTGCTCGTCGGCGGCCGGGTCGTGCAGGGGCTGGGGACCGGCGCGCTGATCGTCAGCCTGTACGTCGTGGTGGGGGTCGTCTACCCGGCCCGGCTCCAGCCGTCGATCTTCGCGAGCTTCGCAGCGGCGTGGGTGCTGCCCTCGCTGTTCGGGCCGGCGGTCGCGGCGCTCGTGGCCGACGTGTTCGGCTGGCGCTGGGTCTTCCTGGGAGTGGTGGCGCTGGTCGCTCTCGCGGCGGCGCTGCTGGCGCCGGTCGTGCCGGCCCTCCGGACGTGGACGGCGGAGGACGGAGCCGCCGCCCCCAGAACCCGCCTGGCGTGGGCGGTCGGAGCCGCGGTGATGGTGCTCGCCGTGGAGCTGCTGGGCTCGAGCGGGTTCGTCCTCGCCGCGGTTCCCGCGATCGTCCTCGTGCTGGTCGCGATCCGCCCGCTGACCCCGCGTGGCACGTTGCTCGCCGGCCGGGGCCTGCCCTCCGTGATCGGAACCCGCGGCCTGATGAGCGCTGCCTTCTTCTGCTGCCAGGCCTACGTCGTCCTGGCGCTCCAGGAGCTGTGGGGCCTCTCGCCTGGGCAGGCGGGGATCGCGCTCACGGTGGTCGGGGTGGTGTGGGCCTCGGCGAGCCAGCTCCAGGCCCGGTTGCGCGACCACCTCACCAGCGAGCGGGCGATGCAGATCGGCACCGCGATGCTGCTCGGGGCGGCGGCACTGCTGTGGGTTTCGGTGTGGCAGCACCTCTCGTTCTGGCTCGCGGGCGGCGCCTTCGTCATCGCCGGCGCCGGGATGGGCCTCGGCTTCACGCGCACCGGCGTGGCCATGCTCGCGGCCTCGTCGGACACCGACCGCGGCTTCAACTCCTCCGCGCTCTCGATCGCAGACTCCCTCGGAGCCGCGCTGGCCCTGTCGCTGTGCGGCATCGGGTTCACCGCCGCGACCGAGGCCGGCGGCGACCCGTTCCTCGCGGTCTTCGGAGTGGCGATCGTGTGCGCGATCGGCGCTGTCGTGACTGCGTCACGTACGCCGTGTCGGCCGATCGGCCCCTCGTCGGCTCCGGTGTGACCCGACCTCACCGCACCGGGCGGGTCACCACCCGGTAGCGCACGAACGCCGGCACAGCCAACGCGGCCAGCAGCGTCCCGATCACCACGAGTACGCCGCCACCGGCGGCCGCGACGGCGGCGCCCGTAACCGCAGCCGTGGCACCGTGCGCGACATCCGCCACCCGCGGCCCCCCTGCGACGACCACGATGAAGATGCCCTGCAGTCGCCCGCGGATGTCGTCGGAGGCGACCGACTGGAGCATCGACGTACGGAACGCGGCCGAGATCATGTCCGCCGCCCCACCGATCGCGAGCATCACGACAGCGACCACGAGGAAGAATGACGGTGCGGCCGGCGCGAGCAGCGCGGCAACGCCGAACCCGACCATCGCCAGGCCCCAGACGAGGATCGCCACGATCACGGCCAGGCCCTGCCGCTCCACGCGGGTGACCCACCCGGAGAGCACCCCGCCGATCACCGCACCCGCGGGGATGGCTGCGAACAGCAGCGCGAACGCGAGCCCGCCCTCCGCAGGCCCGCCGAAGTCGAGGTGCGCCATCTCGGGGAAGAGGGCCCGCGGCATGCCGAAGACCATCGCGATGATGTCCACGACGAAGGACATCATCAGCACCGGCTGGGTCCGCAGGAACCGGAACCCGTCGATCACCGCCTTCAGGCCCGGTGACCCCAGCGCGCCCTCCACCGGAAGCCGCGGCAACCGCACCACCGCACCGAGCGTCGCGAACAACGTCACCGTGTCGATCAGGTAGAGCCATGAGTAGCCGACCAGCGGGATCAGCGCGCCGCCGACCATCGGCCCCGCGATGCCACCGGCCTGCATCACCGTCATGTTCAGCGCGTTCGCCGCCGGGAGCAGGTGCATCGGAAGCAGCCGCGGCAACAACGCCGACCGGGTGGGCTGGTTGACCGCGAAGAAGGCCTGCTGCACCGAGAAGAGGCACAGCAGCAGCCACACGTTGTCCAGCTCCATGAACGCCTGGACGAAGAACGCACCGCTGGTGACGATCAGCCCGATCGTGGTGACGATCAGCAGGGTGCGGCGGTCGAAAACGTCGGCCAGCGCCCCGCCCCAGAGCCCGAACACGATCAGCGGCACCAGCCCGAAGACGCCGGTCAGGCCGACGTACGCCGAGGAGCCGGTGATCGAGTAGATCTGGGCCGGTACGGCGACCACCGTCAGCTGGGCACCGATGACCGTGACGATGTTGGCGACCCACAGCCGCCGGAAGTGCCGGTCCTGCAGCGGGCGGGTGTCCGCGAGCAGGCGATTCGTCACCCGCGCAGGCTAAGCGATCGTCGAATCGCGGGGTGTGTCCCTAAGACCTCCTCCCGAGCCCCGACGTGCCAGATCGCCTCCGGCGGATCGGGATCATGTCAGCCCTCCGCGCCGACGCCGCCGAAGGCTCCGGGAAGGAGCCAATCCTGCTCGCCGGAGGCGACGGTGCGGCACTCGCCGCTGGAGATGCGGCACACGAGCAGGTCGCCCGTCGGTACCCTTCCGATGCCGCCGGTCCCATGAACCACCAGCGCGAATCGGTCGTCATCCAGCCACTGACGCACGCCCAGCGACTCGCCTTCGTACCCGTCGGGGACGGTGACGCGCAGACGTTCGCCCGTCGCTGCGACGAAGACCGGCGGACGCGCGCCCTGCGCGTCGGTGTCGAACTCGAGTCGGGAGTCGATGACGGTGAAGTCCTCGGCCGGGTTGCGCGAGTCGGCTGAGCCCACGACGAGGTGGGGCGGCCCTGCCGCCCGAGCCCCGGCGGCGCGTTCGTCCGCCCGCGACACTCGGGTCCGGGTTCCGGTCGACACGTCGTAACGAACCGATCGGCCATCGCTGATGGAGTCGGCAGTGTCGTCGTACTCCCTCCAGTGCACCGTGTCCTCGAGGGGGATGATCGGGTTGCCGAGACGCTGACCGTTCAGCGGCACCCGGGCGACCACGTCTCGCACGTTGGTGTCGTAGATCACGACGTCGTCCCCGTCCTGCCAGACGAGGAGCGAGCCGACCTCGCCGGGCGTGACCCGGTCGATCCCACGAGCGATCTCGACCGGCTCAGAGCTCCCGTCGGTGTAGTACAGGTGGGTCGTACTCGTGCCTTCATTCTCACCGGTGAAGAACCACAGGCCGTCGTCGAACACGTACAGGCCGTCGGGATCCTCCGCGGCTTCGATGATCCGGTCGCCGTAGTAGATGGTCGCGTTCACGCCGTAGGTGAGCGGTCGCGAAGGATCTGCGGTGTCGGGCAGGACGTCCGCGTTGCTCGGCGGGTCGGTGGGCGGACTCACCGGGGGCGACGTACCGTCGCCGGCCTGCACGAGCGCGAGGCTCGCGCCCACCGACAGCGCCACGGCGGCCGCGGTGCCGGCCAGGGCCACTCGACGACGGCGCGTGACACGCCGCTCTCCGTGGGCGATCAGATCGAGGAGGTCCAGGTCGTGGCTGCCGGCCGCGTCGGCGCGTTCGCTGAGCAACTCACGGAGCATCCCGTTCATGACGTCATCCCCTTGTCAGTCGTCGTGAAGAGGGCGACCTCAGGGCCCATCCGGTCGCGGAGCCGTCTCAGGCCCGTCGACGTCTGGCTCTTGACCGCCCCGACCGAACACCCCATGGCCTCGGCGGTCTGCGCCTCGGAGAGGTCGAGGTAGTACCGCAGCACGATGGCCGCACGTTGCCGGGGAGGCAGCAGGTGCAACTGGACCCACAGTGCGTCGCGAGTGGCGAGTTCATCCACGCGATCGGCCACGCCGGCATCGGGCAATACGTCGAGCGGGCGCTCGTGGAAGGAGCGGCGGCGCCGCCAGGAGATCGCGGTGTTGACGATCGTCCTGCGCGTATACGCCTCGGCCTTGGCCACGTCACGGAGCCTCGGCCACGCGACATACGTCTTCACCAACGCCTCCTGCAGCAGATCCTGAGCCAGCTGATGGTCACCGACCATCAGGTAGGCGGTACGGAAGAGCGAACCCGACCTGGCCGTCACGAGATCGGAGTACGCCGCGACATCTCGCCGATGTCCCTCTGCCATGACTCCCCCTCGATCGGGTGACGGGCGGCTCGGTGCCCCCTACCACTATCGACGCATCCGGCCTCGGCAAAGGTTCGGGCTCGACACCGCACGTGGGGCACGCGTCCTCAGGCCATGCCGGCAACTACCGCCCTCGGGCGCGACAATGGAAAAGCGCGCTCGTCTGCCGCTGTCGGGGCGGAGCCCGACCATGTAGCCGCATTCCGCGCTCGGCCACCGGGAGGCCGGTCACATCGACGGCCACGACGCGCTTGGCGCCGCTTGTGCGGCCGAGTGCAGCACAGTCAGAGCCTGCGCCCAGGTGCCGTTGCGCGACCGGAGGCGGAACTGCGACCAGCCCGGAGTCCATGGCCCCGAACGCGGCCAGGAGGTGACGTCACGGACAACCGGTCTGGGCCATGTACCGCATCGCGTTTGAGACGTTCCGCAGGTCATCGGCGTTCGAGCAACCGTGCCGCCCCGCACGGTCCCTGCGGACACCAACAGTGCCATGGGGACACATCCAGTTAGGTCCGTCGGTGGAAGGTGAGATCGCCGTTGAGTTGTCGGTGGGTGTCGTAGCGGTGGTCGTGGGCGCGGTGGTGGTGCCAGTTGCAGAGCAGGACGCCGTCGGCGAGATCGGTTCGTCCGCCCTGGCTCCAGGGGCGGTTGGCGTGGTGGGCT
>NZ_DASUTK010000088.1:0-3271 GCF_036374615.1 Nocardioides sp.
ACATCCGGGCCCCGTGGTCGCGGGTGTCCTCCCCCGACTCACACCCCTCGCCTGCAGGGTCGCCCGCGGGGTCTTTGGCGGGCGTGGGTTTGGTGAACGGGAGGAGGGCGGCGCGCAGGGTGGCGCCGTCCTCGACGCTGCCACGACCGCGGATCCGGACCCCACCCAGGCCGTCGTCGGTGATCGACAGCCCCCGGTCGAGGTGGGCGGCGCGTTCCTCGCGGTCCAGGTCCTTCTCCGCCCGCTTCTCCTCACCCTCCGGGTCCACCACCGCCAGCAGGTGGCGGCCGGCGCGGTGCAGCTCGGAGGCGTTCAACCGGGCCGCTTCGGCGATCAGCCTCTGCTCACCCCGCCGCCGCACATGAGAAGCCTTGGGGAGCCGGCGGATGGCGTCGACGATGATCCCGGCCTGCTGCGACGAGACCCTGCCCGCCGCGAGCGCGCCGTGGGTGGCGGCCCGGTCGGCGACCAGCTCACGCGCGTGGCGGACGGTGCGTTTCCCCTCGCCGCAGGTGGTGCCGGCCAGGTGGGTGTACCAGTCCGCCGTCGACCCCCAGGCGAACTGCTTACGGGGGATCTCGCGGGCATCGATCTCCGCCAGCAGCGAGGCCTCCAGCGCGGCGGTCCTCGCCTTCAGCTGCTGGATCTCCTCCACCCCGGCCACCAGCTCCCCGTCGGGGCGGGCCGACCACAACACGTCGGCGACCCCGTCGACCCCCGCACACGCCGACGCCACGACACCGGCCGCGTCAGCCGGTGTCGGATACGGGAGCGGAGTGATCGCCATGAACCCATTCACCCGCATCGCGCCGACAAGATCGACCGCCCCGACCGCCGCTTGTGGACAAGCGCGCCCGAACACGCGTTGTGCACGAACAACGGCCCCGGAACCTCCAGGATGACCACGCCAAGCGCCCACGACCGAAGTACTGCTCCACGCGCCCGGGGGCACGCCCTCACGTCGTCGAGGCTCAGGTTGGGAGCAGGGCGGCACCCATGGCTGCGATGTGCGCCGACGTCGAGCCACAGCAGCCGCCGATCAAGTCGATTCCGAGTTCGGCCAGCCGGGTGGCGTGCGCAGCCATTTCGTCGGCGTTGGCGTCGTACTCGAAGTGGTCGCCCACTACCTGCGGGAGGCCGGCATTCGACTGGGCGACCAGGAGTACGCCGCCAGTGCGGGCCTGCACCATCTCCGCGGCAATGATCTCCATCTCGCCGGGACCACGACCACAGTTGGCGCCCACTGCGTCGGCACCTGCCTCGGCCAGGTGCGCCACTGCGTCGCCCGGGCGGACGCCCATCATGGTGCGCAGGTTGCTGTCGAAGCTCATCGTCACCGCGACCGGACGCTCGGGTGCGACCTCCCGCGCTGCAGCGAGGGCGGCGTCAGCCTCAGCGAGGTCGCTCAGCGTCTCCACCAGCACCAGGTCGATCCCGCCCTCGACCAGCGCAGCGAGCTGATCGGCGAACAGCGCCTGCGCCTCCTCGCGCGTCAGGGTCCCGAGCGGCGCTAGCAGCTCGCCCGTGGGGCCAAGGCAGCCGGCGACGCGGAGTCCGCGCGCGTCGGCCACCGATCGCGCGAGATGCGCCGCAGTCCGGTTCACCTCGCGGACGCGGTCGCTGAGCCCGTGCATGTCCAGCCGAGGCCGAGAGCCGCCGAAGGTGTTGGTGGTCAGCAGCTGCGCTCCCGCGTCGGCGTACGCCCTGTGCGCGGCGCGGACTGCGTCGGGGTTCTCGAGGTTCCAGAGCTCACCGGGCGCCCCGTCCTCGAGACCGCTGTCTTGGAGCAACGTGCCCATGGCGCCGTCGACCAGGACCGGACGGCCCTCGTCCAGCAGCGCGGCGAGCCGGTTCACCGGCCCAGCCCATCGAGGTAACCGGCGATCCTGTCGACCGGCCACTCGGCGTCCAGCTCGCCGATGACTCGGTCGAGCACCTCCCCCGGCGTTCCGTCGGCCCCGGTCCACGGGGATCGATCCCAGCCCGCGAGGTAGTCGTCGGCTCCGGTGTCACCGAGCCTCATCGCAGCCTCATCGATCGCCTCTTGGAACCGCGGTGCGAGCTGGGACTTCACGGTCTCGTCGCCCGCCCGGGCTGTCACCATTGACGGAAGCTCGCGCCACCGGGTCACCTGGTACTCCGTCATATGTCTGAGCCTAGGTAACAGCCCTGGGTCTCGCGGAAGTCGTCCGGCGAGTGAACGTCAAGTCGCCGGGCTGAGGGCAAGGGGGTCGAGGCGCCCAGCGGCGCACGTCGTAGTCGCACAGCTGACGATGGGCACCCTCAGTGGGTAGAGACCGCGACCGTCGACGAGGACGGGTCCCGGTGAGGTTCATCGTCGTGCAGGGGTTGTGGACCGTGGTCGTGATGCCGGTGCCAGGTTGGTAAGGCTCGGGCCAGTGCACGGGGACCGCGTACCTCGATCCCTCCGGATCGAAGGGCTGCGCCCCATCGGAGCTCGCCGAGATGCCAGCGCGCGAAGGCCAAGGGATCGTTCACGATGACGACGAGATGTTCGTCGCCGCCCGGGTGCTTCTCGCAGATCTCGGCGTTGCCGCGCTCGATCAGCAGCCAATTCCGGCTTCCCCCGCCGCGCAGCGTGGGGTAGTCGAACCGAACCAGAGTGCGACGCTGCGGCAGCACGTCGCCATCGAGGAAGAACATCGCCCACATCCACAACACCACACCGGGATGCCCCTGCTCGGGGCTCAGGTCCGCCCATCTCGATCCCCAGTGCTGGAGCGCCACCAGGACGGCCGACAGCTCGCGACCCGCCTCGGTCGGTGTGTACGTCGAGCCGCGGCCGTCCGGCTTGTCCCGGATCTCGATCACGCCAGCGTGTTCGAGCTCTCGCAGTCGCTTCGACAGCAGGCCACGGGAGAGTCCCGGAGCGCCGTCGGCGATCTCGTTGAAGCTCCTGCAGCCCAGGATGACGATGTTGCGCAGGATGATGATGGACCAGCGCTCGGCCAGCAGCTCCGACGCACGAGCGATGGGACAGTACTGCCCGTAAGTCCGCACCCGCCCAGTCTGGCACCGCCACCCGGGTTCAGGAACTGAACTTGTGGTGCCTCTCTCGGTGCCGGACCTTGAAAGCCAAGGTCCCATCAGGTGAGAGGTGCGCGCGATGGATCTCGACGAGCTGGTCTTCCACCCCTGGACAGTGCAAGGACCACGCCAGGCGCGGACCTTCATCGGCGGTGCAGGTAGCCATCTCCTGGACGACGCCGGCCGGCGCTACCTGGACTTCGGCTCCCAGCTGGTCTTCACC
>NZ_DASUTK010000089.1:0-20331 GCF_036374615.1 Nocardioides sp.
GTCCGCACCCGGCGGCCGAGGCCCGAGGAGAACCAGAGGCCCCACAGCACCAGCAGCAGCAGCGCCTCGCAGGTTGCGTAGAGGATCACGATCCACAGCAGGCGCAGCGCCCGCCACCGACCGGGCAGCACGGGAGAGACCAGCGCGGCGACGATCAGCCAGGCCGGGAGCGTCACCCACACCAGGGCCGTGAGCACCACCACGGCTGGAGCCACCACCGCCCGCCGGACGGCCCACAGCATCGCTCGCTTCACGAGCGTGCCGGCCCGTCCGAGCCGTCGAGCCTGTCGAGGTACGCCGTGCTGGCGTCGTACGTCGCCTCGATCCGCGCCTCGACACCGCGGAAGTCCCGGTGGGAGAGCAGGGAGTCGTCTTTCGGGCCGGTGCCGCGGGCGGGCAGCACGTGCGCCTCCACACCCGCTGGCAGCTCCGACATCTCGCGCTGGAAGCGGTGCCGCCGGGCGATCTCGAACGACACCCGGGCGACCTCCCACGGCCGGCGCGGCACCGACAGCGGCCGGTCGATCCGGCCGACCTGCAGCACGAACAACCGGGTGGCTCCCAGCTGCACGGCCCGAGCGACCGGGATCGAGTTGACGATGCCGCCGTCGAGGAAGTGCTCGCCGTCGACCTTGGCCGGTGGCAGCAACCCTGGTACGGCGGCGCTCGCGAGCACCGCGTCCACGAGCCGACCGGAGTCGAACCAGTGCTCGGCGGCACGCTCGATGTGGGCGGCGCACACCTGGAACCGCACCGGCAGGTCCTCGATCCGGGTGTCGCCGAACTCCTCCTCGAGCCGCTGGCGCAGCGGCTTGGGGGAGTAGATGTGGGTGCCGGTGGACACCGCCCGCCGCATCGTGCGCAGCGGCCGGTCGCCGTAGACGTCGCGCGAGCTGCTGACGGTCAGCCACAGCTCGATCAGCCGGTCGATGACCGACACGCTGGGCTCGCGCGCCACCATCGCGCCGTTGAGGGCGCCGACGCTGGTGCCGAGCACCAGGTCGGGGGTGATGTCGTGCTCGAAGAGCGCCCGCAGCATCCCGACCTCGGCCGCGCCGAGGACACCGCCACCCCCCAGCACGAACGCGGTGGACACGGCGCCGTCTCAGGCCGACGCCAACTCGGGGTGCTCGGAGCGCAGCCGGCGTACGACCTGCCGTTCCACCCAGAAGATCAGCAGCGGGATCAGCCCGGCGACCAGCACCGTGGCGGTGAAGCCGAGGGTCCAGCCCGCCCGGCGTGACAGCAGGAAGGAGACCACGACGTACACGATGAACACCCAGCCGTGGACGAGCCAGACGATGCTGGCCTGCTCGCCGAACTCCTGTGCCGAGGAGCCCTCCGCGGCGAAGTACTTGAGCGGGAACGCGACCAGTGCGCCGAACGCGAGCAGCACGCCGACGACCATCGCGAGGGCGCGGTACGCCGTGAGCAGGTTCTTCACGCCTCCGACCCTACTGACCCGGCTGCCCGGGCCCGGTCCTGGCGTACGTCGAGCAGGTACCGGACCCACACGAACACCGCGAACGCACCGAAGATCCACCACTCCAGTGCGTAGAAGAAGTTGCGGGCGCCCGTGAGCCGCCCGGCCTCCGGCAGCTGCTCGAGCGTGGCCGCGGCGAGGCCCGCGGTGGGCTCGGTCGCCACGACGTAGCCGCTGAAGAGGTCCTGGTCGACCCGTTGCACGAGGTCGGCCACCCGCAGCTGGGGCAGCACGTCGTCGGCCGGGTCGTCGTCGACGGCGCCGGTCCCCTCGGTCGGCTGGAGCCACCCGGCCACCTCCGCGGTGCCGGAGACCGGCTCCGCGTCCGGGGTGTCGCTGACCCCCCGGACCACGGGCAGGGCGGCGTCCGACCCGTCGACGGTCAGCGGCGTCACCACCCAGTAACCGGCGTCACGTGAGACGTAGACGGTGGCATCCGGCACCCAGGTCCCGGCGACGGTGACCGGCTGCCCGACCCGGTCGCCAGGGAACGGATCGTCTGGCCCGAGCACGCTCGTGAGGGCCACGGGGTCCGACCGCGTCAGGTCACGGGCAGCGGAGTCGCGCTCGTCCTGTCCGACGTCGAACTGCCAGGCACCCAGGAACACCGCGACACCGAGCAGCACCAGCACCAGCAGGTGTCCGGGCCACCAGCGGGGCGCCCAGGGGCGGAAGCCGGGCGCGCCGGTCACTCCCAGCGGGTGGCGAACGTGAAGCCCACCGCCATGAAGGCGATCCCGACCACGAGGTTGTACTGCTCGAGGTCGTTCATGACCGGGATGTTCGAGGGGTCGTTGCTGAACACGTAGTAGGTGCAGATCCAGAGGAGCCCGATCAGGAAGCACGCGACCATGCCGACGACCACGCCGCGGCCGCGGCCGAGCGGGGTGCTCGGGTGCGCTGAGACGCCCAGACCGATCAGGAGCAGGCCGAACCCGATCAGGTAGTTCCAGTTGCCGAGGTCGGCCATGAACGCCGGGCTGCCGGGATCGGGCGCCGGGATCACGGTCGGGTCGACGCGCACGGCGACGTAGTAGTAGACGATCCAGGCGATGCCGAGGACCGCCAGCACGATCGCGACGACGAACCGCGGTGTGACCAGCGGTCCCGTCGCGAGGTCGCCGTACTCCTGCTTGGCCTTGGGCTTGGACACCAGTTCTCCTCGGTCGGGTAGGACGCGGGGGTTAGCGTAGTCGGCATGCCCGGCGAACCCCACGCGCGCCCCCCGCGCTCCCGCTGGCGGCTCGGCACGCCGCTGGTGATCTTGGCGTGCGGCGCCCTGTTCGTCACGAGCGCCACCAACAGCGAGGGGACCGACCTCCGACCGGGCCGCTACACAGACCTGGCTTCCCTGGTCGAGGCCGAGAACCAGGAGTACGAGGAGCTGCAGGCGCGCGTGCAGGAGCTCGACGGTGACGTCGAGCGGCTCACGAACCGGGTCGGGACCAAGCAGGTGCGGGAGATCCGGCAGCAGGTCAACGAGCTCCGCGCGCCCGCGGGGCTCACGCCGGTCGCCGGGCCCGGGGTGACCGTCACCCTGTCGGACGCCCCCGCTGAGGTCATCAACTCCTCGAGCCGCGACATCAAGCTCCTGGTCGTGCACCAGCAGGACATCCAGGCGGTCGTCAACGCGATGTGGAAGGGCGGGGCCGAGGCGCTGACCCTCCAGGGCAAACGGGTGATCACGACCACCGGCATCAAGTGCGAGGGCAACGCGGTGATGATCCAGGGCATCGCGTACCCCCAGCCCTACACGATCTCCGCGATCGGCAACCCGCAGCAGCTGCTGAACGCGCTCGACGACGACGACTACCTGGAGGCCTACCGCCGCGGCTCAGCGCTCCCCGACGTGTCGGTCGGCTGGGACCTCGAGGTCGAGGAGCAGCTGGAGATGCCCGGCTTCGACGGCATCTCGCCGCTGACGTACGCCGAGCCGATCCGCTGACCTGCACCCGACCGGCACCGGCCGCTGTTCACCGGCGCCGCTCGACGGGTCTGACACCGCGCCGGCCCCGCGACCTGCCCTAGGGCGGCTCCCCGATGGTCGGGGTGTCTGTCACCGTGGGGTCAGATGTCTCGGTCGAGGTCTCGGTCTCCGTGGGTGACTCGGTCGGCTCCTCGAACGCCGAGACCACGATCGTGACGGTGGAGCCGTCGGGGGCGGTGGAGCCGCCCTGCGGGCTCTGCCGGATGACCGTGCCCCTCGGCTCGGTCGTGTCGGTCGTCTCCACCACGTCCACCTCGAAGCCGGCCTCGGTGAGCAGCCGTTCGGCCGCGGCCTGCTGCCTGCCGACGACGTCCGGGACCTGCTCGGGGCCGTCGGAGTAGTAGACCGTGACGGTGCTGCCCTGGGGCACGCTCGTGCCCGGAGCCGGGTCGGTCTCGATGACCTGCCCCTGCGGCTCGTCGGACTCCTGCTCCCGCATGATCACGTTGAAGTCCTGCTCCTCGAGGATCGCCCGAGCCTCACGTCTCGGCTGGTTGAGGACGAACGGCACCTCGACCAGCGGCTTCCCCTCGGACACCACGACGGTGACCTCGATCCCGGGGTCGACGAACTGGTCGGCGTTCGGGTCCTGCTCGAGCACCCGGCCGGCCCGCACGCTGGGATCGGTGCGGTACTCGACCACCACGTCGAAGCCGGCCGCGCCGAGCTCGGACCGCGCGGCGGCCTCCTTGAGTCCGATCACGTCGGGCACCCGAGTCTTCTCGGGCGGTGACTCGAACAGCCGCGGCAGCAGGTACGCCGCCCCCGCGATCAGCAGCACCAGCAGCAGACCCAGCAGGAAGAGCAGGCCGGCGCGCGACCGGCGACCCTCGTCGTCCTCCTCGCTGACGGTGGGGGTCTGGAGCGTGCTCGGGTCGACCGGCGCAGCCGCCACCATGGTCGGGTCCTCGACCACCGGCGCGGGTGGCGGCGCGGCGTGGACGGGCCGGCCGGCGAGGTAGCGCTCGATGTCGCTGCGCATGGCCGCGGCCGACTGGTATCGGTCCTCGACCCGCTTGGCGAGCGACTTCATCACGATCGCGTCGACGTCGGGCGGCAGGTCGGTGTCGTGGTCCGAGGGCGGGTCGGCCGGCTCCCGGACGTGCTGGTAGGCCACGGCGACCGGGCTGTCGCCCACGAAGGGAGGCCGTCCGGTGAGCAGCTCGTAGAGGAGGCAGCCGGCGGAATAGACGTCGGAGCGGGAGTCGACGGTCTCGCCCCGCGCCTGTTCGGGGGAGAGGTACTGGGCGGTGCCGACGACGGCCGCCGTCTGGGTCATCGTGGAGGAGGCGTCGGAGATGGCGCGGGCGATCCCGAAGTCCATCACCTTGACGTCGCCCGACGGGGTGAGCATCACGTTGCCGGGCTTGATGTCGCGGTGGATGATCCCGGCCCGGTGCGAGTAGTCGAGCGCCGACAGCACTCCGCTGGTGATCTCCAGCGCGCGCTCGGGCAGGATCTTGCGGCCCTCGCGCAGGATGTCGCGCAGCGTGCGGCCGGCGACATACTCCATGACGATGTAGGGCTGGGCCACCCCGGAGCCGTCGGTGGCCGGCTCCTCGCCGGTGTCGTAGACGGCCACGATCGCCGGGTGGTTGAGGGAGGCCGACGACTGCGCCTCCCGGCGGAACCGGGCCTGGAACGTCGCGTCGCTCGCGAGGTCCGTGCGCAGTCGCTTGATCGCGACGACCCGCCCCAACCGGGTGTCGATGCCCTTGCGGACCTCGGCCATCCCGCCTCGGCCCAACAGCTCACCGAGCTCGTAGCGTCCACCGATCAGGGCGCTCACCCAGTGCCCTCCTCGTCTGTCTGGTCGGTGCCAGGGCTCTCGCTCCCGGGCGGGGCCTTGCCCCAGTGCTCCACCACGACCGTGTCGCCCTCCTGCAGCCCGGACGTGGGGCTGACCGACTCCACGGTGTCGTCCTCGTGGCTGCCGTCGTTGTCCAGCCTCTGCTTCTGGACCTTCAGGCCCAGCGCCCTGAGCTCGCCCTCGACCTCCTTCACGTCCCGACCGACGTAGTCGCCCTCGTTGATGTCGAAGGTCTCGGCCTCGGTGGGCGACTCCTCCGGCGTCTCGCTGGGAGACTCGGTCGCGGTCTCGCTCGGCGACTCGGTCGGCGTCTCGGTGGGGCTCTCGCTCGGACTCTCGGTCGCCGAGGTCTCAGGCGTGGTCGGGTCGCGCGGCTCGGTGTCGTCCTCGCCCCGCGTGGCGATCACGATCAGCGTGATGATGGCGGCGACCACGGCGAGCGCGAGCAGCACCCACAGCCACGGGAAGCCCCGTCGGTCGGAGTCCGGCGGTGGGACCGGGGTGGCCAGGGTGCCCGGGCCCCCCGCAGCGGTGGCCGGGAGCACCTGCGTGGCGGCTGCGGGCGGGGGTACGACGGCCGCGACCGTGGCCGGGTCGCGCAAGGCCGCGGCGTACGCCTTCGCGTCGGGGAACCGGGCCTCGGGGTCCTTCGACATGGCCCGGGTGACCACGGCGGCGAGGTCGCGCGGCACGCTCTCCGGCAACGGCGGCACCGGTTCGCGGAGGTGGGCCAGCGCAGTCGCGACCGGCGTCTCGGCGACGAACGGCCGCTTGCCGGTCAGGCACTCGAAGGTGACGACGCCGAGCGAGTAGACGTCTGAGGCGGGGGTCGCACGGCCGCCTTGTGCCTGCTCGGGGGAGAGGTACTGCGGCGTTCCCATGACCTGGCCGGTCTGGGTCAGTGCCAGGCCCTCGGTGGCGCGGGCGATCCCGAAGTCGGTGACCTTCACGCGGCGGTCGGGCGTGATGATCAGGTTGCCCGGCTTGACGTCGCGGTGGACGATCCCGGCGTCGTGGGCGGCCCCGAGCGCGTCACCCGCCTGCGCCATCAGGTCGCGGGTGGCCTCGGGATCCAGCGGCTGGCCGGGGCGGATCAGTGCCGAGAGCGGCTGGCCGTCCACGAGCTCCATGACGAGGTACGGCAGCGGCCCACCACCGTCCGTCGAGGTGGCCTCGCCGAAGTCGTAGACCGCGGCCACGCCCGGGTGGTGGAGCGAGGCGGCGTGCTGGGCCTCGGCCGCGAACCGGGTGCGGAACATCTCGTCGTCGGCGTACTCCGACTTCAGCACCTTGACCGCCACCACGCGACCCAAGATGGTGTCGGTACCCCGCCACACCTCACCCATACCGCCGGTCGCGATCCGCGACTCGAGGCGGTACCGGCGCGCGTCGTCGGCGAACCGCTCCGGTCCGTTTCCGACAGCGCCGTCCTGGTCGCTCACGGCTCGATCACCGCCTCCATGACCGCCTTGGCGATCGGTCCGCCCAGCGCGCCTCCGGCGATCTCGCCGCGCTCGGTGCCGGGGGCGCTCTGGATCATGACGGCCACCGCGACCTGCGGGTCATCGGCCGGGGCGAAGGAGGTGAACCACGCGTACGGCGGGACGTCGTCCTGCCCGCTCTGGGCCGTGCCGGTCTTGCCGGCCACCGAGACGTCGTCGATCGCGGCGGGACTCGCGGTGCCGGACTCGACGGTGTAGACCATCAGGTCCGTGAGCACGTCGGCGGTCTGGGCGGAGATCGCGCGCGAGATCTCCTCGGGGTCGGTGCTCGGCAGCGGCTCGAGCTCTGGAGTGAGCACGGTCTCGACCAGGTACGGCCGCATCACGGTGCCGCCGTTCGCGATCGCCGCGGACACCATGGCCATCTGGAGCGGGGTCGCCTGGACCTCGAACTGTCCGATGCCGGTCTGTCCGGTCGACGCCTGCCCCATCTCCTCGGGGAAGCTGGACTGCGCCTGCGGGGCGAGGTCGTCGAGGTAGGAGCTGTTGAACCCGAACGCCTCGGCCCGCTCGAGCATCTTGTCCGCGCCGACCTGGACCGCCAGCCGCGCGAACGTGGTGTTGCACGAGTTGCCCATGGCCTGCGTGAACGGGATCTTGTCCGAGCCGCAGTCGCGACCCTCGTTGTCGATCAGGCCCGACTCGCCGCGGGTCTCGGGCAGCTGGTAGGTCGACCCACCCGGGACCTGAGAGTCGGCCCGGTAGTCGAGCTCCTCGATCGCAGCCGCCGCCGTCACGATCTTGAAGGTCGACCCAGGCGCCAGCCGGGTCTGGATCGCCCGGTTGACCAGCGGCTGGTCCTCCCGCTCGTTCAGCTCCTCGTAGGTGTCGGCCACGGCGGCGAAGTCGTGGCTCGCCAGCTCGTTGGGGTCGTACGTCGGCAGCGAGACCATCGCCAGGATCCGGCCGCTCGACGGCTCGATGGCCACCACCGCACCCTGGACGTCCTCGCCGAGCGCGGCGAGTCCGTCGAACGCGGCCTCCTGCGCCGCCGCATCGACCGTGAGCTGGACGCTGCCGCCCTTCGACGACGCGTTGCTGAGCAGGTCGACCAGCCGGGTGACGAACAGCCGGGAGTCGTCGCCCGAGAGCACGGCGTTGTGGGACTTCTCGATCCCGGTCTGGCTGTAGTAGGAGAACCAACCGGTGATCGGCGCGTACTTGTACGGCTGCGGGTAGGTGCGCTGGAACTCGTAGCGGTCGTTGCTCCTCACGCTCTCGGCGACCGGCGTCCGGCCGACCAGGATCGCGCCGCGCTCGCTCGAGAAGGCCGCCGCCAGCACCCGGCGGTTGAGAGGGTGCTCGTCGAGCGCCGACGCCCGGTAGTACTGCAGGTAGGTGGCGTTGATCATCAGCGCCAGGAACAGCAGCAGGCAGAAGATCGCGATCGTGCGGATCGGCTTGTTCATGACGGCACCCTCACCGCCTTGACGACCTGGGTTGCCTCAGAGTCGGCGTCGAGCGCCGTCATCTGGGGCGCCGGGCGCCGGGCCTGGTCCGAGATCCGCAGCAGCAGCGCGATGATCACCCAGTTGGCGACCAGGCTGGAGCCGCCGTACGACAAGAACGGCGTGGTGAGGCCGGTCAGCGGGATCAGCCGGGTGACCCCGCCGATCACCACGAAGACCTGCAGCGCGAAGACACCGGCGAGCCCGACGCACACCAGCTTGCCGAAGCCGTCGCGACAGACCAGCGCCGCGCGCAGAGCGCGCTCGACGATGAACCCGTAGAGCAGCACGACGGCGATCACCCCGGTCAGGCCGAGCTCCTCGCCGATCGAGGCGACGATGAAGTCGGAGTTGGCGTAGGGCACCCGCTCGGGACTCCCCTCGCCGAAGCCGCGGCCGATCAGGCCGCCCCAGCCCATGCCGAACATCGCCTCGACCGGCTGGAACGCGCGGTCGTCGGTGCCTTCGCCGTAGTGGTCGAACGGGTTCAGCCAGATGTCGACACGCTGCGCGACGTGCGCGAGCTTCCCGGTGGTCGAGGAGATGTAGTAGAGGACGGCCGCGCCGCCGAGGAAGAGCGAACCGCCGACGACCAACCAACCCGGCCGCTCGGTCGCCACGTAGAGCAGCACCAGGAACAGGCCGAAGAACAGCAGGCTGGAGCCGAGGTCGCGCTGGAAGACCAGGATGCCGAGGCTGATCAGCCACATCGCGAGGATCGGCCCGAGGTCGCGGCCGCGAGGGAGGTCGACGAACAGCAGCCGCCGGCCGGCCAGTGCGAGCGCGTCGCGATGGACCACGAGATAGCCGGCGAACGCGATGACCAGCAGCACCTTGGCGACCTCGCCGGGCTGGAGGCTGAAGCCGGCGAGCCGGATCCAGATCTGGGCGCCGTTGACGGTCGCCCCGATGCCAGGCACCAGCGGGAGAAGCAGCAGCAGGATCGCGACCAGGCCCAGGGTGTAGGTGAAGCGCTGGAGCACGCGGTGGTCGCGCACGAGGATCAGCGTCGCCACGAAGAGCAGCACCCCGACCGTCATCCAGATCAGCTGCTGCTGCGCGAACCCGTGGGGCTTGCCCGCCGCTTCGTAGGCGAGATCGAGCCGGTGGATGACGGCGAGGCCGAGCCCGTTGAGGGCGGCCACGACCGGCAGCAGCACCGGGTCTGCGTACGGCGCGGTGATCCGGACGACGATGTGCGCCCCGATCACGAGGACGGCGAGCCAGCCGGCGTACGCCACCATGTTGGTGGGGATGGTGCCCTCGACGCCGAGGCCGACGGCGGCGTACGCACCGGCGCCCACGGCGAGTGCGAGCACGAGCAGGAACAGCTCTGCCCAGCGTCGGCGGCGGTGGACGAACCCGAGCAGGGTGCCGGTCTGCTGGGACATCAGGCGCCCGCCGATCCGGTGTCCTCGGACACCAGGTTGGCGACCGTGCGCCGGGCCGCGTCGAGGTCCCCGGCGCCGATCCCTTCCTCGACCTGGCCCCGGTCGTACTGGCTCAGCGAGTCGACCTCCAGGTCCGTGGTCTCGTACGGGCTGGAGAGCTCGACGCCCGGCAGGTCCGCGTTGACGCCGCGGAAGATGGTGACGACACCCTCGTGCTCACCGACGTAGTACTGGTGCTGCGTCCACGCCCACGCGGCCGCGCCGCCGGCCCAGACCAGCCCGACCAGCACGAGCAGCGCCAGGAAGCGGCGGACCCACGCGAACCGGTGGGGTGGCCGAGGTGCGTAGCGCACTTCCTCCGGGTCGATCGGGTCGGACGGGATCGCGAACCCGATGTCGTCGGGGATCTCGGCCCGCACCGGCTCGAGCTCACCGGTGTCACCGGAGCGGTGGCCCCGGAAGAGGCTGGTCATGCCGGCACCGCGAGCCTTGCGAGGCAGGTCGGCGGCGGCGCCGACCAGCATCGTCTCGGCGTCGGCGTCGAGGTCACCCTCGACGACGTCGGCCACCAGGCAGGTGACGTTGACGGAGCTGCCGGCCGCGAGGCTGGCACGCACCAGCTCGACGGCGGCGAAGTCGGCGTTGCCGCTGCGCAGGATGTCGGCGAGCCGCTCGTTGTCGAGGACACCGGACGCCCCGTCGCTGCAGAACAGCAGCCGGTCGCCCGGGGTGACCTCGACGGAGAACAGGTCTGGCTCGAGGTCGTGGGTCCCGTCGATCGCCTTGAGGATCAGGTTGCGGTGCGGGTGGTGCCGCGCCTCCTCCTCGGTGATCTGCCCGTCGTCGATCAAGGTCTGCACGAACGTGTGGTCCTGGGTCAGCTGGATCAGCTTGCCGTCTCGCAGCAGGTAGGCGCGGCTGTCGCCGACGTGACCCATCGCCAGGGTCTGCCCGTCGAAGAGCGCGACCGTGGCCGTGGTGCTCGTGCCGGCGAGCGAGGGGTTCTCGTCGACGAGCTCGCCGATCCGGTCGTGTGCGCGGTGGAGCGCGCCGGCCACCTGACCGAGCAGGTCGGCGTGCTCCTCGTCTGTGACGGGGCCGTCGTCGAGCCGGCGGAGCTGGCCGATCGCCGTCGCCGAGGCGATGTCGCCCCGTGCGGCGCCGCCGACGCCGTCGCAGACGGCGAGCAGGTGGGGGCCGGCGTACCCGGAGTCCTGGTTGTCCTTCCGGACGCGGCCGACGTCGGATATCGCGGCGTAGTCGAGGCGCATCTGAGTGACCAGCTACTTCCGCAGCTCGAGGATGGTCTTGCCGATCCGGACCTGCGTGCCGAGCGTGATGGTGGTGGGCTGCGTGATGCGCGCGGTGCCGACGTAGGTGCCGTTGGTGGAGCCGAGGTCCTCGACGAACCACTGGTCGGCGGAGGCTGCGATCCGCGCGTGCCGGGTGGAGACGTAGTCGTCGTCGAGCCGGATCGCGGCGTCGGCACCGCGGCCGATCAGGATCGGCGCCTGGTCGAGCTCGGCCCGCTCGCCGACGTTCGAGCCCTCGACCACGAGGACGTGGGTCGGGCTGCCGCGGCGCTTCGCCGGGGGCTTGCTCGGCTTTCCGGCCTTGCTCGGCTTGGGCCGGCCGGCTGCTCCGCGGGCGCCCTCCGGCACCCGGGCGCCGAACATGTCGGAGCGGACCACCGAGATCGCCGACAGCACGAAGATCCAGAGGATCGCGAGGTAGGCGAGCCGGATGAGGAACAGCGTCAGCTCAGACAACCCCGCCACCCCCGACCGGCTCGGTGACGACCCGCACGGTCAGGGTCGTGTTGCCGATCCGCACCTCGGAGCCGTCGCGCAGGCCGGTCGAGGCGACCCGGTGCCCGTCGACGAGCATGCCGTTGGTCGACCCGAGGTCGCGCACCCGCAGCTGCAGGTGCTCACCGGTGCCGGCCACCTCGAACTCGATGTGCTTGCGACTGACGCCGGGGTCGTTGATCCGGATGTCGGCCTCGGTGCCGCGGCCGACGACGGTGCCGCCCGGGTGCAGCGGGTGCTGGGTGCCGTTGACGTCGACCAGGGCCGTGGCCCGGCGTACCTGTGTCTGCGTGGCGTTGCTCTGCACCTGCGCCTGCGCCTGGCTGCGGATCCGGAACCGTCCGGTGGTGAGGTCGTCGGCGGACTCGAAGTCGATCCGGATCGGACCGGGGAACACGTATCCCTGGCTGTCGGCGTGCTCCTGCAGCTGACCCCGGAGCTCCGCGGCCAGCGTGGAGTCGTATGCCGAGAGCCGGTCGAGGTCGGTCTGCGAGAGCTCGACATGGAAGAGGTTCGGCACGAGCCGGCGGTCGCGCGAGAGGATCTGTGCGTTGTTGTTGCACTCGCGCTGGAGTGCGGCCGCGATCTCCACCGGCTGCACCGCGCTTCGGAAGGCCTTGGCGAAGGCGCCGGAGATCGCCTGCTCGAGTCGTCGCTCGAAGTTCTGCAGTGCACCCACGCGTCGCCTCCTTCCCACCCCCGCCGGTCATGCTCGGTCCCGAGGACGGGAGCCTACGGTGGTCGAGCTTGTCGAAGACCGATCGTATCGGTGCGCCCGAGGCATCCCTGGGACCGCCGGCGCCGGTTTGGGGATGGTCTCAGCGCTGGGATAGCCTTGCGGCGCTTCTCGCGCGAGTGGCGGAATAGGCAGACGCGCACGGTTCAGGTCCGTGTGTCCGAAAGGACGTGGGGGTTCAACTCCCCCCTCGCGCACACAGTGACGCCAGCCCCGGGCCAGCTCATCCGCTCCGCGTGCGGACCCGGGTTTTGGTCGGGCGACCAATGCGTTGCTACCGTTCGGGCAGCCTTTGCGCACCACCATCCGCAGTACCCGCTCTGATGGTGAGCCCCTGACTCGGACCGGGGCAGTCTTCGTCCCGACCCACCAGGAATCGCCTGCATGAGCACGTCCACGATCGCCCTTCGGCTCAGCCCCCTCCGCGCACACCTCGAGAACCTCGGTTCCTGGGCGCGACGTGGGCCGGTCCGCGCGCTCGTGACGAAGCTCGTGCTCAGCGTGGCCGGCGTGGCCGTGATGCTCGTGGGGCTGGCCATGCTCGTGCTCCCGGGACCGGGCGTGGTCGTCATGGTCGCCGGGCTGGGCCTGCTGGCGGCCGAGTGGGAGTGGGCGCGGCGCATCGTGCGTTCCGGCGGAGCGATGGTGAAGCGGCTGCGTCAGGCGCTCATCCCTGAGGGCTGCTCCGCGCGACGCAAGGCAGCCGCAGGCGTCCTCGCCGGTGCGGTGATGGTGCTGGGCGCGGTCGCGACCACTGCGGTCACCGCGCTGCTGGGCGCGACCACCGTCCTGTAGCCCGCGCACCCGCCGCGGGTGCATCCTGAGCAGGTGTTCCGCCTGCTCGGGCTGCTGGCCGGGCTGGCCGGCGTCACCGACCTGGGGACCGGTGGCCAGCCCGACGAGTCCCTGCACCGGTGCGTGCTCGCGGCCCGGCTCGCCGACGCGGCAGGCTGCGACCCCGACGAGACCCGAGACACGGTGCTCGTCTCGCTGCTCCAGCACGTCGGCTGCACGGCGTACTCCTTCGAGAGCGGTCGAGTCTTCGGTGACGACCGGGCCGTCACCCGAGCCTTCCTGATGGCCGATCCGAGTTCACTCACCGATCTACTGGGCACCTTCGTACCGCGCGTGGCCGAGGCGACTGGGCGCTCGCGACCCGCGGTCGCGGTCAACCTGGCCCGCACGCTCCCCACGACCGCCCGCGAGGCCCCGGTGGCGACCTGCGAGGTCGCGCAGGAGGCCGGGCGGCGGCTGGGGCTCTCGACCTCGGCGCAGCAGGCGCTGGGTCACATGACGGCGATGTGGAACGGGAAGGGCTTCCCCCGCGCTCGCGGTGACCAGATCCCGCTCCCGGCCCGGATCATGCACGTGGCCGCGGCCGCGACGATGTTCTGGGAGCTCGGTGGCGAGGAGGCTGCGACGGCGCAGGTACGACGCCGCTCCGGCGGCGAGCTCGACCCCGCGCTGGCAGACCTCTTCCTCGCCAACCCCGCCGGCTTGTTGGCCGGCCTGGACGGGTCCGACCCGTTCGCCATGGTGCTGGCCGCGGAGCCGGACCCGGTCGAGCGGGTGGATGACGAGCGGATGCTCGAGGTCGCGCGGACCTTCGGCGACCTGGTCGACCTCAAGAGCCCGTGGCTGCACGGCCATTCCGGTGCGGTCGCGCGGCTCGCACGCGGGGCGGCCGATGCGCTCGACCTGTCGGAGGCGGCGCAGGTCGAGGTGGCCGGCTACCTGCACGACGTGGGTCGCGCGGGTGTCCCCAGCAGGATCTGGGACATCCCGCGCGAGTGGACCACCACCGAGCGCGACCAGGCCAGGCTGCACGCCCACCACACCGAGCGGGTGCTGGCGCGGGTGCCGGAGCTGGCGGGCGTCGGGGAGCTGGCGGCCGCTCACCACGAGCGGTGTGACGGGAGCGGGTACCACCGCGGCCTGCGGGCCGACCGGCTCCCGATCGGAGCGCGGGTGCTGGCGGCCGCGGACGCGTGGCGCACGCTGGTCGAGGACCGGCCGCACCGACCCGGGCTCGACGAGCAGCGGGCGCGGCAACGGCTCGAGGCCGACGTACGAGCGGGACGGCTCGACGCGGACGCGGTCGAGGCCGTGCTGCACGCGAGCGGTGATCGCACGCGGCGGCCGGCGGCCACGGCCGGTCTCACGGCGCGGCAGCTGGAGGTGCTCCGACTGGTGACGCGGGGGCTGTCGAACCGGGAGATCGCGACCAGGCTCTCGATCTCGCCACGCACGGTGGACCGGCACGTGGCGGACGTCTACACGCGGATCGGCGTCAGCAGCAGGGCGGCCGCCGCGCTCTACGCGGTCGAGCACGGCCTGCTGGAACCTGATCCACCCGGGCGATCTGGGTAGAACCACCCATGACCGCTGGCGCTGGCACGCCGGACGATGCGGTCATGACCCAGGCGCTCACGACCCGAGAACCACTGCTCACCGGCCGGTTCATCGCGCTGGTCGTCGCCGAGCTGGCCTACTTCACAGCCGACGGCATGGCGATCCTGGCTGTGCCGCTGCTGGTCACCGGGCCGCTCGACGGGTCGGCGTTCGGAGCCGGCCTGGCGTTCGGGGCGTTCGCGGCCAGTGCCCTGGTCGCGCGGCCGGTCGTCGGCCGGCTCTGCGACCGGTGGGGGCGGTTGCCGCTGCTCACGGGAGGTGCGGGCCTGGCGGCGCTGGGACTGGTCCTGACGGCGTACGCCGACAGCCTGGCCGCCGTGATCGGGCTGCGGCTGCTGCTCGGGGTCGGGGAGGCCGCCTTCTTCGTCGCCCTGCTCGCAGCCCTGGTCGACCTGGCGCCGCCCGACCGCCTGGGCGAGGCCGTCAGCTACAACTCACTGGGCCTCTACCTCGGCATCACCCTCGGGCCACCGCTCGGCGAGGTCCTGCTGCACACGGCGGGTTTCACCGCGCTCTGGTGGGCGGCTGCCCTGCTCGCAGTGCTGGCGCTGGCGTTCGCCCAGCTGGTGGGCGAGACGCGTGACGCAGCGGCGACCGACGAGCCGGGCGGACTGATCCACGTCCCTGCCATCGCGCCGAGCCTGGGCTTCCTCACCTCGGTGGTGGCGATGGGCGGGTTCCTCGCCTTCGCCGCGCTGCACGCGCGCGAGTCCGGCGTGCCCAACCCGAGCCTGCCGCTCGTGGTCTACGGCGGCACGGTCGTGCTTGGCCGGGTCGCCTTCGCCCGCTACGTCGACCGCGTCGCGCCGCTGCGCCTCGGATCCGCAGCACTCGGCGTCATGGGCCTCGGCCTGTGTG
The DNA here is from genome assembly GCF_036374615.1 of Nocardioides sp. Classification (GTDB taxonomy): domain Bacteria; phylum Actinomycetota; class Actinomycetes; order Propionibacteriales; family Nocardioidaceae; genus Nocardioides. Next base: position 15,436 of record NZ_DASUTK010000089.1, read on the forward strand.
TGCTGTGGGTCGTCCCGACCCCGGCCGGTGTTCTCATCGGCAGCGCCGTGACCGCGCTCGGCGTCGTGTTCAGCACACCGGCGTTCTTCTCAGCCATCTTCTCGACCGCCGGCCCGGCCACCCGTGGGGCGGCCTCGGCGACCGCCAGCATCGCGCTCGACCTCGGACTCGCGGGCGGACCGTTGCTCGTCGGAGTCCTCGCCGGCGGCCTCGGACTCTCCGGTGCGTTCGCCGTGTGCGCCGCCGTCACTGCACTCGGCATGGCTTGGACCTGGGCGCTCTCTCAGCGCGGGTAACGGTGCCGCGGCTGCGCTCCCCACCTGCTGCAACGGGGGTGGAGCGCACTTCCGGCACCGTTACGCGCGGATCCGGCGGTCGGGTCAGCGGGTGGCGGTCCGGGCTAGGTTGCCGTCATGAGGTGCGGCGGGACACTGCTGGTGCTGACGGCGCTCCTGGCCGTCGGGTGCTCGGCGGACCAGCCATCGGAACGGGACGACGGGCCACCGCCCGAGGTCTCCATCTCGGTGACCCAGCTGCTGCCGGACGAGGGCACCAGCAAGGCGCTGCTGCGCGTGACCAACGAGAGCGACTCGCCGCTCAGGATCACGGGCACCGGCCTCGACTGGTCGGGGTACGGCGAGAGGTTCGTCCGGCCGCAGGACGACGAGCTGGCGGCCGGTCAGACCCTGGACCTGCGAACGCTGCTCCCGGACGAGGTGTGCGACGCCGCGGACGAGCCGGTTGTCGCGGTCCTCAAGACGGATCGCGGACCGGTGTCGCAGCCGCTCACGGCCAGCGGCGAGGTCTACCTGCGACGGCTCTGGGAGAAGCGGTGCTTCGAGCAGACGCTGGCCGACCAGGTGTCGATCTCCTACGCGCCCGGCTGGGTCATCGACGAGCAGCGCGAGTCGCTCGACGGGGACCTGCTGCTCCGGCGCCAAGGTGGCGACCTCACCGTCGCCGTGACCGGCGCGGCGGGGTCGGTGCTGCACGACCTCGCCGTCCGCCGACCGACCGAGAGCACGCCGGACCAGCCGGTGACGCGCGTGCCGCTCTCCATCACCCCCGGCAACCGGTGCGACGAGCACGCGATCGGCCAGGCCACGGCTCCGTTCACCTTCCAGATCGTGGTCAGCATCGAGGGCGGGCCCGACCAGGTGGTGCTGGTGGTGCCGCCGGTGCCGATCCAGAAGCAGGCCTCCGCCCTGCTCACGCTCCACTGCGACCGGCGGGGCTGACCCGCCCCCTGCCCGGTGGGCGCCACCGGAGCAGCTGCATGTCGGTCGTCCCGGGCTCGAGTCCTTCGTCGACGTACCCCGCCCGCTCAGCAACCCGGCGCGCGGCGGCGTTCGCGGGACGGGTGCGCACGACGACGTCGCAACCCGGCGCCACCTGCGGTGCCAGCTCGCCGACCTGGCGCAGCACGGCACCGGCGAGCCCGCGGCCCTGGGCCTCCGGCGCGAACCGGAAGTACACGTTCAGGACCGGCCGGCCGGCGACCGTGTGGTGCTGGACGCCGCCGAGGCCCGCGACGGACCGCCCGTCGTCGCCGGCCTGTGTCCCGGCCACGGCACCGGGCCACGCATCCGGCACGAGCACGGTCCAGTACCCGAAGCCGTGCCGCGCCCAGTGCTCCACCATGGGCGCGATGAACACCTGCGTGTGGGCGAGGTCGGGATGGGTCTCGTGTGGGTCGTGGACGTAGACCCGGGGGTCGCCGTGCACGGCCAGGACCGCGGGCGCGTCGTCGGCGGACAGCCGACGCAGCAGGACGCCGTCGCGCTCCTCGAGCCGAGCCCACCACGGGCGACCCCCGGATGTCATGCCGTCGCGTGGTCGGCGGAGCGCACCGGCGTCACGAGGGCGACCACCAGGACGGCGGCGGCCAGCGCGACGATGCTCGCGAAGGTGAAGCCGTCGGCGAGCCGGGCGGCGTTCGACCCGACGAGGCCGGCTGCCGCGATGCTCGAGACCGCCGAGACGCCGATGGCGGCGCCGAGCTCGTGGCAGGTGCTGAGCAGCCCGGACGCGACACCCGCCTCGTGGAAGTCCACCTGGGCGAAGGTCGTCGTCGAGGCCACCACGAAGACCGCGCCGATCCCGACGGCACCCGCACTCACACCCGTCACCATGGCAGTCGTTCCCGACCACAGGGAAGGCACCGCCAGCCCCGCGGCAGCGACCAGGAGCGCCGTCGAGCCGAGCACCCGGGGCCCGAGCCTGCCGATGATGCGGCCGCCGAGCTGGGCGCCGAGCACCGTGGCCCCGGCCACCGGCAGGAACAGCAGGCCGGTCGCCAGCGGGCCGAAGCCCTCGGTGTGCTGGAGGTAGAAGGTGCCCAGGAAGAACACGGAGATCATCAACGCGGTGGCGACCCCGATCAGCAGCAGGCCGGTCATCACCGTCCGTCGACGCAGCAGGCCGAGGTTCAGCAGCGGGTCGGCACTCGCCCGCTGACGCAGCCCGAACGCGACGTACAGCAGGACTCCCACGACCACGGGTAGGGCGGTGGCGAGGCTCAGCCAACCGCGATCGCCGGCATTGACGAGCGCGTAGATCACCGAGCCGGTCGCGAGCGTGACCAGGACGGCGCTGACGACGTCGAGCCGCCGCACGGATCCGCCGGACACGTCACGCGGCAGGGTTCGGAGCAGCGCGAGCACGAGCGCGACGCCGACGGGGACGTTCACGTAGAAGACCCATGCCCAGCCGAACGCCGAGGTGAGGACGCCGCCGAGGAGCACACCGATCGCGGCGCCGGCGCCGCCCAGCGCCGACCAGAACCCGAGGGCCCGGTTGAGCTCGGCGCCCTCGAAGGTCCGCACGATCACGGACAGGGCGGCGGGGGACAGCAGCGCGGCTCCGGCGCCCTGGGCCATCCGGCTCGCGATCAGGACCTCGGCGGTCGGAGCGAGACCGGTGACCAGCGAGGCGATGGTGAAGACCGTGAGCCCGGTCAGCACCACCTTCCGGCTCCCCAGCAGGTCGGCTGCCTTGCCGCCGAGCAGCATCAGTCCGCCGAAGACGAGCGTGTAGGCGCTGACCACCCAGGTCAGAGCCTCCCGCGACAGCGTCAGGTCGCGTCCCAGGTCGGGGAGAGCGACCGCGACGACCGTGATGTCCACGATCAGCATCAGCTGGGCGATTCCCAGCAGCCGCAGGGTTCGCCAGCGGCGCGGGTCCAGTCCGCTCGTGGTGTCCGAAGAGTTCGTAGTCATGGCGTGGATCCTCATAACTCGACAGTGGTGTTCGAGATACTAACCCGAACATCAGTGTTCAACAAGAGGAACATGTACAGTGGAGTACGAGTACGCGGCGACAAGAGGAGCTGGGGATGACGACGCAACCGGTGACGAGGACGCCGCCCAAGCGGGCCGACGCGCGCAAGAACATCGCGGCGATCCTGGAGGCGGCGACCGAGTGCCTGGCGCGCGATCCCGACGTGAGTGTCAACGAGATCGCCAAGGCCGCCGGCGTCGGCCGGGTCACCCTCTACGGGCACTTCGAGTCCCGGGCAGCGCTGGTCGCGGAAGTCGTGGACCGCGTCATGAGCCAGAGCGAGGAGGAGCTGGCTGCCGTGGACCTGAGCGGGGATCCTCGTGACGCGCTGGCCCGCCTGATCGAGACGACCTGGGAGATCACCCACCGGTACGGCGCGCTGGTCGTGGCGGCCGAGGAGACGCTGACCCACGAGCAGATGCGCGAGGCGCACCAACGGCCGCTGGCCCGAGTGGAGCGGCTGATCAAGCGTGGCCGCCGCGAGGGTGTGTTCCGCAAGGACCTGCCGGTGGTCTGGATGGTGAGCACGGTCCAGTCGGTCGTCCACGGTGCCTCCATCGCCGTCCACCGCGGCGACGTCACCGCCGCCCAGGCTCCGCACCTGATCCGCGAGACCGTGCTGTCAGCCTTCGCCGCTCAGTAGCTGACCCGTCGGGGACTTGAACCCATACCCCCTATAGGTATATGGTCCGAAGCATGAGCGAGCACGTGCACGGCTACCTGGCCCACGACGACAAGGACAAGGTCCTCAAGCGACTGCGGAGGATCGAGGGCCAGGTCAGGGGCCTGCAGCGGATGGTGGAGGACGAGAAGTACTGCATCGATGTCCTGACCCAGGTCTCCGCGGCAACCAAGGCCCTCGAGTCCGTCGCGCTCACTCTGCTGCACGACCACCTCGCGCACTGCGTCGTCGACGCCGCCCGGGCCGGTGGCCCGGAGGCGGACGAGAAGGTCCGTGAGGCATCCGACGCGATCGCGCGCCTGGTCCGTTCCTGAATCAAGATTCCTGAAGAGGAGAACCATGACCACCCAGACCTTCACTGTCACGGGCATGACCTGCGGCCACTGCGTCGCCTCGGTCACTGAGGAGGTCTCCGAGATCCCTGGCGTCCGCAACGTCGACGTGACCCTCGAGACCGGCCAGGTGACGGTCACGAGCGCCGAGCCCCTCGACTCCGCCTCCGTTCGCGCGGCCGTCGAAGAGGCCGGCTACCAGCTGGCATGACCACGTCTGTCCGCGTCGCCGGCTACCTGCTCGGACTGCTGGTGGTGTTCCTCGCCGCCCGCGGGGTCGGAGCGGTGGCGGCACCCGAGCCCGCCCCGTCGCCCCCGATGGGACATGACGGCATGGGCGCGTCCGAGGGCGAGGACGAGCACAGCGGGACCGAGGACGAGTCCCACGATGACCACGAGGAGCCGGCCGCGGCCGACGGTCCGGGCGGGCTGGCCGTCGCTGACCAGGGCTACACGCTAAGGATCGTCTCTGTGCCCCGTCCGGGGAGCGACCAGCCGCTGCGGTTCGTCGTCGACGGGCCGGACGGGACGCCGGTCACGGCGTACGACGAGGTGCACGAGCGTCCCCTCCACCTTGTCGCGATCCGGCGTGACGGCGCCGAC
>NZ_DASUTK010000090.1:0-6343 GCF_036374615.1 Nocardioides sp.
GGCTACCCCGAGGTCTGGCAGGAGCGCCAGATTCCGTGATCCCTCGACCTCTCGGGGTCAACACCTGGGTCTGGTCCTCGCCGCTCACCGACGAGAACCTGCCCGGCCTGGCCCGCAGGATCGCCGACCTCGGCTTCGACGCGATCGAGCTCCCGCTGGAGAACTCCGGCGACCTCGACCACGCCGAGACCGCGGCGGTCCTGCGGGAGACCGGCCTCGCGCCCTACGTCGTCGGCGCGATGGCACCGGGTCGGGACCTGGTGACCGCGTCCCCTGTCGCGGTCACCGGGACCCAGGCCTACCTTCGCGAGTGCATCGACCTGGCCGCCGCGGTCGGGTCGCCGGCGGTGTGCGGCCCGTTCTACGCCCAGACCGGGCGGGTGTGGCGGATGTCGTCGGAGCAACGGCAGGCGACCTACGCCGAGTGGCGCGAGAACCTCGCGCCCGTGGCGGACCACGCCGTCGAGCGAGGGGTGGTGCTCGGGATCGAGCCCCTCAACCGCTACGAGACGTCGCTGGTCAACACCGTCGACCAGGCCCTGACCGGGCTGGGGCCGCTGCTGGGCCAGGGCGTCGGCCTGGCGCTGGACACGTACCACCTGAACATCGAGGAGCGCGACAGCGCGGCGGCGATCCGGACGGCGGGCGAGCACCTGGTCCACCTGCAGGTCTGCGGCAACGACCGCGGCGCGCCCGGTCACGACCAGACCGACTGGGTCGCGATCGTCGCGGCGCTCGACGAGATCGGCTACTCCGGCGCGCTGAACATCGAGAGCTTCACCCCTGACAACGCCGCGATCGCGGTGGCCGCCTCGATCTGGCGTCCGCTCGCGGACAGCCCCGACGCACTGGCGTCAGACGGGCTGGCCTTCCTGCGGTCCCTGACCGCCGAGTCACCGCCGCGTGGGCCTGAGACAGACCTCTAGGACGTTGTCAGGCACGCGCCGCAGGAATTGAGAGGCACACCAATGGCAGACGGTACGGCGGGCAACGCACTGCGCCCGCTCGGAGTAGCGGTCGTCGGCTACTCGTTCATGGGCAAGGCGCATTCCAACGCGTGGCGCAATGTCGGCGCGTTCTATCCCGGCACCGCACCGGTGCGGCAACAGCTGCTGGTCGGCCGCGACCAGCGTGCGGTGGCCGAGGCGGCCGAACGCTACGGCTGGGCCGAGACCGCCACCGACTGGCGGGCCGTGGTCGAGCGCGACGACATCGATGTCGTCGACGTGTGCACGCCCGGGCATCTCCACAGCGAGCTCGCGATCGCGGCGCTCGAGGCGGGCAAGCATGTGCTGGTCGAGAAGCCTCTCGCCAACTCGGTCGCGGAGTCCGAGGCGATGGTGGCCGCGGCCGAGGCCGCCGCTGCGCGCGGCGTCGTCTCCATGGTGGGGTTCAACTACCGGCGGGTGCCCGCGCTGGCGCTGGCCCGGCAGCTGATCGGAGAGGGACGGATCGGGGCGGTGCGGCAGGTGCGTGCGGCGTACCTCCAGGACTGGCTGGCCGATGCTGGAGCACCGATGACGTGGCGGCTGCGCAAGGAGACGGCGGGCTCCGGCGCGCTCGGCGACCTCGCCTCGCACGTCGTCGACCAGGTGCAGGCGTTGCTCGGCGAGCCGGTCACTGCCGCGAGCGGACGGTTGAACACGTTCGTGTCCGAACGTGCCGGTGAGTCCGGCCCGGAGCCGGTGACCGTCGACGACGCCGCGTGGGCCACTCTCGAGACGCGCTCGGGAGCGGTCGCGAGCATCGAGGTCAGCCGGATGGCGACGGGCCGCAAGAACGGCCTCACGATCGAGGTGTACGGCACCGACGGTGCCCTTGCCTTCGACCTCGAACGCCTCAACGAGCTGCAGGTCCTCACTGACCCCGCGGACGGGACGGCCGGCTTCCGTCGCGTCCTGGTGACCGAGGACTCGCACCCCTACCTCGCGGCGTGGTGGCCCCCGGGCCACATCCTGGGCTGGGACCACACGTTCACCTCGCAGGCGGCCGACTTCCTGACCGCGATCGGCGGTGGCGTGGCGCCGAGCCCGTCGTTCGCCGAGGGGCTCGAGGTGCAACGGGTGCTGGCTGCGGTGGAGGAGAGCGCGGCCCGTTCGGGTGTGCGGCTGGACATCGCCCAGGACAAGCCAGCCGCCTGATGCGTCAGGCGGCCTGAGCCATAGAAGGCTCCATCCGCATGACCCATGGCGCAGGACGCATGGAGCCGGGGCCGCGGTCAGGTGCGCTCGGTGATGCCAAGTGCGGCCAGTGCCATCGACGTCAGCAGCGCCCGCATCTGGGCATCCGGCAGCAGGCCTGAGTGCGGGGTGGAGTTGATCAGCCCGAAGGCGACGTGCGCCATCGCGCGGGCGCGGTCGGTCCGCAGCCCGCGGTGGACCCGCCGCAGCTGGTGGGCCCACACGTCGACGTACTCCCGCTGGAGCCGGCGGACCTTCTCGCGGGCGTCCGCCGGCAGCGACTCCCAGTCACGGTCCTGGACGACGATCAGCGCTCGCCTGGTCAGCGCGAAGTCGACGTGCCAGTCGACGAGTGCGCGAACGGCGGCCGTGGGATCCGCGGCACTCGCCACTCGCTCCCGGCCGACGGCGAGGAGCTCCTCACTGATCGAGACCAGCATCTCAGCGAGGATGGCGTCCTTGGACGGGAAGTGCTTGTACAGGGCGGGGCCGGAGATCCCGCACGCGGCTCCGAGATCTGCGACCGAGACGCCGTGGAACCCGCGCTTCGCGAACAGCTCGGCCGCGGTCGCCAGCAGCTGGTCGCGTCGCGTGACGGCCTCGGTGGACACGAGGTCAGGTTAGCGGTCGCTAACCGTCCGAGCGAGCGTCGGTGCTCATCGCTCGTTGCCGTGCTTGTAGTTGCCCGTCGCCCGCGCCAACAGCTGCTGGGCCGCGCGTTCGTCGGCGCGCTCGAGCTGGGCCCCCAGCTTGGCGCCGGCCTTGCCGCCAACGGTGACGATCTGCCGACCGCCGCGGAACACCAGGACGTTCCCCGACTTGGTCACCTGCCAGTCGAACGGGTCGGCGGCCAGCGCGTCGTCGCCGGTGGGTCGGGTCGCCATGGTCCGACTGTACGGATCGCGCGGCGCCGTACTGGACCACCGACGGGCGTGGCGACAGACGGTGGCGTTCGTCGACGAGGGGCTGCCCGGGTAGCGCCCTCAGGCGTGGGTGACGCCGTGCTCTGGCTTGAACGTGTCGCCGGTGAGCTTGGCCTTCGCGAAGCTGATGACCGAGGCAACCGTGCCGCCCGGCGTGTCCCAGTACTCGCCGCGCTCGATCTCCACCCGGATCAGCACGGCGTCCGGGTTGTCCGGCCCGCCCGGCAGCCACGCCTCGGCGAAGGTGTTCCAGAGCTCCTCCAGCTTCTCGCGGTCGTCGACCACCTCCGCCCGGCCGTTGAGCGCCACCCAGGCATCCCTCGACGAGAACGACAGCAGGACCCGGGGGTCGTGCAGGATGTCGCTGACATGCTTGGTGTCGCGGGCGCTGATGAACCACAGCTCCTCGCCCGGCGCCACCTCCTGGCGGGCCATCGGGATCGTGCGCGGCAGCCCGCCGTTGAACGTGGTGAACATCGCGATCGGCATGTCCTCCATCAGCTCGACGAGCCGCTGACGGTCGTAGTCGTCGGTCATGTGCCCCTCCCGGCGTGCAGTGCGTCTCTCCCTGGCATCGACGCTAGGTCGACGCCGCGACGTCGGGCACACCCCCGCGGGTGGCGAGCCAGGTTAATGATCGCTAACCTGAGGCGGTGGCCGAGATGAGGGATCTGGTCGACGAGCTGCGTGAGCGGCTCGCGAGGGTACGACAAGGAGGCTCGGAGAGCGCTCGCGCGAAGCACACCGACCGCGGGAAGCTGCTCGTGCGCGACCGGGTGGACCGACTGCTCGACCCGGGGAGCCCGTTCCTGGAGCTGAACCCACTGGCGGCCTACGGTATGTACGGCAAGGACGCCGACGACGTGTACGCCGTGCCGAGCGCCGGCATCGTGACCGGCATCGGCCGGGTGAGCGGTCGCGAGTGCGTCGTGGTGGCGAACGACGCGACCGTCAAGGGCGGCACCTACTACCCCATGACGGTCAAGAAGCACCTCCGCGCCCAGACCGTCGCTGCCGAGAACCGGCTCCCATGCCTCTACCTCGTGGACTCCGGGGGCGCCTTCCTCCCGATGCAGGACGAGGTGTTCCCGGACCGCGAGCACTTCGGACGGATCTTCTTCAACCAGGCCAACCTCTCCGGGAGTGGCATCCCGCAGATCGCCAGCGTGATGGGGTCGTGCACCGCCGGCGGTGCGTACGTCCCTGCGATGTCCGACGAGAGCGTCATCGTCAAGAACCAGGGCACGATCTTCCTCGGCGGACCGCCCCTGGTGAAGGCGGCGACCGGGGAGGTGGTGACCGCCGAAGAGCTCGGAGGCGGCGACGTGCACGCCCGCACGTCCGGGGTCGTCGATCACCTGGCTGAGGACGACGCGCACGCGTTGGCGATCGTGCGGTCGATCGTCGCGACCCTGCCTGATCCGACGTTTGGGCACGAACGGCAAGGTTCCTCGGCGCGTCGCCGCCGTTTGGACACAAACGGCGAGCCGGAGAGTCCCCACGAGGACCCCGCGGGCCTCTACGACGTGGTGCCCACCGACACCCGCACGCCGTACGACGTGCGCGAGGTGATCCGGCGGGTCGTCGACGGCAGCCGGTTCCACGAGTTCAAGCAGCTCTACGGCGAGACCCTGGTGTGCGGGTTCGCGAAGATCTGGGGCCACGAGGTCGGGATCGTCGCGAACAACGGCATCCTCTTCAGCGAGTCCTCCCTCAAGGGCGCTCACTTCATCCAGCTCTGCAACCAGCGGGGTGTCCCGCTGGTCTTCCTCCAGAACATCACCGGCTTCATGGTCGGTCGCGAGTACGAGAACCGCGGCATCGCCCGAGACGGCGCCAAGCTCGTCACCGCGGTCGCCTGCAGCGTGGTCCCGAAGTTCACGGTCGTGATCGGCGGCTCGTTCGGGGCCGGCAACTACGGCATGTGCGGCCGCGCGTACGACCCCAGGTTCCTCTGGATGTGGCCCAACGCGCGGATCTCCGTGATGGGCGGGGAGCAGGCCGCGAGCGTGCTGGCGACGGTCGCCGGCCGCGAGGACGACGAGGGCTTCAAGGCACCGATCCGCGAGCAGTACGAGACCCAGGGCTCGCCGTACTACGCCTCCGCCCGGCTCTGGGACGACGGCGTGATCGACCCCGCCGACACCCGTCGCGTTCTCGGCATGGGGCTCGCGGTCACCGCGCGGTCACCGATGCCCGAGCCCTCCTACGGCATCTTCCGGATGTGAAGCGAGCAGTGACGTGCGAGGGACGAGCACGGCGCGTGGGCGAGACCCGGTTGACCCAGCCCTGCGACCGAGGCACGAGGTCGCAACGGGCGCGTCGAAACCCAGGCGGCGCGGCGAGAGGATCTGACAGATGACCGACGTCGAGCACACCCTGCTGGTCGCCAACCGCGGCGAGATCGCGATCCGCGTGATGCGCACCGCCGCCCGGATGGGATGGCACACGATCGCGGTCTTCACCGACCTCGATGCCGACGCGCCACACGTGCACGCAGCCGACGACGCGGTCCGGCTTCCGTCGTACCTGGACGGGGACGCGGTGGTCGCAGCGGCGGTCGAGAGCGGCGCCCGGTTCGTGCACCCCGGCTACGGCTTCCTGTCCGAGCGCGCGCCGTTCGCGGCCGCGCTGGAGGCTGCGGGCATCCAGCTCGTGGGCCCCTCGGCGGCCGTCATGGAGCAGATGGGCCGCAAGGACGTCGCCCGCGAGCTCGCAGTCGTTGCGGGCGTGCCGGTCGTGCCCCGCGGAGAGGACGCGGGCTACCCCGTGCTGGTCAAGGCCGCGGCAGGCGGCGGCGGGAAGGGGATGCGCGTCGTGCGCTCCGAGGTCGAGCTGGCCGAGGCGGTCGCATCGGCCAAGCGCGAGGCCGCGTCGGCGTTCGGCGACGACACGATGCTGGTCGAGAAGTACGTCGAGCACGGCCGCCACATCGAGGTGCAGGTCATCGGCGACTCCCACGGCACCGTGGTGCACCTCGGCGAACGTGACTGCTCCACCCAACGACGCCACCAGAAGGTGCTGGAGGAGGCCCCCGCGCCGACCATCACACCCGCGGTCCGCGAGCTCGTGACCTCGTCGGCCGTGGCGCTGGCCCGGCACGTGGGCTACGTCAACGCCGGCACCGTCGAGTTCCTGCTCGAGACGGCGGGGGAGCGCGCGGGCGAGCACGTCTTCATCGAGATGAACCCGCGGATCCAGGTCGAGCACACGGTGACCGAGGAGGTGACCGACGTCGAC
>NZ_DASUTK010000091.1:0-26176 GCF_036374615.1 Nocardioides sp.
CCGCCGACTTCCGCGAGCGCGTCCGGGACGTCGTGGTGATGATGGCCGAGACCGGCCAGACCGGCATGGGCTTCCCGACCGAGTACGGCGGGGGCGGTGACCTGGGCGCCTCGATCGCCGCGTTCGAGACACTCGCCTTCGGTGACCTGTCGGTGCTCGTGAAGATCGGGGTGCAGTTCGGGCTGTTCGGCGGGGCGATCCTCCAGCTCGGGACCAAGGCCCACCACGACGCCTACCTGCGGGACCTGATCACCGGCCGCACCATGGGCTGCTTCGCGATGACCGAGGTCGGCCACGGCTCGAACGTGCAGGCGCTGGGCACCACCGCGACGTACGACCCCAGCTCCGCGGAGTTCGTCATCACCACCCCGGACCCGTCGGCGCGCAAGGACTGGATCGGCAACGCCGCCCGGCACGCAGAGCTGGGGGTGGTGTTCGCGCAGCTCGAGGTCGGCGGCACCGGGCACGGCGTGCACGCGCTCCTCGTGCCGATGCGCCGGGACGGCCAGGTGCTGCCCGGCATCACGATCGAGGACGACGGCCTGAAGATGGGGCTCAACGGCGTCGACAACGGCCGGATCACCTTCGACGGCGTACGGGTGCCGCGGGAGAACCTGCTCAACCAGTTCGCCGACGTGACGCCGGACGGCCGCTACGAGAGCCCGATCGACAACCCCGACAAGCGCTTCTTCACGATGCTCGGCACCCTGGTCCAGGGCCGCGTGTGCGTCGGAGGCGCCGGCATCAACGCCGCCAAGGTCGCGCTCGCCATCGCCGTCCGGTACGGCGACCGGAGGCGCCAGTTCAACGCCACCTCTGCTGAGCAGGAGGAGCTGCTCCTCGACTACGGCCTCCATCAGCGGCGGCTGTTGCCGCTGCTGGCCCGCACCTACGCGTTCCACTTCGCGCAGGACGTGGTCGCGCTCGAGCTGCACGAGGTCTTCACCCGGACCGAGGCGCCCGAGGTCGGCGAGAACGACCACCGCCGTCGCGAGCTGGAGTCCCAGGCGGCCGGCCTCAAGGCGCTCGGCACCTGGCATGCCACTCGCACGATCCAGGAGTGCCGGGAGGCGTGCGGCGGCCAGGGGTACCGCGCCCTCAACCGGTTCGCCGCGCTCAAGGCCGACACCGACGTCTTCACGACGTTCGAGGGCGACAACCACGTGCTGCTGCAGCTGGTCGCGAAGGGGCTGCTCACCGACTACGCCAGTGAGTTCGAGGACCTGGACCAGTTCGGCATGGTCCGGTTCGTCGCGGGGCTCGCCGTCGAGACCGTCATCGAGCGGACCGCGGTCCACAAGCTGATCGAGCGGGTGCGCGACGTACTGCCCGGTGGCGACCAATGGGACCAGGAGGCCGGGCTGCTCGACCCCGACTACCAGCGGATGATGCTGCGGTTCCGCGAGGAGCACCTGCTCTCCGGCGTCGCCCGCCGGCTCAAGCGCGGCATCGACGCCGGCGAGAACCCGGGCGAGGTCTTCTCGCGCGTGCAGGACCACGTGATCGCGGCCGCACGCGCGCACGTCGAGCGGTGGGTGCTCGACGCGTTCGTCGACAAGACCGCGGGTCTCGAGGACGGCGACCAGAAGGTGGCACTCAACCTGCTCTGCGACCTGTTCGCGCTGTCGACGATCGAGGCCGACCGGGGCTGGTTCATGGAGCACGGTCGGCTCTCGTCCCAGCGGTCGAAGGCGATCACCCGCGAGGTCAACGACCTGTGCCGCAAGATCCGCCCGCTCGCCGTCGACCTGGTCGACGCCTTCGGCGTACCCCCCGAGATGCTCCGCTCACCCGAGCTCGTCGGTTGAGTGAACGTCAGTGGGTCTGAGCTTCCTGGAAGCGCTTGAACGACGCCTCGACCTCGGCCTCGGCCTCGGTCCGGCCCACCCAGTCGGCGCCCTCGACGGACTTGCCGGGCTCGAGGTCCTTGTAGACCTCGAAGAAGTGCTGGATCTCCAGCCGGTCGAACTTCGAGACGTGGTTGATGTCGCGCAAGTGCTCGAGGCGGGGGTCGTGGGTGGGGACGCACAGCACCTTGTCGTCGCCACCGGCCTCGTCGGTCATGCGGAACATGCCGATCGCGCGACAGGCGATGACACAGCCGGGGAAGGTCGGGCTCTGGAGGATGACCAGCGCGTCGAGCGGGTCACCGTCCTGGCCGAGGGTGTCCTCGATGAAGCCGTAGTCGGCGGGATAGGCCGTGGAGGTGAAGAGCATCCGGTCCAGCCGGATCCGGCCGGTCTTGTGGTCGACCTCGTACTTGTTGCGCTCACCCTTGGGGATCTCCACCAACACGTCGAACTCGAGCACGTCTGTCCTCCCAGTGCACGGCACCGGCGTGTCCGGGCCGGAACCAGTGTCCCGCACAATTGGGCCGAACACGCAGCCGAGGAGGGCCGACCGTGGGAAAGCGTGACCGAGGCCACGCGCCGAGAAGGGCGTCGTGGCTACCGGTGCTGCTGGTGCTGCTCCTGCTCGGCGGAGCGGCGGCCGCGTACCTCACCGGCGTCGCCGACCGCTGGGCGGCTGACGAGACGCCCGACCCCGTCACCGAGCCTGCGGCGGTACCCCCGCCGGACGGCATGGACCTCGCCGCCGTACCCGCGCCGGAGCCGGTCGCCGAGGCGGCGGGTCCCGGACGCCTCCGTCCTGCCGCCGTACGCCGGACCCTGACCGCCGCCCTCGAGGACCGTGACCTCGGCCGGTCCGTGCACGCAGCGGTCGCGGCGCTCGGCGAGGGCCCTCCGGCGTACTCCACCGGAGATGCCGCCTTCACCCCCGCCTCGACGATGAAGGTGCTCACCGCGACCGCCGTGCTGGCTGCGCTCGGCCCCGACCACCGGTTCGACACCACCGTGGTCGCGAACGGACGCAGGCTCACGCTGGTGGGCGGCGGCGACCCGATGCTCGCCCGTCGCCCGGCTGACGACTGGCCTCGCGTCGCCGACGTCCAGACCCTCGCGGAGGAGACCGCGGCCGCCGTGGGGCGCCGGAAGCCGGTGCGTCTCGCGTACGACGCCTCGCTCTTCACCGGCCCCGCCGAGAACCCGTACTGGCGCGATGACTACCTGGTCGACGGCATCGTGTCCCCGATCAGTGCGCTGTGGGTCGACGAGGGCCTCGCGGCCGACCGGTCCGAGCGGGTCTCCGACCCCGCAGCGGACGCAGCAGCCGCCTTCGCCGCGGCCCTCGCCGAGCACGGCGTGAGGGTGCAGGGGACGCCGACCCCGAACCGTGCCCCCGCGGCCGCCCGGACGGTCGCGAGCGTCAGCAGCCCGCCGTTGTCCCAGATCGTCGAGCACGTGATCCTGGTCAGCGACAACGAGGGCGCCGAGGTCCTGGCGCACCACGTGGGCCTGACCGTGAGCGGCGACGGCTCGTTCGCCGGCGGGGCGCGGGGTGTGCGGAAGACGCTGGGCGAGCTCGGCGTCCCCCTCGACGGCGCGGTGATCCGGGACGGCAGCGGCCTGTCCCGGAAGGACCGGCTGCGGACGTCCACCCTGATCGAGGTGCTGCGGGTGGCGGCCGAGCAGCCGGAGCTGCGGGCGGTGCTGACCGGCCTGCCGGTGGGCGGCTTCACCGGCTCGCTCACGTTCCGGTTCGCGGACGCACCCGCCGCCGGCCTGGGGCGCGTGCGTGCCAAGACGGGCACCCTCGGCGGGGTCCGCAGCCTCGCCGGCATCGCCACCGACCAGCTGGGGACACCGATGGTGTTCGTCCTCGCTGCCGACCGGATCCGCGTGTCGAACTCGGTCGACGCTCAGGTCGACCTCGACAACCTCGCCGGCGCACTCGGAGCGTGCCGCTGCTCGCGCTGAGCAGAGCCCCGGTGCCGGTTGCAGATGACGCGTAGGGTCCCGGTATGAGCATGGTCGACTGGGAGCTCGCGGTCTCCATCGGCGGCCGGGTCGCCGGCAACGGTCCGGTGGTCACCGCCGAGGAGGCGCAGGGCGCCGTCGACGAGCTGCGCGCCGCGGCTGACCGCTCCACCGGGCTGGTCCGCGAGTTCACCGGGCTCGCGGCCGCCGAGCGCACCGCGCCGGTCCTGGTCGTCGACCGACAGGGCTGGGTCCGCGCCAACACCGAGGCGTTCGCCGTGATGCTCGCGCCGGTGATCGACCGGCTCCAGGAGAAGAAGGGCGCACCCACCGGCATGAGCCGCGCGGTCGGCGCGCGCGTCACCGGGGGCGAGGTCGGGCTGCTGCTCGGCGTCCTGGCCTCGAAGGTGCTCGGACAGTTCGACCCGTTCCACGAGCCTGCCGGTCGACTGCTGCTGGTCGCACCGAACATCGTCCACGTCGAGCGCGAGCTCAACGCCGTCCCATCCGACTTCCGGCTGTGGGTCGCCCTCCACGAGGAGACCCACCGGGTGCAGTTCACCGCAGTCCCATGGATGCGTGAGCACCTGTTCGGCGAGATCCGTGCGCTCGCGGACACCATGGACCCCGGCAGCCTGCTCGAGGACGGCCTGCAGCGGATCACCGAGGCGGTCCGCGGCGGTGGCGGCAGCGTGCTCGACGTGCTCAGCACACCGGAGCAGAAGGAGATCCTCGACCGGGTCACCGGTGTGATGTCGTTGCTCGAGGGACATGCGGACGTGGTCATGGACGGCGTGGGGCCGACCGTCATCCCGTCGGTCGGCAGCATCCGGGCCGGTTTCGACCGCCGTCGCAAGGGGGTCGGTGTCCTGGACCGGGTGCTGCGCAAGGCGCTCGGCCTCGACGTCAAGATGGCGCAGTACCGCGACGGTGCGAAGTTCGTGCGCGGCGTCGTCGACAAGACCGGCATGCCGGAGTTCAACGCGGTCTGGGAGCGGCCCGAGAACCTCCCCAGCAAGGCCGAGATCGCCGACCCTGACTCCTGGGTCGCCCGAGTGCTGTGAGCCTCGACCCGGCGCTGGCCGCGGTCCGGGGCTCCGTACGGCGGGCGCTGACCGACGTCGGCGACCAGCCGGTCCTCGTCGCCTGCAGCGGGGGCGCCGACTCGCTCGCGCTGCTGGCGGCGGCCGTGTTCGAGGCCCGCGAGCGTCCCTGCCGGATCGTGGGCGTCACCGTCGACCACGGCGTCCAGGCGGGATCGGCAGAGCGCGCCGACGCCGTCATCGCGCAGATGGTGACGATCGGGGTCGACGAGACGGTCGCCGTCAGGGTCACGGTCGAGGCATCGGGCCAGGGTCCCGAAGCCGCCGCCCGCGAAGCGCGGTACGCCGTGCTGGAGGAGGTGGCCGAACGGTTCGCGGCCGCCGCCGTGCTGCTCGGCCACACCCTCGACGACCAGGCCGAGACGGTGCTGCTCGGCCTCACCCGCGGCAGCGGCGGTCGGTCGCTGGCCGGGATGCGGCCGGCGTTCGACCGGTTCCGGCGCCCGCTGCTCGGCATCACCCGCGCCCAGACCGAGGCCGTCTGCCGTGCCGAGGGACTGGAGTGGTGGACCGATCCGCACAACAGCGACCCCGCCTACACCCGAGCCCGGATCCGCACCGAGGTGATGCCGATGCTCGAGCGAGAGCTCGGCCCGGGCGTCGCAGAGACCCTGGCCCGCACCGCCAGTCAGCTGCGGGCCGACGTCGAGCTCCTCGACGCCCAGGCGGCCGCGGCGTACGACGAGCTGGTGGTGGACCACGAGCTGCCCGCCGGCCGGCTGGGAACGCTCCCGGACGCGCTGCGGCTCCGCGTGCTGCGGCTCGGAGCGCTCCGGGCGGGTGCGATCCCCAGCGACCTCACGCACGGTCACCTGCTGGCCACGGACGACCTGGTGTGCCGGTGGCGGGGTCAGGTCGGCGTGGACCTGCCGGGCCGGCTGCGGGCGGTCCGGCGCGAGGGGCGGCTCGCGTTCGTCCCGTCGGACAGACCTTCATGACCCGTTCGGGCCATTTGCGACGATTTCGGTTCCCCTGGGACCGGTCGGGGCCGCAGGATGGCGGTGCGGCCCTCCCACCCCCCCGGTGAGGGCCGCATCTATGTCTCGGGATCAGTCTCGGGTTCTGGTCGGGGTCGTCGCCGTGATCTGGTCCGGGAACCGGTCATCTAGGCTGCCGTCCCATGGACGCGTCCCAGGTGGAGAACGACCTCGTCAACGTCCTCTACACGGAGGCGCAGATCCAGCAGCGGCTCGCGGAGCTGGCCCGCGAGATCGAGGCCGACTACGAGGGCAAGGACCTTCTGATCGTCGGCATCCTCCGCGGCGCCGTGATGGTGATGGCCGATCTCGCGCGCAGCTTCGGCCGGCACATCGAGATGGACTGGATGGCCGTTTCGTCGTACGGCTCGGGCACGAAGTCCAGCGGCGTGGTCCGGATCCTCAAGGACCTCGACACCGACATCAGCAACCGTCACGTGGTGATCGTCGACGAGATCATCGACACCGGTCTGACCCTGTCGTGGCTCACCTCGAACCTGGAGTCCCGCGCGCCGGCGAGCGTCGAGATCTGCACCCTGCTCCGCAAGCCCGAGGCGCAGCAGATGCCGGTCGACGTGAAGTACGTGGGCTGGGACATCCCGAACGAGTTCGTCGTCGGTTACGGCCTCGACTACCGCGAGAAGTACCGCAACCTGCGTGACATCGGCACGCTGGCGCCCCACGTCTATTCGTGACCGCGACTCGCGCCGCGGGGTTTCCCCGGCCAGGCGGGGATTCACGGACTTGTAGGGTCAAATTTAGGCATCGAGGTCACTGGTTCCCCGGCTGAGCGGGGAACTCACGCCGGCGGAAGCCGGAGGACGCACCCCTCACGGTTCGCCCCCGTTGGTCCCGCCTGCGAGAATGGACGCCTCCGGCGCCGGGTAGCGTCGTCGGTCGATTCACCCGTCGCAGTCCAGTCGAGAGAAATACGTGAAGCGGATCCTCCTCAACCGTTGGGTCATCGGCATCCTCGCCGTGACCGGTGTCCTGCTCGCCCTCCAGTACCTCGTCCCCACCGGCGAGCACGACGAGATCAGCACTTCGCGCATGATCGAGTACATCGAGGCCGGCGAGGTCGATGACATCAAGTTCATCGACGGCGACCAGGTGATCGAGGCCACGCTCGACAACACCGTCGATCGCGAGGGCGGCGGCGAGGTGATGGCCTACTGGCTCAGCGACACGCAGGTCGAGATCGAGGCCGAGGTCCGGCGCCAGGTCGACGCCGGAAACATCGACGAGTACACCACCGAGATCGCCAAGCCGTCGGTGCTCGGGTCGATCCTGGCCGGCTTCCTGCCGATCATCTTGATCCTGGTCGTCTTCTTCTGGCTGATGAACAGCATGCAGGGCGGCGGTGGCCGCGGCGTCATGCAGTTCGCGAAGTCGAAGGCGAAGCTGATCACCAAGGACATGCCGAAGACGACCTTCTCCGACGTGGCCGGCTGCAACGAGGCGATCGAGGAGCTCGGCGAGATCAAGGAGTTCCTCCAGGAGCCGGCGAAGTTCCAGGCGGTCGGCGCCAAGATCCCCAAGGGTGTGCTGCTCTACGGACCCCCCGGAACTGGAAAGACGCTGTTGGCTCGCGCCGTCGCGGGTGAGGCCGGAGTGCCGTTCTACTCCATCTCCGGCTCCGACTTCGTCGAGATGTTCGTCGGTGTCGGTGCCTCCCGAGTCCGCGACCTGTTCGAGCAGGCCAAGGAGAACGCGCCGGCGATCGTCTTCATCGACGAGATCGATGCCGTCGGTCGTCACCGCGGCGCCGGGATGGGTGGCGGCCACGACGAGCGCGAGCAGACCCTCAACCAGCTGCTGGTCGAGATGGACGGCTTCGACGTGCGCGGCGGCGTGATCCTGATCGCGGCCACCAACCGGCCCGACGTGCTCGACCCGGCGCTGCTGCGTCCCGGCCGCTTCGACCGCCAGATCGGTGTTGACGCCCCCGACCTCGACGGTCGTCACAAGATCCTGCAGGTCCACTCGCGCGGCAAGCCGATGACCCCGGACATCGACCTGCTGTCGATCGCCCGCCGGACGCCGGGTTTCACCGGCGCCGACCTGGCCAATGTCCTCAACGAGGCCGCGCTGCTCACGGCCCGCAACGGCGAGAAGCAGATCACCAACCACAGCCTCGACGAGGCCATCGACCGCGTCATCGCCGGCCCGCAGCGCAGCTCCCGGCTGATGAATGAGAAGGACAAGCTGGTCACCGCCTACCACGAGGGCGGCCACGCCCTGGTCGCCGCGGCGCTTCCCGGCAGCGACCCGGTGCACAAGGTGACGATCCTCCCGCGGGGCCGGGCCCTGGGCTACACGATGGTGTTGCCCGACGAGGACAAGTACTCCCAGACCCGCAGCGAGCTGTTGAACAAGCTCGCCTACATGATGGGCGGCCGTGCGGCCGAGGAGATGGTCTTCCACGATCCGACCACCGGCGCCGGCGACGACATCGAGAAGGCCACCAACCTGGCGCGCGCGATGGTCACCCAGTACGGCATGACCGAGGTGCTCGGGGCGGTCAAGCTAGGCGACTCCAACGCTGAGCCGTTCCTCGGCCGCGACATCGGCCACCAGCGCAACTACTCGGAGGACGTCGCGGCCAAGGTGGACGAGGAGGTCAAGAAGCTGGTGGCCGCCGCCCACCAGGAGGCGTTCGACGTCCTCGAGGAGAACCGCGACGTTCTCGACTCCCTGGTGCTGGCGCTGCTCGACAGGGAGACCCTCGACAAGCAGGAGGTCGCCGACATCTTCGCCGCCCTCCGGCGCCGTCCCGAGCGGCCGGCCTGGACCGGCTCGCCGAACCGGCTGCCCTCGACCATCCCGCCGATCGAGATCCCGCAGGAGGTCCGCGACCGCGCCGCGGCGAACGGCACGCCGCTCGACGACGACGCGGAGGCCGGTGTCGTGATCACGCCACCGGGCAGCGGCGGCGACGTCCACGGAGGCGGCGGCGTCGGACCTCCGGCAGACCCGCCCAGCCCGCCCACGACGGCCTGACGACGGCATGATGTCCGCATGATCGACCCGGTCGCCTGCCCGGACCGCCGGCCCGACGAGGTCCCGCCCTTCGACCAGGCCCGCGCGGAGGCGGCGGTGCGCGAGCTGCTGATCGCGATCGGCGAGGACCCAGCACGGGAGGGGCTCCACGACACCCCGGCTCGGGTCGCCCGCGCGTACGCCGAGCTGACCGCCGGTCTGCGGCAGGCCGCCGAGGACGTGCTGACCACGACGTTCGACATCGGCCACGACGAGATGGTGCTGGTCCGCGACATCGAGCTGTGGTCGATGTGCGAGCACCACCTCGTGCCGTTCACCGGCGTCGCGCACGTGGGCTACATCCCGGCCGAGTCCGGCAAGATCACCGGCCTCTCCAAGCTGGCCAGGCTGGTCGACGTCTACGCCAAGCGGCCCCAGGTGCAGGAGCGCCTCACGACCCAGGTGGCCGACTCGCTGATGGAGCTCCTGGAGGCCCGCGGCGTGATCGTCGTGATCGAGGCCGAGCACCTGTGCATGACGATGCGGGGCGTCCGCAAGGCCGGGGCCCGCACGATCACCTCGGCCGTCCGCGGCCAGATGCACAACGCCGCGACCCGGTCCGAGGCGATGGCGCTCATCCACCGGAGGCCCTGAGCCCGATGTCGACGCCTGCCCCCGTGACACCGCCGACACCGTTGCTGATGGGGGTCGTCAACGTCACCCCCGACTCCTTCTCCGACGGCGGTCGGTACTTCGCACCGGACGCGGCGGTGGCCCACGGGCGGCGGCTGCTCGCCGACGGGGCCGACCTGCTCGACATCGGGGGTGAGTCCACGCGCCCCGGGGCGGTCCGCCCGAGCCTCGACGAGGAGCTCTCGCGCGTGCTGCCGGTGATCGAGGGGCTGGCCGGTGACGCGACCGTCTCGGTCGACACCATGCGGTCAGAGGTTGCCCGCGAGGCGCTCCACGCAGGCGCCACGGTCGTCAACGACGTGTCCGGCGGCCTGGCCGACCCCGCCATCCTCGACGTGGTCGCCGCGTCGGGGGCGACCTACGTCGCCATGCACTGGCGCGGCCACGCCGACCGGATGCAGTCCCTGGCGTCGTACGACGAGGGGGCGGTCGTGGCCGTGTGCCGCGAGCTCGGCGAACGGGTGGCGGCGGCGCGCGCCGCAGGCATCCCCGACGAGCGCCTGGTGCTCGATCCTGGTCTCGGGTTCGCCAAGACCGCCGAGCACAACTGGGCGCTGCTGGCGCGGCTCGATGAGATCGCCGGGCTCGGTTTCCCGCTGCTGGTCGGCGCCAGCCGCAAGTCGTTCCTCGGCGCGCTGCTCGCCGATGCCGAGGGCGTCCCGCGACCGGTCGACGACCGCGAGGCAGCGGGCGCCGCGATCACCGTCCTGCTGGCCCAGCGGGGCGTGTGGGGGATCCGGGTCCACGATGTCCGCGCGAGCCGTGACGCGCTGAAGGTGTGGGCGCGACTGGAGGAGGAGCGATGGACGAGCTGAGCGTGACCGGGATCGAGTGCTACGCCCACCACGGTGTCTTCGAGCACGAGCGCCGCGAGGGTCAGCGGTTCGTGATCGACCTCACACTGGGCGTGGACACCCGCTCCGCGGCCGCCTCGGACGACTTGCAGGAGACCGTGGACTACGGAAGCCTCGTCGGGAAGGTGAAAGCCGCCGTGGAGTCCGACCCGGTCGACCTGATCGAGACGCTGGCGGTACGGGTGGCCGACGTGTGCCTGATCGACCGTCGTGTTGAATGGGCTCGCGTGACCGTCCACAAACCCGAGGCGCCCATCGCGTCGGCTTTCGCCGACGTGGCATTGACGATCCGGAGAGACGCGAGGACCACCCAGTGACCGAGACGCCCAACCCGCACATCATCGATGCCGACACCCTGACCGGCGAGATGCGCCCGATCCGCCGCGCCGTCCTCGCCCTCGGGTCGAACCTCGGCGAGCGGCTGACCGCCCTGCAGGGTGCCATCGACGCACTGGCCGACACTCCCGACGTCTGGGTGACCACCGTCTCGCCGATCTACGAGACCGACCCGGTCGACGCTCCCGCAGGCTCCGAGCCGTTCCTGAACGCGGTCGTGCTCCTCGACACCACGCTCGCGGCGCACCGGCTGCTCGACCGGGCACTCGCCGTCGAGGACGCCTTCGACCGGGAGCGCTCGGAGATCCGCAACGCGCCTCGCACCCTCGACATCGACCTGATCGTGGTCGGCGACCGACGCAGCGACGACGAGCTGAAGCTGCCGCACCCGCGCGCCAAGGAGCGGGCGTTCGTGCTGGTCCCGTGGCACGACGTCGAGCCCGAGGCCGAGCTCCCCGAGGCGGGGCCGATCGCCGACCTCCTGGCGGGTCTGGACACCTCGGGGGTGCGCCGGCGCGACGACCTCACGCTCGAGGTGCAATGACCGAACCGTCCGGTCAGGAGCCACCGGACGGGCACCTGCGCCCCACCGGACCGGCCGTCGTGGGCGGATCGGTGATGGTCGGGCTGGTCGCGGGCTGGCTGCTGCACCCGATCTCCGACCGGTTCGGCAACCCGCCGGTCGTCAGCTGGTTGCAGCCGGCCGCCCTCTTCGTCGTCGCCGCCGTGCTGCTCGCCACGGCGTACGTCACCCACCGGACGGTCCACGTGCACCGGCGCTGGCTCGAGCCGCACCACGCGGTCAACCGCTTGGTGCTGGCGCGCGCCTCGGTGCTGGTCGGTGGGCTCGTGGCCGGCGGCTATGCGGGATACGCCGTGAGCTGGCTCGGTGTCGCGGCCGAGCTGGGCGGCGAACGGATCGTCCGGTCGCTCCTCGCGGCCTTCGCCGGCGCCCTGATCGTGGTCGGAGGGTTGCTCCTCGAACGAGCGTGTCGCATCCGTTCCGACGACGAGGAGACATAACCTCAGGGTTATGTCTTCCCCGACCGCTCGCCGGCGACAGCGCAGCACCAGGCTGTCCGTCGCCGTTGCCCTGCTCACGGGCGCCACGATCCTCGTGACCGTAGCGTTCCTCGGTGGCTCCGCCTGGTTCCAGGCGCTCGCTGCCATCTCCTCCGTGGTGCTCGGCGTCGCCGCCACCCGGATCACCCACACCGAGCTGATCCAGGCCCGGCGCGAGGCCGCTCGCGACCGAGCCGCCCAGGCCGCGGCGTACCGCGACCTCACCGACCGGCGCACCGAGGAGCACGCCGCCTTCGCGACCGCGATGCGCACCCGCGTGGACCAGCAGGAGCTCGCCCTGTCCGAGCTGGAGGTCGCGCTGTCGGCGGCCCAGAAGCGGGCCGCCGAGGCGACCTTGAAGTTCAACGCCGAGGCACGCCGGGCCGAGGTCGCCGAGCAGGAGGGCCGCGCCGTCTCGGCTCGGCTCGAGGACGCCGAGGAGCGCGCCGCCGAGGCCCTGGTGCGGGTCGCCGAGCTCGAGCAGGAGCTCGACGTGGCCCGCGTCGAGCTGCTGGCCTGGCAGTCCGAGCCGCACCGGCTCAGGGCCTGACCCATCCCGCCTCGTGTGCCTGAGAGTGCGCCCCGGCGCACTCTCAGGCACACGCCGCGCTCAGGCGTGGTGGCACAATCGCCCCTCGTGATCCCCGAGGACAACCGGTTCCACAGTGACCCTGACGGTCTCCTCGCGGACTCCGAGCACTGGATCGACGGCTGGCGCGCCGAGCCGCCCGACCCGACCGACGAGGCCGTGGTCGTCCGCCTCACCGAGCTGCTGCGCGCCCACGAGCGGAGCGGTCGCGGCTGGGCCGCCGCGTCGGTCGACGACGTGCTCGCCCAGGTCTCCGCGCGCAGCCTGCGGATGCGCGAGAACGTCGTGCTGCGTGACCCCGCCGGCGAGGTCCGCGCGTGGGGGAGCGTGCACGACCGCGCCCAGGGCCGGATGCTGTTCGGCCACGTCGTCGACCGCTCGCTCAGCGACGGAGTGGCCGAGGCGTGCTCGTCCCTCCTCTTCTCGTGGGCCGAGCAGCAGGCGCGCGCAGTGGGCGCCGCCCGTGACGTCGACGTCCAGCAGATCGACACCGGGGCGTTCGCCGACGACGACCGTCAACACGGCTGGCTCGAGGCAGCCGGCTTCCGGCGGGTACGACGCTGGTTGCAGATGAGCCGCCCGGTGACGGCCGACGAGGCCGGACTGGTGCCCGACCCGGCCGGCTGGCGCCAGGGCAGGGTCACGATCAGGCTGGTCCGCCGTACGCCGGACGGCCTGCCCGACGCGGTCGACGTCCAGGCCGTGCACCAGGTGCTCGAAGAGGCGTTCCGAGACCACTTCAACTCGTGGGAGGAGACGTTCCCGGAGTTCGTGCACCGGCTCCGGCAGGATCCCGGCCACCGCTGGGACCACTGGTGGCTCGCCGAGCTCGACGACTCGCTGGGCGAGGGGCTCGGGCCGGCGCCGGTCGGCGCGCTGGTCGGCACCCTGGCGGAGACCGAAGGCGGTCCGGACGGCTCCTACGTCTCCTACATCGGCGTCCTCGACGCCGCCCGCGGCCAGGGTGTCGGAAAGTCCCTGCTGCGCACGATCATCGCCGACGCCGCCGCCCGCGGTCGCGACCGCGTCGGGCTCGAGGTCGACGCCGACTCACCGACCGGCGCGGAGGGCCTCTACACGTCCTTGGGGTGGGAGACGAAGTACGTCACGGAGTCCTGGCACCGGGACGTGCCGATGGCCTGAGGGCGTCGGGCCTGCCGTTTGGACACAAACGCCGACGACACGCCGAGCTCGCATGTCGTTTCTGCCCAATCACTGTCCCGGGGGTCTGCCGTTTGTGTCCAAACGGCAGGACGGGCCGGCGACATCACTCCGCCAAGGACGCGCGGAGCGCCTGGTGCACGCC
This sequence comes from Nocardioides sp., assembly GCF_036374615.1. Lineage (GTDB taxonomy): Bacteria > Actinomycetota > Actinomycetes > Propionibacteriales > Nocardioidaceae > Nocardioides. Next base: position 13,718 of record NZ_DASUTK010000091.1, read on the forward strand.
GAGGGGGGTCAGCACTCCGACGAACCTGGCGCCGTCCTTGACCCCCACCATCGGTCGGTCGTCCCGGAGCATCACAGCGAGGGCCTGCTCCAACGTGGAGTCGAGGTCGATCGCGGCACCCAGGTCGCCGGCGCTGACGCCGTCCATCGGCTCGAGGTGCTCCAGGGCGAGCGGCGTCACCGACAGCCGGCGCAGGCCGGACGTCGACCCGACGAAGTCGGAGACGACCTCGTCGGCTGGCCGGGCGAGCAGCTCGGCCGGGGTGGCGTACTGGGCGAGTCGGCCGCCCGCCGCGAACACCGCCACCCGGTCGCCCATCTTCACGGCCTCGTCGATGTCGTGCGTCACCAGCACCACGGTCTTGCCCAGCTCCTGCTGCAGCCGCAGGAACTCGTCCTGCAGCCGTACCCGGACCACCGGGTCGACCGCACCGAACGGCTCGTCCATCAGCAGCACCGGCGGGTCGGCCGCGAGGGCCCGCGCCACGCCGACCCGCTGCCGCTGGCCGCCTGAGAGCTGGTGGGGGTACCGCCCGGCGTACGTCGCCGGTTCGAGCCCCACGAGGTTCATGAGGGTGTGGGCGCGGTCGCGGGCGGTCGCCTTGGACTCGCCGTACAGGAGCGGCACCGTCATCACGTTCGTCTCGATCGACTGATGCGGGAACAGACCCACCTGCTGGATGACGTAGCCGATGCCCCTTCGCAGCTGGACCGGGTCGGAGCGGGTGACGTCCTGCCCGTCGATCTCGATCGTGCCGGTCGTGGGCTCGATCAGCCGGTTGATCATCTTCAGCGTAGTGGACTTGCCGCAGCCGGACGGCCCGACCAGGACGACGAGCTCCCCGGCGGCGACCTCGAGGTCGAGCTCGTGGACCGCGACCGTCCCGTCCTCGTAGGTCTTCCCGACACCCGACAGCCGGATCATCGGGGGTACGTCCGACCCGGTGGCGGTAACGTCCATGGCCGTGACCCTACCGGCGGCGGCCCTCCTGCCCAGCGCCGTCGAGCCGAGCTGCTACAGCCGGCTCACGAACGAGTGGATCTGTTGGCAGTACCTCGTGGACCGGCAGGACGAGCTGGTCGACGCGACCGTCGAGCACGTCCTGATCACGATCGCAGCGGTCGCGTTCGCCGTGGTCATCGCGTTCCCACTGGCCCTGCTCGCGCGGCGCTACACCCGCCTCGAGTCGACGATCCTGGGCGTCAGCACCGGCCTCTACACGATCCCCTCACTCGCGTTGTTCCCGCTCCTCGTGCCGTTCACCGGGCTCACCCCGACCACGGTCGTGATCGGCCTGGGGCTCTACGCGCTCACGATCCTGGTGCGCGCGATGCTGGCGGGCCTGCAGTCCGTGCCCGACGACGTGCGCGAGTCCGCGACCGGCCTCGGCTACGGCCGCCGGCGGTTGCTGCTGCGGATCGAGCTGCCGCTCGCGCTGCCGGTGATGATGGCGGGGCTGCGGGTGGCGACCGTCTCCACCGTCGCGCTGACCACGATCGGGACGCTGGTGTCGTACGGCGGTCTCGGCAACCTGATCAAGGACGGTGTCGACACCAACTTCCGCGCCGAGCTCTTCGCGGCGGCCGTGCTGTGCGTCGTCCTCGCCGTGGTCTTCGACGTGCTGATCGTGCTGATGCAACGACTGCTGACGCCGTGGACCCGAGGTCAACCGACATGAACACCACCCCACGAAATCGCGCGATTCCTCCGCTTCGCTCCCCCATCCCACGATTCCGCGGGGACCCCGGATGAACGTCTTCGCCGACACCTGGCGCTACCTCACCGACCCGGCCAGCTGGACGGGCGACAACGGGATGCTCTCCCGGCTGCTCGAGCAGCTGCTGCTCACCGGCACGGCACTCGCGCTCGCGATGCTGGTCGGCCTGCCGATCGCGCTGTGGCTCGGACACCTGGGCCGGGGCGGCTTCCTCGCGATCAACATCTCGAACGTCGGGCGCGCGATCCCGACGTTCGCGCTGCTCGCGCTCCTGGTGATCGCGGACTGGCCGGGGACGGCGGAGTTCGGCCCGTACGGGCGCGCCGGACTGGCCACTCTGATCGCGCTGATGCTGTTCGCGCTGCCGCCGATCGTCACCCAGTCCTACGTCGCGGTGCGTGAGGTCGCGGGCGACGTGAAGGAGGCCGCGCGCGGGATGGGGATGACCGGCCGTCAGCTGTTCTTCCGGATCGAGCTGCCGCTGGCCCTGCCGCTGGTCGCCTCCGGCGTCCGGCTGGCGCTGGTGCAGGTCTGGGCGACCGCGACGATCGCCGCCCTGGTCGCAGGACCGGGCCTGGGGCGGATCATCACCGACGGCTTCTACCGATCCAACTACCCGAAGGGGATCGCCGGCGCGATCGTGGTCGCGCTGGTGGCCCTGGTGCTCGAGGTGGCGGCGGCATACCTGCAGCGGCTGGCCGATCCGATCCGCGGTTCCTCCCCGCGGGGGAGGGCGTTGTCGGGGGAGGGGCATACGCTTCTGGAGGCCGGTACCGGCTGAGCGCAATCCGGACACGCGCGGGGGCTCCCCGCGGGACACAGAAGGAAACGAAATGCACCTACGACGCTCGATCGCTGCCCTCGTCTCTCTCGGCTCACTCTTCCTCGCCACGGCGTGCGCCGGCGACGAGCTCGCGGAGCCCGAGGAGTCGCCCGACGCCACGACCTCCGAAGGAGGCGGCGGCGGTGAGGTGTCGATCTCCGGCCAGAACTTCCCCGAGGCCGAGCTGGTCGCCGCCATGTACGCGCTGCTGCTGGACGACGCCGGCTACACCGTCGGCGTCAACCTCGTGGACACCCGTGACGTGTACATGCAGCAGTTCCCCGGCCAGGTCGACGTGGTGCCCGAGTACGTCGGCGGCATCGTCGACTTCCTCAACACCACCGTGAACGGTGCGGACGCCGACCCGCTCACCACCTCCGACGCAGCCGAGTCGATCGGCAACGCACAGAGCCTGCTCGACGAGCAGGGCATCACGCTGCTCGAGCCGTCGGAGGCCACCGACACCAACGCGTTCTTCGTCACCCAGGAGTTCTCCGAGCAGAACGACGTCACCACCCTGTCCGACCTCGAGGGCAAGACCGTCACCCTGGCGGCCGCGCCCGACTGCGAGGGCCGCGCCGACTGCGCCGGTGGCCTCGAGGAGGTCTACGGGATCGACATCGAAGAGGTCCTGCCGCTCGGGTTCGCCAGTCAGCAGACCTACGAGTCCGTACTGAGCGGCGAGTCGCAGCTCGGGCTCACGTCGACCACCGACGGCACCCTGGAGAGCCAGGGACTGGTGCTGCTCGAGGACGACCAGGCGATCCAGCCCGCGCAGAACCTCGTGCCCGCCGTGAGCTCGGAGTTCCTCGGCGAGCACCCGGACGTCGAGGAGACGCTCAACGCCCTGATGGGGGTGCTCACCACCGAGAACCTCACCGAGCTCAACGGCCGGGTGGCCGTCGACCGCGAGACCGCCGACGACGTCGCCCGCGACTTCCTGACCGAGCAAGGCCTGCTCGAGTAGGGTCCCGCCGTCAGGGCGTCCGCAGCTCGTCCGGCAGGTCCGGGTGGTCGGCGAACGGATGGTCCACCACCATCCGTCCGCCGACCTCGCGGGTGGGCAGCGGGCTGGGCTGGGCATCGAGCCACACCAAGAACTCCTCCAGCTCGCGGCGCATCCCGCGCCCGACGAGCCAGCCCATGATCCGCTGCCGCAGGGGCAGTGCCGTCTGCTCGAACGGCACGCCGTCGGGCAGCCACAGCTCGTTGACGCCGTGGCGGAGCAGGTCGAAGTAGTCGTCGGTGCACCCGGGCACGGAGCGGAAGTACTCCCACATGTCGATGGGCAGCACCCGACGCACGAACAGCCGAGCGGTGGGCGGCCGGGTGTGGTCGCGCACCGTGTCCAGCGACCAGCTCTTGGTCCGCAGCCGGTCGGCGAGATCCCTGATGTCGCCGCGCTGTTGGCTGATGGAGGAGCCGTCGTCGCGGACCCGCCAGTGGTAGACCGGCTCCACCAGCGAGTCGATCCTGGCCCGGACCAGCGCTTCGGTGATCGTCGGTTGGTCCTCGTACCGCGTGCGGCCGCCTGGGAACTGCAGGCCGTGCTCGTCCCAGAACGCCCGTCGGAACACCTTGTTCCACGCGAAGACGTCGGCGAGCAGCAGCGGCGCGTCGTCGATCCGTGCACCCACGAGCGGCGCGCGGTGGTTCACACGCATCAGCGGCGTCATGGACGTCTCGGTGCCGCGCAGCCGCTCGACCGCCCCGATCGCGAGGTCCGAGCCGCTCGCCTGCAGCGAACCGACCAGCCGCTCGTAGGCGCCCGGCAGGACGAGGTCGTCGCTGTCGGCGAAGGTCAGCAGCTCACCGGTGGAAGCGGCGGTGCCGGCGTTGCGGGCGGCGCCGAGACCCGCGTTCGGTTGGTGGAGCACCCGCACCCGCGGGTCAGCAGCCGCGATCCGGTCGGCGAGCTCGCCGGTGCCGTCGGTCGAGCCGTCGTCGACCACGACCACCTCGAGGTCCCGCAGCGACTGGTCCAGGACGCTGCGGAGCGACTCCTCGAGCCACTCGACGACCTGGTACGCCGGGACGACCACGCTCAGCAGGGGCACGGCTCACCGACTCCCGTCGCGCAGCAGTGCCGCCGCGATCTCGAGGTCGACCGGCGTCGTGACCTTGAGGTTCCGCTCGTCGCCCGCGACGACCACGATCGGCTGGTCGGGCAGGTACCGCGCGACGACGCTGCAGTCGTCGGTCGCCGTGAAGTCGGGATCGGCGGCTGCCCGCGCGTACGCCTCGATCAGCACCTCCGAGTGGAATCCTTGCGGCGTCTGGACCCGGCGCAGCGACGCCCGCGGCGGCGAGTCGACGACGAACCCGGCCTGATCGACGGTGACCAGGGTGTCGACGGACTCGATCGCCACGTTGACGGCCGGGTACGCCGCGAGCGCCGCCAGGCAGTCGGTGATGATCCGCGCCGTGACCAGCGGCCGAGCCGCGTCGTGGACGAGCACGTGGCAGGGGCGTGCGGGCAAGGTTGCGAGCGCAGCGCGGGTGCTGTCGCTGCGGGTCGCCCCGCCCTCGACGACCGCGGTGACCTTGTCGTGGTACCGACCGGCTCGCACGATCGACCTGGCCTCGTCGAGGTGTCCCGGCGCCATCACGAGCGTGATCGCGTCGACGCCGGGGTGGGCGTGGAAGGCGCGCAACGCGTGCTCGAGCAGCGTGCGACCGGCCACGGTGAGCAGCTGCTTGGGTGTCTCGGAGCCGATCCGCGTGCCGGTGCCGCCCGCGAGCAACGCCACCACGCAGGGTCGCGCGACAGGCTGCCTCGCTCCGGGACCACCCCGCTCCACCATGGCGGGCATCCTCCCAGACCGGGGGCGGGGGTCCTGCACTCGGAACTGAATCGCCCAGCGACTCAGTCCTGAGCACACCCGCGGTGTGATCTTGGCGACTCTCGCGGTCCGTTCCCAGCGGGAAGACGGTCGCGTAGCCTCGGCGTTGACTCATCAGTTGACGGAACAAACCGAACAGCAATCGTCTGGTACCCGTACCGGTCCGTGGCACCAGCCACGGATGGCGGAGGGACTGCAACGAGAGGTTCGACCCATGAGCAGCTCGACCCTTCCCCCGAGCGAGCCCCTGCGGATCGGCGTCATCGGCGCCGGCCGGGTGGGCGCCGTGCTGGCAGCATCCCTTCGGGCTGCCGGTCACGAGGTCGTCGCCGTCGCCGGCGAGTCCGACGCCTCCCGTCGACGCAGTGAGACCCTGCTGCCGGGTGTGCCGATGAACAAGCCCTCGGCTGTTGCCCGGGCCAGCGATCTGCTGCTCCTCACGGTCCCCGACGACATGCTGTCCAACGTCGTCGCCATGCTCTCCGCGTCCGGCGCCATCCGCGAGGGCCAGTACGTCGTCCACACGTCAGGCCGGCACGGCCTGGCCGTGCTCGCGCCCGCGGTGGCCGTCGGGGCCCGGCCGGCGGCCCTCCACCCGGCGATGACGTTCACCGGCACCGAGATCGACCTGCCGCGGCTCGCCGGCTGCGTCTTCGGCGTCACCGTCGGCGACGCCGAGCGCCCGCTCGCCGAACGCCTCGTGGCCGACCTCGGCGGACGGCCGATCTGGGTCCCCGAGGACAAGCGCGCGCTCTACCACGCCGGCCTCGCCCACGGCGCCAACCACCTGGTCACCCTGGTCAGCCAGGCGATGGAGCTGCTGTCGGCGTCCGGCGCCGAACGCCCCGCCGACACGCTGCGGCCGCTGCTCGAGGCCGCGCTCGACAATGCGCTCGAGCAGGGCGACGCCGCTCTCACCGGCCCGATCGTGCGGGGCGACGTCGAGACCGTCCGTGACCACCTCGCCGAGGTTGCCCGCAACGCTCCCGACACGCTGCCGTCGTACGTCGCGCTCGGCCGCGCCACGCTCGACCGCGTCGTCACCGACGGCCGGGTGCTCCCGATCCGCGCCGCGAAGATCCGCGACCTGCTCGACGCCGCCGTCGGGACCGCCGCGTCCACGCGCACCAGCTGACGCGGGCGGATGATGGAGCCCACGACAGCGCCGGCCGTCGCGCACACCCGCGACGAGCTGGCGAAGCTGCTGGGGGAGGCGAGGAGCGACGGTGCCCGCGTGGGGTTCGTGCCCACCATGGGTGCCCTGCACGCCGGCCACGCCAGCCTGATGGGCCGCGCCCGGGAGGAGGTCGGAGCCGACGGCCGGGTGGTGGTCTCGATCTTCGTCAACCCGTTGCAGTTCGGGCCCGGCGAGGACCTCGATCGGTACCCGCGCACACTGGACGCGGACCTCGAGACCTGCCGCGAGCAAGGAGTCGACGTGGTGTTCGTCCCCGACGTCGCCGAGGTCTACCCGGGTGGCGACCCGCAGGTCACCATCGACCCGGGCCCCCTCGCGCAGGTGCTCGAGGGTCGGGTCCGGCCCGGTCACTACCGCGGCGTGCTCACCGTGGTCGCCAAGCTGTTCGGGCTGGTGCAGCCCGATCTGGCCGTCTTCGGCGAGAAGGACTACCAGCAGCTGGTCCTGATCCGTCGGATGGTCTCCGACCTGTGCCTCCCGGTCGACGTCGTCGGGGCCGAGACGCACCGGGAGCCCGACGGGCTCGCCCTCTCCTCCCGCAACCGTTACCTCGACCCGGAGTCCCGGCGCCGGGCGGTCGCGCTCAGCCGGACCCTGTTCGCCGCTCGGGCGGCTGCGGCCTGGGGGTACGACGTAGCACTCGAGGCTGCGCGCGCCGAGCAGCGGCAGGCACACGGCGTCGACCTCGACTACCTCGTCATCACCGACCCCGAGCTCGGTGAGCTGCCCGCTGCCATCCCCGAGGGCACGCCGGCTCGGATCCTGATCGCCGCACGCGTGGGTGGCACGCGTCTGATCGACAATCTCGGCCTGGTTCTCGGAGGAGCCCACTGATGCTGCGCACCATGATGAAGAGCAAGATCCACCGCGCGACCGTCACGCAGGCCGACCTGCACTACGTGGGCTCGGTCACGGTCGACGAGGATCTGCTCGACGCAGCCGACCTGCTCCCCGGTGAGCTGGTGTACATCGTCGACGTCACCAACGGGTCCCGGCTGGAGACCTACACGATCGCGGGCGAGCGCGGTTCGGGTGTCATCGGCATCAACGGCGCGGCGGCGCGGCTGGTGCATCCCGGCGACGTCGTGATCCTGATCGGTTACGCGCAGGTGACGACCGAGGAGGCCAGGCAGATGCAGCCGCACATCGTGTTCGTCGACGCCGACAACGCGCTGACCGCGACCGGCTCCGACCCCGCGGAGACCTTCGGAAGCCCTGAGCTCGCCCGCGGTGACATCATCAGCCGGTGATCCCTTCGCGACTGACGGCGCCCGAGCCCGGGTGGACGACGCGCGCCGATGTCGTGATCGTCGGCTCCGGCATCGCCGGGCTGACAGCCGCGCTCCGGCTCTACGGCCAGGTCGACAAGATCCTGGTCGTCACCAAGGACGTGCTCAACGCGGGCTCGACGCAGTGGGCACAGGGCGGGATCGCGGCGGCCTTGGGCCCCGGTGACACGCCCGCACAGCACGAGCACGACACGCTCGTGGCCGGCGCCGGTGTGTGCGACCGCGAGGCGGTCCGGGTGCTCGTCAACGAGGGGCCGGAGGCGGTGCACGAGCTGATCAGCTGGGGCGCGGTGTTCGACCAGCACGACGGCGTCCTCTCGCTGACCCGAGAAGGTGGACACCATCGCGACCGGATCGCCCACGCCGGCGGTGACGCCACCGGCGCCGAGATCCAACGCGCGCTGATCGCCGCCGTGGAGCGCGCCCCCGACATCGAGGTCATCCAGCACGCACTGGCCGTCGACCTGCTCCCCGCCGACGACGGCGGGGTCGCCGGCGTCACCGTCCACGTGCTCGGCGAGGGCCAGGTCGACGGCGTCGGCCGCGTCCTGTGCCGATCGGTCGTGCTCGCCAGCGGTGGGCTCGGTCAGGTCTTCTCGCAGAGCACCAATCCCTCGGTGGCGACCGGTGACGGGATGGCGCTCGCGCTGCGTGCGGGCGCCGGGCTCCGGGACCTGGAGTTCGTACAGTTCCACCCCACGGTGATGTGGCTCGGTGCGCACTCCGAGGGCCAGCAGCCGCTGATCTCCGAGGCGGTCCGCGGCGAGGGCGCCTTCCTGGTCGACTGGGAGGGTCGCCGGATCATGGAGGGTGTCCACGACCTCGCCGACCTCGCGCCGCGCGACGTGGTCGCCAAGGCGATCACCCGCCGGATGAACGACACCGGCCGGCCGCACATGTGGCTCGACGCGCGTCACCTCGGTGGGGCGTTCTGGGAGCGCCGGTTCCCCACCATCCTCGCCACCGCCCGGCAGCACGGCGTCGACCCGGTCACCGAGCTGATCCCGGTGGCTCCCGCCCAGCACTACGCGTCGGGCGGCGTCGCCACCGACCTGTGGGGCCGCGCCGGTGTCCCCGGCCTGTACGCCACCGGCGAGGTCGCCTGCTCCGGCGTTCACGGCGCCAACCGGTTGGCGTCCAACTCGCTGCTCGAGGGTCTGGTCTTCTCGCGTCGGATCGCCGAGGTGCTGCCGGGCGAGCTGCGACCGTGGTCCGAGCCGGTCCACGACCGTCGGGACGCCGGGCTGGTCACCGGCTCGGTACGGCGACACGTGCAGGAGGTCATGACCGGGGAGGTCGGCGTCCTGCGGTCCGAGAAGGGCCTGGCGGACGCCGTCGGCGACCTCGACGCGCTGGCGTCGCAGCTGCGCGGCGAGCCCGGCCCGGACGCCTGGGAGACCACCAACCTGCTGACGATCAGCCAGGCACTGACCGCGGCCGCCGCGCTTCGGGAGGAGACCCGTGGCTCCCACTGGCGTGAGGACTTCCCGGAGCGCGACGACGACGAGTGGGCCGGTCACATCGACGTGGTGCTCGACCGCGGCCGGCCGCAGACCTCGTTCCGCGCCGCGCCCCCCACGGACGGAGGCTGGGAGTGATCCCCGACGAGCTGCGTGCCGAGCTGGAAGGCTCCGGACTCGACGTCGACGACGTGGTCGAGCACGTCCGGCGAGCCCTGGCGGAAGACCTGCCTGCCGGCGCGGTGGACGTCACCAGCGTCGCGACCATCGCCGAGGGCGCCACGGCGCGCGGTGACGTCAACGCCCGGGAGGCCGGCGTGGTCGCAGGTCTCGGCGTGGCAGCGGCGGCGTTCCACCTCGTGCTGGGCGACGACGTGACCATCAGCGACCGTGTGCCCGACGGCACCCGCGTCCAGGCCGGTTCGCGCGTGATGACCGTCGCCGGCCCGACCCGCGGCTTGCTCACGGCGGAGCGCACCGCCCTCAACTTCGCCAGCCACCTCTCCGGCGTGGCGACGGCGACCTCGCGCTGGGTGGCGGCGCTCGAGGGCACGCGTGCGAAGGTCCTCGACACCCGCAAGACGCTGCCCGGCTGGCGGGCGCTGCAGAAGTACGCCGTCCGGTGCGGCGGTGGCGTCAACCACCGGGTCGGACTCGCCGACCTGGCGATGGTGAAGGACAACCACGTGATCGCGGCCGGCGGCGTCGTACCGGCGTACCGGGCCGTGCGTGACGCGTTCCCCGACGTCCCGGTCGAGGTCGAGGTGACCGACCTCGACCAGCTGGCGGAGCTGCTCGCCGAGGGGTGTGACCGGATCCTGCTCGACAACATGTCCCCGGAGCTGATGACCGAGGCGGTCCGCATCACGGGGGGTCGGGCCACGCTCGAGGCGTCCGGGGGGCTGACTCTCGAGCGAGCCGGAGCGGTGGCCGCGACCGGCGTCGACTTCGTCTCCGTCGGCGCGCTGACCCACTCGGTCGTCGTGTTCGACCTCGGGTTCGACCTGACGGAGCAGTGAGATGACCGCTCCGTTGCTCGCCGCCGACATCGGCAACAGCCACACCGTGGTCGGCCTGGTGGCGGACGGACAGGTGCTCGCGGAGTGGCGGGTGGCCACCGATGACCGGCGTACCTCCGACGAGTGGGCGGTGCTGCTGCGCGGCCTGCTGGGCGACCAGGCGGACGCGATCGCCGGCATCGCGGTCTGCAGCACCGTGCCAGCGGTCCTCCACGAGTGGCGCGACATGGTGGTGCGGCACTTCGGTGGTGTTCCGCACGTCATCGTCGAGCCCGGCGTCCGGACCGGCATCCCGGTCCGGACCGACAACCCGCGCGAGGTCGGCTCCGACCGGATCCTGAACGCCCTCGCGGCGGCCACGGACCATGGAGCCCCGGCGATCGTCGTGGACTTCGGCGGCACCGCCACCACGCTCGACGTGGTCGACGCCCGCGGGCAGTACGTCGGCGGCGCGATCGCCCCCGGCCTCGAGCTGTCGCTCGAGGCACTCGGCCGGCGCGGCGCCCAGCTGCGCAAGGTCGAGCTGGTGCGCCCGCGGTCCGTGGTGGCGACCAACACCGTCGAGGCGATCCAGTCCGGCATGGTCTTCGGTGTCGCCAGCCAGGTCGAGGGACTGGTCGCCCGCATGATCGAGGAGCTCGGTGCCGACCCGACCGAGGTGGAGGTGCTCGCGACGGGATACCTCGCACCCATCGTGCTCGACGTCTGCCGGTGCTTCACCGCGCACGTGCCCGGCCTCACGCTGCGCGGTCTCGAGCTCGCCTTCGCGCGCAACACCTGATCACGTCGTAGCCGCTTCTCCACAGCAGCCAGCCCGGGGTTTGGTGAGCTGCCGGCACGGGGAGTCTCTGGACCATGTACGGAGAACCGCGCAAGATCCGCCAGGTGGCTGAGCGTCTCGAGCGTCGCGCCGGCGGGCTGCGTTCCGAGGCCGAGGCGCTCCACGCCGCCAGCGAGGAGATCGCGTGGGTGTCCGTGGCCGCGGACCGGATGCGGGAGCACGCCCGCACCCGGCGCGACGAGCTGGTCCAGGTCGCCCGGGAGTACGACGAGGCGGCAGAAAAGGTGCGCGAGCACGCGGCGGAGGTGCAGCGGCTGCTGGACCTGATCGCCACTGTCGAGCGGCAGGTGCGGGCGATCGTCAGCGAGGCGATCGATCGGGCGAAGGACGCCGTCGGCAGCGTCGTCGACGGCATCAAGGACGCACTGTCACCTGGCGACGAGGAGGCCAAACGACTCGCGGAGACCCCCATGCCTCCCTCCGGCCACAAGGACTGGCTCGACCTGCCCGACCAGATTCCCGGGGTGAGGCTGTGAGCAAGGTCCTCCGGATCGCCCCGGCCAGGTCGGAGGCGGACGTCCCGCTGCTGCCGCGCCGGCTCCGGCTGGGGCTCGCCGAGCTGGTGGTGGCTGCCCGGCTGGCTGGCGACCTGCCGCTGCCGATCCGGACGGACGCGCACCACCTCGACGACCGGCTGACCCGACGGCTGGCCGGCACCCGCGCGAGCGAGGTCCGTGAGCAGCTGACGCGAGAGCTGGCCCGGGTCGACGACCGCGGGCCAGGTGGAGCGGCCGCCGCCCTCACCGAGCGGGGCCTGTGCGACGAGCACGGCCGGCTCGACCCGGCCGTGGGGGCGGCGCTCACGAGCCTTGCGGGGAGCCCGGTGACGGTCGTGCTCGACGTGTCGGCCCACCGACGCGGGGGTGAGGTGCGGCTGCGGTCCTGGTTCGGCGTACGACGGGGCCTGGTGACGCAGCTGACGACGGGCGAGCAGCTCGACGTCGAGCTGGCGTGGTTCGACCCGCGGCTGTGGGTCTCACAGGTCGCTCGCGCGGCGCAGGTCGAGCCCTGGGTGCCCGACACAGCGCCGCTGACCCTCCCCGACTACGTGTCACTGCCGAGCGAGCTGCTCGCGGGCAACGCCAAGGCCCACCGCGACCACCGGACCGACCTGCTGCCCGCGCTGGCAGCCAGCTCCGCCGGGCAGGTCAGGCTGGGCCGCCCTCGCGAGCTGCACGAGGCCGACTCCGAGGAGATCCTGGCCCTCTTGCGCACCTTCGGCACCGCGTGCCGCGGCCGGCTGCGGTTGCTCGCCGCTCGGCGCGACCG
>NZ_DASUTK010000092.1:0-8369 GCF_036374615.1 Nocardioides sp.
CGCGACGGGGTGGTTGGGGAAGCCCGTCGGAGGAACCGGAGCCGCTGGCCCCAGAACCGGTATGACCCTACGACAAGCGTGGACACGCGTGCGTGAGGCTCGCCCTGAGCGTGAAATCGCTCGATCACTAGGGTTTCCGCCATGTCCGACCTCCAAGCCGACCGGCAGCCCGACCACGACAACGACTCCACGTCCGATTTCCGCCACCTCAGGCTCAGCCGACCGGTCGACGGCGTCGCCCTCCTCACCCTCGACAACCCCGACCAGCGCAACGCGATGTCGGCGGAGATGACGGCCTCGTGGACCGCCGCGATCGACTTCCTCGCCACCGACCCCGCGGTCCGGGCCGTGGTCGTGACGGGCGCCGGCTCGGCGTTCTGCTCCGGAGGCGACACCTCCTGGATCGCGAGCGAGCCCGACGCCGGCGTCGACCAGCTCCGCAGCCGGATGCTGCCCTTCTACCGGGCGTGGCTGTCGATCCGGCAGTTGGAGGTTCCGACCATCGCAGCGGTCAACGGCGCCGCCATCGGCGCCGGGCTGTGTCTCGCCCTCGCCTGCGACCTGCGGTACGCCGACCGAGGAGCCCGGCTCGGCGTACCGTTCGTCAGGCTGGGGATGCACGCGGGGATGGGCGCGACCTACCTGCTGCCTGACGTGGTCGGCCCTGCCCACGCCCGCGACCTGCTGCTCACCGGACGCGTCGTCGACGCCGACGAGGCGCTCCGGATCGGGCTGGTGTCGCGGGTGCACGATTCCGGGACCGTGCTCGACGAGGCGCTGGCCACGGCCGAGGAGATCGCGGCGACCGCACCGATCGCGAGCCGGCTCACCACGCTGGCTCTCCGGCAGGGGCATGACGACCTCGAGACCTGCCTGCAGTGGGAGGCGTTGGCACAGCCGGTCACCCTGGCCACAGCTGACCTGCAGGAGGGGATCGCGGCCGCCCGCGAGAGGCGAGCGCCGGTGTTCGAGGGCCGCTGAGCGGCGTCCGGCCAAGGCTTGGGCAGATACGGCCCGGTTGCCCGGCGTGTCGTCGCCGTTTGTGCCCAAACGGCGATCGCGGCACCGCGATAGGAGAAGAGGCCCCTGGCCCGCCTCGCGACACCTGCCTTCCCCTTGCCGATGTCGCTCGACGGGGCCGGGGGCCTCATCGCGGCTCACGCTAGGTGCGGGCGAGGAGCCGGGTCAACGCAGCGGTGCCCCACCCTGTGGACAAGGCTGTGGACAACCATGTGGACGAGTCGCCGGGAGCGGTGGAGCGGCGGGGGACGGGCCTGTGGACAGCCCGGGGAGGGCCGGGCCCAGCGGGGTCTGACCAGCGGAAACGGCGTCCACCGGGTGTGGACGAATATTCGTGCAGTACGGGCGTTAACCTCGACGCGTGAGCGAGTCGTACGACGGGGGGCCGGTCGCTGCCCTGCGCCGGATCGCGTTCCTCATGGAGCGGGGGCGGGAGGACTCCCGCCGGATCGAGGCCTTCCGCGCCGCCGCGGCGACGATTCTGCCGCTGCCGGCCGAGGAGATCGCGGAGCGAGTGGAGGCGGGCACGCTCACCGAGCTGAGCGGTATCGGCCCGAGCACCAGCAAGGTGATCACCGACGCCGTGCACGGCGTGATGCCCGAGCGGCTCGCGAAGCTCGAGCAGGAGCACGTCGGTCCGCTCGCCTCGGGCGGACGTGACCTGCGCGCCCTGGTGCGGGGCGACCTGCACTGCCACTCCAACTGGTCCGACGGGGGGTCCCCGATCGAGGAGATGGCGTTCACCGCGATCGAGCTCGGCCACGAGTACCTCGTGCTCACCGACCACTCGCCGCGGCTGCGGGTCGCCAACGGGCTCAGCGCCGAGCGACTCACCCGCCAGCTCGGGGTCGTGGAAGCCGTCAACGCCCATCTCGACGGTGCCTTCACTTTGCTGAAGGGGATCGAGGTCGACATCCTCGACGACGGCTCCCTCGACCAGACCGACGAGATGCTGGCGCAGCTCGAGGTGCGGGTGGCGAGCGTGCACTCCAAGCTGCGGATGGACCCGGAGCCGATGACCCGGCGGATGATCGGTGCGATCCGCAACCGCTTCACCAACGTCCTGGGCCACTGCACGGGCCGGCTGGTCACCGGCAACCGGGGGGTCCGGCCGAGCAGCGAGTTCGACGCGAAGGCGGTGTTCGAGGCCTGCGTCGAGCACGACGTCGCGGTCGAGATCAACTCGCGCCCCGAACGGCGCGACCCGCCGACGAAGCTGTTGGAGCTCGCCCGCGACATCGGCTGCCTGTTCTCGATCGACAGCGACTCCCACGCACCCGGCCAGCTCGACATGCTCGACTACGGCTGCGAGCGCGCGGAGGCGGCCGGCATCGACCCCGACCGGATCGTCAACACCTGGCCGCGCGACCGGCTCCTCGCGTGGGCGAACCCGGAGGGCTAGGTTCGATCCATGCCAGACGAGACGTCCGCCGCCCCGGACGTGGAGGTACGCAGGTCGCGCCGCCGGCGGCGTACGGTCTCGGCGTACCGCGACGGCGACCGGATCGTCATCATGATCCCGGCCACCATGACTCGCGCCCAGGAGGCCGAGTGGGTCGAGACGATGGTGGCGCGGCTCGAACGGTCCGAGCAGCGCAAGCGGCTCTCCGACGACGACCTGCTGAGGCGCGCTGCGCGGCTCAGCGACCGGCACCTCGGTGGCCTGGCGGAGCCCGAGTCGGTGCGCTGGGTCGACAACCAGACGTCGCGCTGGGGCTCGTGCACACCGGGCGACCGCACGATCCGGCTGTCGAGCCGGCTGCAGGGCATGCCGGTGTGGGTGGTCGACTACGTGCTGGTCCACGAGCTGGCGCACCTGCTGGAGCCCGGCCACGACGCGAAGTTCTGGTCCTGGGTCGACCGCTACCCGCAGGCCGAGAAGGCCAAGGGCTACCTGCTGGGCTGGTCCGCCGCCGCCCACCTCGACGCGCCGCCGGGTGAGGACGTCGACTGAGCGGCGCGTGAGCGGGCCAGCTCGACCAGCTCGGCGAGGTCCTCGTCGGGGAGCGCGTCGGACGGCCACCAGCGCAGGTCGAGCGACTCCTCGCTGACCGCCGGCTCTGCGTCGTCGGGTACGACGGCCACGAACCGGACGTCGAGGTGCTGGACGCCGCCTCGTGGATCACAGAACGGCACGGCGTGCTCGCTGAGCTGCACCGGCACCGGGTCGACCCGCAGCTCGGCGAGCCCCGACTCCTCCATCGCCTCCCGCTCGGCCGCGCCGGCCAGCGTGGTGTCGGCGTCCTCGCAGTGTCCGCCGAGCTGGAACCAGCGCTGTGCCTTGGCGTGCAGCGTCAGCAGCACCTCCGCGGCGTCGGGTGAGAGCACGATCGTGCTGGCGGTCAGGTGGTCGGGATAGCAGGTACGCCGCATCCCATCGGGACGCGCCTCCAGATGGGCCACGTAGCGGTCACGCAGCGCAGCCTGCTCGGCGGTCGGCGGCTCCCACGCCCGCAGCATCTCGAGCGCATCGGAGTGAAGTCGACTCACTCCTGTGGGTGGTCGTCGTCCGACGGGCCGTCGAGCAGCTCGCGCAGCCCGGCGTCGAACTCCTCGTCGCTGAGCTCCACGGCGCTGGCGCCCTCCCGGAACCCGAGCGGGTCGTCGAGGTCGGCCGGCGTGGGCAGCAGGTGCGGGCTCATCCAGACCCCGTCGCGGGCCTCGGCGCCCTGCCGGGTCCGCAGCGACCCCCAGAGCGTCGAGGCGTCGCGGAGCCGGCGCGGCCGCAGCTCGAGGCCGACCAGCGAGGCGAACGTCTGCTCTGCCGGACCACCGGACGCGCGGCGACGGCGTACGGCCTCCTGCAGCTTGTCGGCGGTCGGCATCCGCTCGGCTGTGGCCTGGCCGACGACCTCGTCGACCCAACCCTCCACGAGTGCCAGTGTCACCTCGAGCCGCTGCAGCGCGGCCTCCTGCTCGGGGCTCTGCTGCAGGTCGAACAAGCCGCCCTCGGTGAGCTTCTGCAGCGACTCCGGGTTGGTCAGGTCGAGTCCGCGCAGCTGCTCCTCGATGCTCGACTGGAGGTTCGCGGTGTTGACCTCGAGACCCCGGGCGTAGTCGGTGACGGCGCCGATCAGGTGGTCGCGCAGCCACGGCACGTGGGCGAACAGCCGCTGGTGGGCGGCCTCGCGCAGCGCGAGGTAGAGCAGCACGTCGTCCTCAGAGACGTCGAGCCCCTCGGCGAACGTCGCGACGTTGACCGGCACCAGCGCCGCCTTGCCGGGCGCGCCGAGCGGGAGCCCGATGTCGGACGCCGTGAGCACCTCGCCGGCCAGGGCACCGAGCCCGGAGCCGATCTGGTTGGCGAGCATCACGCCGATCGCCCGCTGCAGCATGCCGAGAAGCTGACCGCCCATCGCACCGCCCATGGCGGGGTCCTGGGGCAGCGCGGAGGCGAGCGAGTTGACCGACGACGCGGCGATCGGCTCGACCAGCCCCTTCCAGACGTCGGTGGTGCCCACGATCCACTCCGCGCGGCTCCAGGCCGCGGTGGAGGTGACGCCCGAGGGGAAGTCGGTGGCCTCGTCGAGCCAGTGGTCGGCGAGCCGGACCGCGTCGGCGACCTGGTCCTGTTGCCGCTGCGTGGGTGACGGGTCCGTGGTGGCCGCGGCCTGCTTGCGGGCGAGGTCGAGGGCGAGGTCCCAGTTCAGCGGGCCGTCGTAGGGCTGCATCATCGCCTGGATCTGGCCGAAGAGCGCGCCCAGGTCGGGGGCACCGCCAGCGCCGGGCGATCCACCCAGCATGCCGAAGAACTGCTCGAACGGCGTGCCCTTGAACGGGTTGTTCTGGCCCTCGTCGGGATCGTTCGTCATGCGACCACCGTACGCCGAACCCCCTAGCCACCCGACCCGTCGCGTGTGCCTGAGAGTGCGCCCTGGCGCACTCTGGGGCACACGCGCGGGGATCTCGCGCGGGGATAGGGTCGGAACGTGAACGAGTCCCACGCGGCCGTGAAGCTGGTCGACCTGCGCGAGACGCCGCTCGACGTGGCGGAGGTGGTCGCGGCGCTCGAGGACGACGCCTCGGGTGGTCTCACCCTCTTCGTCGGCCGGGTCCGCGACCACGACGGCGGCAGGTCGGTCGACGGCCTCGACTACTCGGCCCATCCCACGGCGATGACCAGGCTGGCGGAGGTCTGCGACCGGGTCGCCGAGCAGTACGACGTGACCGGCGTCGCGGCGGTCCACCGGGTCGGGACGCTGGCGATCGGCGACATCGCCGTGGTCGTCGCGACCAGCGCGGCCCACCGCGGCGAGGCGTTCACCGCGTCGCGGGCGCTGATCGACACCTTGAAGTCCGAGGTCCCGATCTGGAAGCACCAGCGGTTCGGTGACGGCACCGAGGAGTGGGTCGGCGCGCCCTGACCGTGCGGCGCGGTCTAGAACCTACCCTCGTCGCGTGGACATCCTGCTCTGGTTGGTGCCGGCCGGCGTCGTCACCGTGGTGGCGATGCTGTGGGTGGCCTGGCTGGGTCGCGAAGGACGCGGCGAGGTCGACCGCGACGTCGCGGTCGCGCGGCTGGAGAAGGCACTCCAGCGCGAGCACAAGGGGATGGTCCGGCAGCGGCCGGCCGTGCCGCGCGATCGCAGCACCGGTATCGCCGTACGCCCGTCCCGCGCAGCGCGCCGGCCCGGAGCCTGAACCCACCGGATCACCTGACTTTTCGCAGGTGAGAGGCTAGGCGCCATGACTCAGCGGATGTTCGCCGGCCTGCTGGCCGCGGCGCTGCTGGGCGTGCTCTGGTTCGGCGCGCTGCGCGAGCCGCTCCCGTACGTCATCTACACCCCCGGCCTGACCCAGGACATCCTCGGCACCACCGAGGACGGCCAGGAGATCGTCACGATCGAGGGGGCCGACACCTTCCACGACGGGGGCGAGCTGCGGTTCACGACCGTCTACGCCACCGAGCCGCAGGCCGACGTCAACCTGTTCCGGCTGCTCGAGGCGTGGATCGACGGCGACGACGCCATCTACCCGTACGACGCGATCTACGCGCCCGACGACACCGACGAGTCGAAGCAGGCCGAGGGCGCCTTCCAGATGGTGACCTCGCAGGACACCGCGGTCGCGGTGGCGCTGACCGAGCTCGGCTACGACGTCCCGTCGGTGGCGGTGATACACAACGTCCTGCCGGGCTCGCCTTCCGAGGGTGAGCTCGAGAAGGGCGACCGGCTGCTCGCCATCAACGGTGAGCCGGTGGACAGCATCCAGAGCGCGGGTGAGGCGGTCGACGCCACGCCCGCAGACGAACCGGTCGAGCTCCGCGTCCAGCGCGGCGACGAACGGCTCACGCTCTCGATCATGCGCGAGGAGATCGATGGCCAGCTGCGGCTCGGGTTCGAGATGCGCGCGTCGTACGACTTCCCGATCGACGTGTCCTTCGGCATCGACGAGGACATCGGCGGTCCCAGCGCGGGCCTGATGTTCTCGCTCGCGGTCTACGACACCCTGACCGAGGGACCGATGACGGGCGGCCAGATCGTGGCCGGCACCGGCACCATCAACCCCGACGGCACCGTGGGCCCGATCGGCGGCATCGACCAGAAGATCGCGGGTGCCCGCGACGCCGACGCCGACCTGTTCCTGGTGCCCGCCGACAACTGTGACGATGCCTACGACTCGCCGCAGGGCGACATGGAGCTGGTCCGGGTCGCCACGATGAGCGAGGCCGTCGACGCGCTGGAGCTGTTCGCCGAGAACCCCGACGCCGAGCTGCCGCGGTGCGAGGCGCCTGCGGGGGTGGCCGGTGAGTGACGTGCCCGACGACCTGACGGGTCCGGTCGGGGACCTCGACGTGGATCCTGCCCTGGCTGCCGCGGTGCTCGAGATCGAGGGCCACGTGGCCGACGAGGGCTGGGACCAGCCCAGCCGCCTCTACGCGCTGGTCGACACCGCCCGGCTGGTCGAGCGCGAGCCGGCGCTCGCAGCCGCCACCGGGCTGAACGACAGCTCCGCGGCCGGATCGCTGACGCCCGTGGAGCAGGACCAGCTGCCGCCCGAGGTGGCGCTCGAGGCGGTGCTCGAGCAGATCAGCTGGCCCGAGGGCGTCACCGGTTGCGCCGCCGTGGTCGAGCGGCTCGTGCTGCCGCCCGGTGCCGACACCGAGCTGCCCGCCAGCGCGGCCGAGGCAGAGGAGTTCGCGCGCGCCCACCCCGACCGGCAGGACGTGCGGATCGTGGCGGGTGCGACCCGTGCCGGTGCGACGTACTGTGCGCTGCGCCTGCGCGCCCACGACGACGCCCAGTCGGTCGTGACCGGAGCCGACTTGGTGCCCGCGCTGGTGCGGCTGCTTGCGGCCACCCTGGAGGATGTGCACGACGATGATCCCGGAGCGGGATCTGTGACCGAGGAGGACGACCGGTGAGTGACCTGTTCGACGAGGGGAGCGGGCCGCAGCAGCAGCGCAAGCCTGCCGAGGTCCCACCGCCGCGTCGGTCGCGTGCCCTCATCATCACCGCGGTCATCCTGGTCGTCGGTTTCTTCGCGCTGACCACGTTCTCGGCGTTCTGGACCGACCGGGCCTGGTTCCGCGGCATCGGGTACGGCGGGGTTTTCAGCACCCTGATCTGGACCCGGGTCAGCCTCTTCGCCGCCTTCGGCATCGTGATGGCCGCGTTCGTCGGGCTCAACATCTATCTGGCGCACCGGTTCCGGCCGCTGTACCGCATGTCCTCGCCGGAGCAGGCGGGTCTCGACCGATATCGCGAGGTCGTCGACCCGATCCGGGTGTGGCTGGCGGTCGGTGTCACGGTGCTGCTCGGCCTCTTCGCGGGCACGTCCGCCTCGGGCCAGTGGCGCAACTTCCTGATGTGGCGCAACAGCGTGCCGTTCGGCGAGACCGACGAGTTCTTCGACCGTGACAAGGGCTTCTACATCTTCGAGCTGCCCTGGCTCCACTACCTGGTCGACTCGGCGATGGCGTTCACCGTCGTCGCGGCGCTGATGGCGGCGATCGTCCACTATCTGTACGGCGGCATCCAGCTGCAGACCAAGGCCGATCGGCTCTCCGGTGCTGCCCAGGTTCAGCTCTCGGTGCTGCTCGGGATCTTCGTGCTCGCCAAGGGCGCCGACTACTGGCTCGACCGGTTCGACCTCGTCACCGACACCGGCGGCCTGATCACCGGCATGACGTACACCAGCGAGAACGCCGTGCTCCCCGCCAAGGGGATCCTGATGGGGATCGCGCTGATCTGCGCACTCCTGTTCTTCCTCAACGTCTGGCGCCGCACCTGGCTGCTGCCGTCGGTCGGGCTCGCGCTGCTCGCGCTGAGCGCGGTGCTGCTCGGCATGATCTGGCCGGGCATCGTCCAGCAGTTCCGGGTCAACCCGACCGAGCCGGACAAGGAGGA
>NZ_DASUTK010000093.1:0-21304 GCF_036374615.1 Nocardioides sp.
CGGATCCACGGCCGGTGGATGCAGGCGCCGGCGGGTGGTTCGCGGCTGCTGACGGTCCGCAAGCCGGTCGGGCCCTGCCTGTTCCTGACGCCGTGGAACTTCCCGATCGCGATGGGCACCCGCAAGATCGGGCCGGCGGTCGCCGCGGGTTGCACGATGGTCATCAAACCGGCGGAGCTGACGCCGCTCACGATGCTCGCGCTCGCCGGGATCATGGCCGAGGCCGGACTTCCCGACGGCGTCCTGAACGTCGTGACGACCAGCAACTCGGCGGCGATGAGCAGCACCTTGATGGCCGACGAACGGCTGCGGAAGGTCAGCTTCACCGGGTCGACCCCGGTCGGGAAGATCCTGGTCCGGCAGTCGGCCGACCAGCTCCAGCGGATGTCCATGGAGCTCGGCGGCAACGCGCCGTTCCTGGTCTTCGAGGACGCGGACATCGACGCCGCCGTCGACGGCGCGATGATCGCCAAGATGCGCAACATGGGCGAGGCGTGCACCGCGGCCAACCGGTTCCTCGTTCACGAGTCGGTTGCGGGCGAGTTCGCCGAGAAGCTCGGCGCCCGGATGGGTGCGCTGACCGTCGGCCGGGGGCAGGACGACGGCGTCGACGTCGGCCCGCTCATCAACCCCGACGCGGTCGAGTCGGTCGCGGGGCTCGTGACCGACGCCGTCCACGACGGCGCGAAGGTCGTCACGGGCGGCACGGTGCCCGACGGTCCCGGCTTCTTCTACCCGCCCACGGTCCTGACCGACGTGCCGGCCGACTCGCAGATCAACCGCGAGGAGATCTTCGGGCCGGTCGCGCCGATCACCACCTTCGCCTCCGAGCAGGAGGCGGTCGAGCGCGCGAACTCGACCGAGTACGGCCTCACGTCGTACGTCTTCACGCGGGACCTGGCCCGGACCGTGCGACTCGCGGAGTCGCTCGACTTCGGCATGGTCGGCGTGAACACCGGGCTGGTCTCCAACCCGGCGGCGCCCTTCGGCGGGGTGAAGGCAAGCGGCTTCGGACGCGAGGGCGGCTTCGAGGGGATCGAGGAGTACCTCGACACGACGTACGTCGCGATCCCGGCCGACTGACTGCCCCGCTCCGACATCGTGGAGCTCTACACCGACGTGGCGCGGCAGTACGCCGACTTCGCGCTGTACGCCGAGGACTCGCCCTGCTTCCGAGACTGGGCGCTGCGGGTGGCCGAGGACTCCGAGCTGCTGGCGTGGATCGCGACGCTGCCGCCTGTGAAGCAGCAGCCGAACCTGGTGTTCGCGGCCGCCCGCTGGCACGACGTCCGCGCCCCGGGACCGTACTCCGCGCTGCGTGAGGCGCTGCTCGCCGACGACGGGACGATCCGGGCGACCGTGCTGAAGCGGGCGACCCAGACCAACGAGGTCGGTCGGCTGGCGACCCTGACGCCGTTCCTCGCCGAGCTCGGGCCGCGGCTGGCTTTGCTCGAGGTCGGCGCGAGCGCCGGACTCTGCCTGTACCCCGACCGGTGGTCCTACGCGTGGTCGACGCCGCACCGGACCGTGACGGCCGGCTCCGGGCCGCGGCTCGAGTGCGAGGTGACCGGACCCTTCCCCGACCAGGTGACTCCGCCGGAGGTCGCCTGGCGGGGCGGCATCGACCTGAACCCGCTCGACCCCACCGACCGCGACGCGATGGCCTGGCTCACCACCCTCGTGTGGCCCGAGCAGGACGACCGGCGTCAGCGGCTCGAGGACGCCATCGCCATCGCTCGCGCCGACCCCCCACACCTGGTGGCCGGCGACCTGCTGGAGACGCTGCCGACGCTGGTCGAGGAAGCGGCCGGCCACGCCCCGGTCGTGGTCTTCCACAGCGCGGTGATCGCCTACCTCGAGCCCGATGACCGGGACCGGTTCGCCAGGATGATGTCGCGCCTGGTGGAGGCGGGTGCGTGCCGCTGGATCAGCAACGAGGCTCCGCAGGTGCTGCCGACCGTGAGCGCCACGGCGGCCGACGGGCCGGACCTGCCGGGCCGGTTCGTGCTCGGCGTCGACGGTCTCGCGCGGGCCCGCACCCACGGGCACGGCGCCTCGATGGTGGTGCTCTGAGTCAGACGAGCACTCGAGCCAGGAACGCGTCGAGGTTCGCGCGCAGCCGGGCGACCAGCTGGTCCACCGGCAGGGTCTCGCGGAGGCGCGGGACCCCGGAGCTGCGGAGGCTCCGCCCGTAGAGGGAACACGCCAGGTCGCGGCACAGGTACACGCCGGCCGAGTCACCGCGCTTCCCGGCGGGACCGGTCTTGCGGGCGACAGTCAGGGTCACGGCGGTTCCGTTGTGCGGCGTGAGGCACACCTGGCACATGGCGCTGCGCCGCCCGAGGAAGTCCAGCGACTCCCACGGCACCAGGTCGAGGTCGGGCAGCGCCGCCCGCTTGGCCTCGCCCTGGGAGCAGTTGACGAAGGCGGCACGGATCTCGCGTGCGGTGAGCGGGTGCACCGGTCCGACGGTAGTCGGAGCTCCTCAGGGCAGCCGCAACACTTGCGGCAGCTGTGCCCGACCGCTGATCTCGAGCTTCTTGTAGGCGTGCGAGAGGTGCCCCTCGACGGCCTTGACGCTGATCCTGAGGTGGTCGGCGATCGCCCGGTTGGTGCTGCCGGTCGCGGCGAGGGTGCAGATCAGCAGCTGGGCCTGGGTGAGGCGCTCCATCGCTTCGGTGCGGGGCAGCTTCGGCTGCTCGTCGAGCCGCTCGAGGAGCCGCCGGACGCGGACGTGCAGCGGCCACAGGTCCTCCACATCGGCGTACTCCTCCGCCTCGCGCAGCAGCGCCACGGCCCCGAGCCGGTCGCGACCGGTGAGGGCCAGCAGGCCGGCCAGGTCGGTGGCGACCTGTGCGGCGAGGCGCTCGAACCGTCCCGTGGCGAGCGCGTACGCCTCGCGCAGCTGGCCCTCGATGTCGACCGTGGCGCAGACGGCGGCGCTCGTGCGCAATGCCCCGGCCAGGTGGTACGGCGAGCCGGCGGCCCGGGACAGCGCGAGCTGCTCCGTCGCGAGCTGTTCGCCATCGGCTCGGCGACCCAGCCGGATCAGGCTCAGGGCCGCGACCTGCCGCCAGGGCAGTGCGTCGGAGTCGACCTGGTGGGCCCGAGCCACCGCCTCGGCGTCGCGGTCGGTGGCGGCGGCGAGCTCGGCGAGCGCGAGCGACCGCCGGGCCGCGTCGTCGGTCGAGAGGTTCCCGCGCGCCGACAGCGCGCTCCCCGCACGCCCGGCGAGGTCCATCTCGCCGCGCGCGAGCCGACACTCCACGAGGAGGGCGAGTGACTCGACCGACGGCGGGGTGTCCGCGAGCAGGTGGTCGAGGGCGGCGGAGACCCGCCCCGCCCGTACCAGATGCTCGCCGACACCCGTGGCCGACGCGGCGAGCGGGGTCACGGGCATGCAACGAGGGTAGAGATCTGGCCCGCCGGGTGCGAGCAAACGCGCGAAACAGCGTCTGCTCGGTGACGCTCAGGTCTCACCCGCGGAGTCGCGTGAGCGGCCCAGGAACCCGAGCAGCAGCGTGGACTCGCTGTCGCCGGGGGGCGGGGAGACGGGCGGGGCGAAGCACGCCGGCCGCAGTGGGCCGACGGCCACCTCGACGGCCACGTCGAACAGCGGCGCGGCGAGGTCGACGGGGACTGCGGTGGGCCGACCGAGCGTGGCGTGGACGTCCCAGCCGTGCAGCGTGACCTCCAGCGCGGCGGCGGACAGCAGCTTCTCCGCGGCCAGTCGCCGGTCGCCGACCTCGACCACGTCGACGGGTGGGTCGAGCCACCAGGCGAGCAGCGCGCAGGCCTTGGCCCGCACCGACTCGACGCGACCGTCCCCGAGCGAGGGGTCCAGGCCCACCCGGCCGGTGGTCGCCTCGATGTAGGCGTCCAGGGCGTCGTCCATGTGCTCCAGCAGTCGGCGCAACGGCCAGCCGTGGCACGGAGTGGGGAGCGCCGCGTGCTCGGGGCCGACTCCCGCCAGCGCCAGCCGGGTGTAGGCGAGGGAACGGTCCAGGAGCTCGACAGCGCCCGTCAGGGCGGTGTCCATCGTCTGCTCGTCGGCTCAGTCGCGGTAGTCGGCCGGCAGCCGGTCGGGGAGGCCGAATCTGGCGAACACCTCGCGGCCGAAGAACGCACTGACGTGCTCGACCCGTTCGCCGTCCAGCTGCAGGACCTGCATGTGGAAGGGTTCGAAGTCGCCGTCCCGGGTTCGCATGTAGAGGCCGAAGGCGGGCTGGCCGTTCGCCTCGGTCCGGATCATCGGCATGTCGTGGTGACCGCCCGGGCACTTGGTGTCGATCAGGACGCCGATGTTCGCGGCGCCGTGGTACCAACCGGTGTACGGCGGCATCTCCCACGTCGCCTCGGCCGTCAGCAGCATGACGATCCGGTCGATGTCCTTGTTCCAGAACGCCTCGACATACTCGCTGAGCAGCTGCTCCTGGGTGTCGGTCAGGGACGACGTGACCTGGTCGGCGTCGAGCTGTTGCTTGTCGAGCTGGGCGTGGGCCCGCTGGAGCGCGGAGTTGACGGCGGCCGACGTGGTGTCGAGGGCGTCGGCGACCTCGGCCGCCGACCAGCGGAGGACGTCGCGCAGGATCAGCACCGCCCGCTGCCGGGCGGGCAGGTGTTGCAGCGCGGCGACGAAGGCGAGCCGGATCGTGTCCTTCTCCTCCACCTGGACCGCCGTGTCGGGGATCGGCTCCAGCCACGGGATCTCCGGCTGGGCGTCGAGCGGGTCACGGACGTCGGACTCGGTGGCGCCCAGGCCAGTGGGCAGCGGCCGACGAGGTCGGCCCTCGAGGTTCGTGAGGCACACGTTGGTGGCGATCCGGTAGAGCCACGTGCGCACGCTGGAGCGCCCCTGGAAGTCCGCGCTCGCCTTCCAGGCGCGGAGCAGCGTCTCCTGCACGAGGTCCTCTGCCTCGTGCACCGACCCGCTCATCCGGTAGCAGTGCGCGAGCAGCTCGCGCTGGTAGCGCTGGGTCAGGGCGTCGAAGTCGTCCAGCTCGGCTGTCGGGGTGGTGCTGGGCTCCGCTGTCACAGTGGCTGTCCTCATGGGCCGGCTCCTCGGACTCTCGTCAGTCTGCCAACGGGTACGACTCCCGTCGACCTCGAAACTCATCGGTCGCCGTCGATTTCCTGCCGATCCTGATGCTGGGACCAGCCGGGTGGCTGCGGCCAGCGACATCCGGCCGGGTGCACTCCGAGTTCTCGCTCCGTGAACAAACCGTGATTCCCCGGCGGGCGCGACCACCCATGCACAAGGATGGGGCCGTGTTTCCTCAGCTGCCCCCTGGCTTCCGCTTCGGCACCAGCACTGCGGCGTACCAGATCGAGGGCGCCATCTCCGAGGACGGCAAGGGTCCCAGCATCTGGGACACCTTCACCGCCGAACCGGGCCGGATCCTCGACGGCAGCAGCGGCGAGGTGGCGTGCGACCACTACCACCGGTGGGAGGAGGACGTCGCGCTGATGCGTGACCTCGGCGCTCCCGGCTACCGGTTCTCCATCTCGTGGCCGCGCGTGGTGCCCACCGGCTCCGGCGAGGTCAACAAGCCGGGGCTCGCGTTCTACGACCGGCTGGTCGACCGGTT
The DNA here is from genome assembly GCF_036374615.1 of Nocardioides sp. GTDB lineage: Bacteria > Actinomycetota > Actinomycetes > Propionibacteriales > Nocardioidaceae > Nocardioides. The sequence continues at coordinate 5,589 of NZ_DASUTK010000093.1, forward strand.
GCTGGAGGCCGGCCTGGAACCGATGGTCACGCTCTACCACTGGGACCTGCCGCAGGGCCTGCAGGACGACGGCGGTTGGCTCAACCGCGACACGATCCACCGGTTCGCCGACTACGCCGGGATCGTGGGCGAGGCGCTGGCGGACCGGGTCGCGCATTGGATTCCGATCAACGAGCCGAACGTCGTCACCATGATGGGATACGGCACTGGCGAGCACGCCCCGGGCTGGAAGCTCACCTTCGACGCCCTCCCAGTGGCTCACCACCTGATGGTGGCGCACGGCCGCGCCGCCATCGCGCTGCGCCAGGCGGGCGCGACCAGCGTCGGCTGCGCCAACAACCACGCTCCGATCTGGCCGGCCAGTGAGCAGGACGCCGACGTCGGCGCCGCCAAGCTGTTCGACGCGCTGTGGAACGGGACGTACCTCGAGGCGATGCTGCTCGGCCGCTACCCGTTCGACCTGATGCCGTTCATGGAGGAGATCGCCGAGCCGGGCGACTTCGCGACCATGCGGCAGCCGCTCGACTTCTACGGCATCAACTACTACAACCCGCTCCGCGTCGGGGCGGCGCCCGAGGACGCCGAGCTCCCGTTCGAGTTCCGCGAGCTGCTCGGCTACCCGACGACCGGCTTCGGGTGGCCGATCGTCCCCGACGCGCTGCGCGAGTGGCTGATCATGTTCCGCGCCCGCTACCGCGCCGCGCTACCACCGATCGTGATCACGGAGTCGGGCTGCTCGTTCGCCGACTCTCCGGACGCGGCCGGCGAGGTCGACGACCAGCAGCGGATCGACTACCACGACGCCCACTTGCGGGCCGTCGCCACCGCCATCCAGCGCGGCGTCGACATCCGCGGTTACTACGCGTGGTCGCTCATCGACAACTTCGAGTGGGCCAAGGGCTACACGCAGCGATTCGGACTCGTGCATGTGGACTACGAGACCCAGGTACGGACCCCGAAGAAGTCCTTCGCCTGGTACCGCGACCTGGTCGCGGCTCAGTCCCAGCACGCGGGTTGAAGGGGCGGGTAGCCCAGCCTCGGCCACCGGGTGAGAGGGCGCCCTAGGCGTCCACCGTCACCGCCAGTCGCCGTACGATCTCGACGAGCCGCTCCGGCGACGTCGCGATGTTCACCCGCACATGACCGGTGAGACCGGGCTGGTAGCGGTCGCCGGCCTCGACGTGGAGCCGGCCCTTGTCGAGCGCCAGGGTGGCCGGGTCGTCGTGGCCGTAGCCGCGCAGGTCGAGCCAGGCGAGGTACGTCGCCTCCAGCGGCCGCATCCGCGCCAGCGGCAGCTGCTGCCGCAGCTGCGAGGTGAGCAGCCCGCGCTGCCGGTCGAGCCGCTCCACCAGCGACGCCAGCCACTCATCGCCCTCGGTGTAGGCGGCCACCGCGGCCACCTCACCCAGCGGGGACCACGAGTTGTTGCGGCACATCGGCTCGGCGAGCAGCCGATCGCGCGCGGCCGGATCGGCGGTCACGAGTTGCGCGCAGCGCAGACCCGGGGTGTTGAACGCCTTGCTGGCCGCCGTCACCGTGACCGCGTGGTCGGCGGTGCCCTCGAGCGCCAGGTACGGGACGTGGCTGGCGCCCGGCAGCACGAGCGGTGCGTGGACCTCGTCACTGATCACCCGCGCCCCGTGCCGCACGACGACGTCGCGGATGGCTTCGAGCTCGGCCCGGGTGTAGACGTGGCCGAGCGGGTTGTGCGGCTGGGTGAGCAACAACGTGCGCGCACCCCGGGAGAACAGGTCGTCGAGCCGGTCGAGGTCGAGCGTCGCCTGCCCGGCGTCCGGGTCGAGCGGCAGCTCCCAGGTCTCCCGACCGGAGAGACCGGCGATTCCGAACTGAGGGTGGTACGCAGGTGTGGGCAGCACCATCGGCCCGTGGTCGCTCAGCGCCTCCAGGGCGATCCGCACCCCGGCCGTGACGTCGACCGTGGCCAGCACCTGCTCCGGGTCGACCGGCCAATCGAAGTGCCGGGCCGCGAACCCGGCCAGGGCCGCGCCGAGCGGGCCCCCACTGGAGTGCGCCGGGTACCCCGTGATCCCCTGCGCTGCGGCCCGCTGCAGCGCCTCAGCCACCGGGGGCGCCAGCGCGTAGTCCATCTCGGCCACCCACGCAGGCAGCACGTCGGGGTCCTGCGTGCCCCACTTCAGCACCAGCGCGCGCCGCGCCTCCTCGTCGGTGAAGTCCCGGATCAGCCCTGTCGAGGTCACGGGACCGACGCTACAGACCGGCCTGGGTAGATACGGGAGGGGGGTATAGTGTCTGGCCATGGACTCCTGGCGGACCGCGATCTCGGCCACGTTGCACTGCCTCACCGGCTGCGCCATCGGCGAGGTGCTCGGCATGGTGCTCGCGACCTGGTGGGGATGGGGCGACGCCGCCTCGATCGCTCTGGCCGTCGCCCTGGCCTTCTTCTTCGGCTACCTCCTGACGTTCCTCGGCGTACGGCGGTCGGGGCTCGGGATCCGGCAGGCTGTGCGGGTCGCCCTGGCCGCCGACACGCTCTCCATCCTGGTCATGGAGATCGTCGACAACGCCTTCCTGCTGGCCGTTCCCGGTGCGATGGAGGCGACGCTGCGCAGCGGCCTGTTCTGGGGCTCGCTCGCGGTCGCCCTCGCGGTGGCCTTCGTCGTCACCGTTCCCGTGAACAAGTGGCTGATCGACCGCGGCAAGGGCCACGCGGTCGTCCACGAGATGCACGGGCACGCGCACGGGGACAGTCACGAGCAGAAGCACGGCGCTGGACACCGGCACTGACCGGGTCGTTCCGCCCTACGATCTGGCCATGAGAACCCGTCAGGCACTCACCCTTCTCGCGCTGGTCTCGGTCCCGTTCGGCATCGCCGGCTGCGCACCGGCCGACGAGGAGCCGGACGGGAATGCTGCTGCCGAGCCCACCCCCACCGCCGAGGACCAGTGCGCGACGGAGAATCTCGCGCTCCTCGAGCCCGGGACGCTCACGATCGGCACGGACTCCCCGGCGTTCCCGCCGTGGTTCCAGAACGACAAGCCGTCGAACGGCAAGGGCTTCGAGTCCGCCGTGGCCTACGCCGTCGCGGAGGAGCTCGGCTTCAGCGACGACCAGGTGACCTGGGTCACGGTGCCCTTCAACAGCTCCTACAAGCCGGGTGAGAAGAACTTCGACTTCGACATCAACCAGATCTCGATCACCCCGGAGCGAGCCGAGGTGGTCGACTTCTCCGACGGCTACTACGAGGCGGCCCAGGCCGTGATCGCCCTCGACGACACCCCCATCGCAGACGCGACGACCGTGGCCGAGCTCGCTGACTTCAACCTCGGCGCCCAGACCGGCACCACGTCGCTCACCGTGATCCGCGACGTGATCCAGCCCGCGAACGACCCCGCCGTCTTCGAGGACACCAACGCCGCCAAGCAGGCACTCCTCAACGGTCAGGTCGACGGCATCCTCGCCGACCTGCCGACCGCGTTCTACATCACCGCGGTCGAGATCCCGGAGGCGACGCTGATCGGCCAGTTCAAGCCGGAGACCGGTGAAAAGGAGGAGTTCGGGATGCTCTTCGAGAAGGGCAGCGAGCTCGTCCCCTGCGTCAACGAGGCCCTCGCGGCGCTGCGCGACGACGGCACGCTCGACCAGATCGAGCAGGAGTGGCTGTCCGACGTCGTGGACGTGCCCGAGCTCCAGTAGATGACCGGCTAGTGGGTCCCGACCGGAGCGTCGAGCGGGCCGCTCCCTGGCAGCCGAGTGACCGCGAGCTCGCGCGGCGGGCGGTGCGCCGGCGACTGCGGTTGCGGTCGATGGCCATCTCCACGGGCCTGGTCGCCCTGGTCGTGGTGGTCGTCGTCCTCGTGGTCGGCAGCTCACCCGGCTGGCCCCGCGTCCGCGAGACGTTCTTCAGCTGGGAGCACGCCAAGGCGTCGTTCCCCCTGATCCTGGACGGCTTCTGGCTCAACGTGAAGCTGTTCATGATCTGCGAGGTCTTCATCCTGCTCCTCGGCCTCGCGGTGGCGCTGGCCCGCACCGCCCGCTCGCCCTGGTTGGCGCCGGTGCGGGTCGCAGCGGTCGTGTACACCGACCTCTTCCGAGGCATCCCGACGATCCTGCTGATCCTTCTGCTCGGGTTCGGCGTGCCCGCACTGCGGCTGCAGGGGCTGCCGACCGACCCGTTCCTGTGGGCGGGGGTCGCGCTGGTCCTGTCCTACGGTGCGTACGTCGCCGAGGTCTATCGCGCCGGCATCGAGTCGATCCACCCGTCCCAGGTCTCCAGCGCGGTCGCCCTCGGGCTGTCCCGGCCCCAGGCGCTCCGGTTCGTCGTGGTGCCGCAGGCGGTGCGCCGGGTCGTGCCGCCGCTGCTGAACGACTTCGTGTCGCTGCAGAAGGACACGGCGCTGGTCTCGACGGTCGCGGTGTTCGACGCCGTCTTCCAGGCGCGCGACTACACGGCGTTCAACTTCAACTACACGCCGTACGTCGTGGTCGCCTGCTTCTTCGTGGTGCTCACGGTGCCGCTGGCCCGGCTGACCGACTGGATGCAGCGGCGCTGGGCCGAGCGCGAACGAGCAGGTGCCCTGTGAGCGGCCCGCCCCTGCTGAAGGTCACCGGGCTCCGCAAGGCGTACGGCGAGCGGGTGGTGCTCGACGACGTCGACCTCACCGTCGATCCGCACGACGTGATCTGCCTGATCGGCTCGTCCGGATCAGGCAAGTCGACGTTGCTGCGCTGCCTCGACCTGCTCGAGGAGATCGATGACGGGGTCATCGAGCTCGAGGGGCGTGAGATCTCCGATCCGCGGATCGACCAGCGAGCGGTCCGGCAGCGGATGGGCATGGTCTTCCAGGCCTACAACCTGTTCCCGCACCTGAGCGTGCTCGACAACGTCACGTTGGCCCCGCGCCGGGTGCACGGCGTGCCGCGAGCCGACGCCGAGGAGCAGGCGCGTGAGCTGCTGGGCCGGTTCGGGCTGGCCGACCAGGCCGAGAAGCACCCGGACCGGCTCTCGGGCGGCCAGCAGCAGCGGGCCGCGCTGGTGCGCGCGCTGGCCACCAAGCCGGCGCTGCTGCTGCTCGACGAGATCACCGCCGCTCTCGACCCCGAGCTGGTCGGTGAGGTCCTCACGATCGTCCGGGACCTGGCCGCGTCCGGCACCACGATGCTGCTCGCCACCCACGAGATGGAGTTCGCGCGCGACGTCGCCACCCGCGTCTGCTTCCTGGACGGCGGTCGGATCCTCGAGTCCGGGCCGCCGGCGCAGGTCTTCACCGAGCCGCGGGAGGAACGCACCCGCCAGTTCCTCCGCCGGATCCTGGGTTGATCTGAGTGCGGACGCGCGCGGGGCAGGGCCGCCTGCTGCCGACGATTGGGCAGATATCGCACTCTGGCGCGGCGTGTCGCTGCCGTTTGGACACAAACGGCAGCCCAGCCGCCGCAGCCAGCGAGCACGTGTTCGGCCACCGATCACACCCGGTTGACCGTGACAGTGGTTCTGTCATGATCGGCGGCATGGCCGACGACACCAGGCTCGAGCTCGGGCACGGCACCGGGCCGCTGCGCGGCGTGAAGGTCGTCGAGCTCGCCGGCATCGGCCCGGGACCGCACGCGTGCATGACGCTGGCCGACCTCGGGGCCGACGTGATCCGGATCGAGAAGCCCGGTGGCGTGATGTTCGGCAGCGGCCGGTACGACGTCCTCACGCGCGGCCGGCCGAGCGTGGCGCTCGACCTCAAGCACGACGAGGCGATCCGCACCGTCCTCGACCTGGTCGAGCGGGCTGACGTGCTGGTCGAGGGGATGCGTCCCGGTGCCGCCGAGCGGCTGGGTCTCGGCCCCGACGACTGCTGGGCGCGCAACCCTGCCCTCGTCTACGGCCGGATGACCGGCTGGGGCCAGGACGGACCGTGGGCGCAGACGGCCGGCCACGACCTGAACTACATCGGACTCAGCGGGGTGCTCCACGGCCTCGGACAGGACCGCACCCGACCGCACTTCCCGTCCAACCTGCTCGGCGACTTCGGCGGCGGCTCGGCGTACCTCGTGATCGGCGTGCTCGCCGCGCTGCTCGAGGCCCGCGCCAGCGGCCGGGGCCAGGTGGTCGACGCCGCGATCGTCGACGGCACCGCCCACCTCAACACGCTCGGCGCCACCCTGGCTGCGGTCGGTGTCCAGTCCGAGCAACGGCGCAGCGGGCTGCTCGACGGCGGCGCCCCCTTCTACGACCTCTACGAGACCGCGGACGGCCGGCACGTCTCGGTCGCCTCGCTCGAGCCGCAGTTCTACGACGCCCTCCTCGATCGGCTCGGCCTCGCCGACCGCGCGCCCGACCGCGACGACCCGGCCGACACCGAGGCGCTGCGTGACTTGCTCGCCGAGACGTTCCGGCAGCGGACCCAGGCGGAGTGGGCGGAGGTGTTCGACGGAAGCGACGCCTGCGTCGCGCCGGTGCTGCCGCCGAGCGAGGCCGTGACGCACCCCCACCTCGCGGCACGGGGGACGTACGTCGAGATCGACGGCATCACCCAGCCGGCCCCCGCACCCCGTTTCAGCCGCACCCGGCCGTCGGTGTCGATGCCGCCCGCGGCGCCCGGGGCTCATACCCGTGCCGCTCTCGCCGCCTGGGGCACGACCGACGTCGAGGCGCTGATCGAGGCCGGCGCTGCCGTGCAGGCATGAGCCGCGTGAAGCCGTTCCTCTTCCTCGGGACGCGCGCCGAGGACGAGGCCGCGGACAACGAGTACGACGCGGTGCTCGCCCAGTCCGGGCTGGCCGAGGGTCAGCTGTGCCGGCTGCGGCTCGAACGCGAGGAGCTCGGTGTCGTCGACCTCGACGCGTGGTCGGGCATCCTGCTCGGAGGCGGCCCGTTCAACGTCAGCGACCCCGAGGAGGAGAAGTCGCCGATCCAGCAGCGGGCTGAGGCGGAGCTGGCCCAGCTCGCCGAGCAGGTGGTCGCCGCCGACTTCCCGTTCCTCGGCGCCTGCTACGGCATCGGGGTGCTCGGCCGGATCCGCGGAGGGGTCGTCGACCGCACGTACGGCGAGCCGATCGGCTGCGTCGAGGTGACCCTGACCGACCATGGCCGGGCCGACCCGCTGCTCGCGATGCTTCCCGACTCCTTCGACGTCTTCCTCGGCCACAAGGAGGCCGTGCTGCAGCTCCCCACCGGCGCGGTCCGGCTGGCCGGGTCTGGTGCCTGCCCGGTCCAGGCGTTCCGGCTCGGCGGGAACGTCTACGCCACGCAGTTCCATCCCGAGCTCGACGTCGAGGGGCTGTGCCTGCGGATCGAGACCTATCGCGAGTACGGATACTTCCCACCCGACCAGGCCCAGAGCCTGATCGACCTGGCCCGCCGCAGCGTCGTGACCGAGCCCCCCAAGATCCTTGCCGCCTTCACCGAGAGGTACGCCCGCGCATGACCCCGCCACCCACCCCCGTGCACGTCGACGTGCTGATCATCGGCGCCGGCCTCTCCGGCATCGGCGCCGCAGCCCGGCTGACCCAGGAGCACCCGCAGCGCAGCTACCTGGTGCTGGAGGCGCGCGCGGCCAGCGGCGGAACGTGGGACCTCTTCCGCTACCCCGGCATCCGCTCCGACTCCGACATGTTCACGATGGGCTACCGGTTCCGGCCGTGGCGCAGCAACCAGGCGCTCGCCGACGGTCGATCGATCCTGGAGTACGTGCGCGACACCGCGCGCGAGTACGGCGTCGACGGGCGGATCCGCTACCGGCACCGGGTGGTCGACGCCGACTGGGACAGCGCCACCGCGCGCTGGACGGTCACCGCCGAGACTCCTGACGGACCGGTCACCTTCACCGCCGGCTTCCTGTGGGCGTGCACCGGCTACTACGACTACGACGAGCCCCACCGGCCCGAGCTTCACGGGTCCGAGCGGTACGGCGGCGTGATCGTCCACCCGCAGCACTGGCCTGAGGACCTCGACACCACTGGCAAGCGGGTGGTCGTGATCGGCAGCGGGGCGACCGCGATGACCCTGGTGCCGTCGCTCGCCGACGCGGGCGCGGCGCACGTGACGATGCTGCAGCGGTCGCCGACCTACGTGCTCCCGCGGCCCGCGGTCGACGGGTTCGCTCGGGCCGTGCGGCGCTGGCTGCCCGAGCGCGCGTCGTACGTCGTGACGCGGTGGAAGAACATCCTGCTGGCCCTCGTCAGCTACCAGCTCAGCCAGCGCGCACCACGGCTCGCGAAGCGGCTGATCCGGCAGGCGACGGCGAAGCAGCTGCCCGAGGGGTACCCGGTGGACGTGCACTTCAGGCCGTCGTACGACCCGTGGGACCAGCGGCTCTGCCTAGTCCCCGATGGCGACCTGTTCCGGACCATCCGCGAGGGCACCGTCAGTGTCGTCACCGACACGATCGAGTCGCTCACCGAGACCGGCGTGCGCGTCAGCTCCGGCGAGGAGCTGCCGGCCGACGTGGTTGTGACCGCGACCGGCTTCGACCTCAAGCTGATCGGCGACGTCGTGCTCGGTGTCGACGGCGAGAAGGTCGATCTGCGCGGCCGGATGACCTACCGCGCGCTGATGTTCGGAGGCGTCCCCAACTTCGCCTTCACGATCGGCTACACGAACGCGTCGTGGACCCTCAAGGCCGACCTCGTCGCCGACTACGTGTGTCGTGTGCTGGCGCACCTGGACCGGAACGGCTACCGGGCCGTGGTGCCGGTGCCCGACGCGACCGTGGGCCCGGCGCCCTTCATGGACTTCACGCCCGGCTACGTGCTGCGCTCCCAGCACCTCCTTCCCAAGCAGGGAGATCGCGAGCCGTGGCGGCTTCGCCAGAACTACCTGTACGACGTGCGAACGATCCGTCGCAGCCCGATCGACGACGGTGTGCTGCACTTCACCTGACCCCGAAGCCGCGGCGATCCCGCGGTATGTCGGGCCGTGCCCTAGGCTCTGCTCAACAGTCCGTCCAGTCTTGCCTCGGACTCCAGGCGCCCGGTCCCGGTCGCCGCTCACGACTCGTGAGAAACGCAGCAGCCTCGAGCTGCCGGCGCCGCCCCCGGCGGACGCGCGTTGGTGAGACACCAACCGAAAGACCTCTCTTGACCACCCAGACCTCCCCTGCCCAGACGTTCGACGCGCTGGGCGTCCCCGCCTCGCTCTCGGCCGTGCTGGCCGATCGCGGCATCACCGTGCCGACCCCGATCCAGACCGCGACCCTGCCCGACTCGTTCGCGGGCCGCGACGTGCTCGGCCGCGGTCGCACCGGCTCCGGCAAGACCTACGCCTTCCTCCTCCCGCTGGTCGCCCGGCTCACCGCCGGCGACCGCGCCGCCGCGCGACGCCCCCGGGCGCTGATCCTCGCGCCGACCCGTGAGCTGGTCGGGCAGATCCACGCCGCCCTGCAGCCGCTGGCCGCCCAGGCCGGGCTGACCACCCTCACCGTCTTCGGCGGCGTCGGACAGCACCCGCAGGTCGTCGGGCTCCGAAAGGGCGCCGACGTGGTCGTCGCCTGCCCCGGCCGGCTCGAGGACCTGATCGGCCAGGGCCACTGCGACCTCGGTGCCGTGGAGGTGACCGTGCTCGACGAGGCGGACCACATGGCCGACCTTGGCTTTCTGCCCTCCGTACGGCGACTGCTCGACAGGACCCCGCGGGGCAGCCAGCGGTTGCTGTTCTCGGCGACGCTCGACAAGGCGATCGACGTCATCGTCAAGCGGTTCCTGGTCGACCCGGTCACGCACGAGGCCGACTCCGCCCAGTCGCCGATCTCCAGCATGGCCCACCACGTGCTGCACCTGCAGCGCGAGCACCGGCTCGCCGTGCTGATCGGACTCACCAGTGCGCCCGGTCGCACCGTCGTGTTCACCCGCACCAAGCACGGCGCCAAGGCCCTGGCCCGGCAGCTCAACCGCAGCGGCGTCCCCAGCGTCGAGCTCCACGGAAACCTCGGCCAGAACGCGCGTACCCGGAACCTCGACGCGTTCCACGGTGGCGCCGCGTCGACGCTGGTCGCGACCGACATCGCGGCCCGCGGTATCCACGTCGACGACGTGGCGCTGGTCGTGCACGCCGATCCGCCGGTCGAGCACAAGGCCTACCTGCACCGCTCGGGTCGGACCGCCCGGGCCGGAGCGGCCGGAACGGTCATCACGCTGATGACCGACGACCAGGTGCGCGACGTGCGCACCCTCACGCGACAGGCCGGCATCAAGCCGGTGACCACCCGCGTGCAGAGCGCCGACCACCCGATCCTGGTCCAGCTTGCTCCAGGTGAGCGCACCCTGGTGGCCGGCGGCTACGCGCCGTCGGGTGTCGGGGCGAGCGGCTCGGACGGCGAGCGGCGTGGACCTCGTGGCGAGGGAGGTGGCGGCGGTGGCGGCCGAGGCTCCCGTGGTCGCGGCCGAGGCCGCGGTCGCGGCCAGGCCCACTCGGCGGCGAAGCGCTCCGGAGGGAACCGCCCGAGTGGGAACCGCTCCGGTGGTCAGTCGCGGAAGCCGAACGCCGGTCGTTCGAGCGGGTCGGGGTCGCACAGCGCCGCCGGCTTCAGCGGCCGCCGCTGACCTCTCCGGCCCGACGTACCACGCTCATCTCTCTTGGGGTGTGGTCGGCCGGTCGCGGCCCGTGGTGAGGTGAGGAACACCCACCACAAGGAGCTAGCCATGGGCATGGAAGACAAGGCGGCGCACCAGGCCGAGGACCTCAAGGGGAAGGCCAAGGAGGCGACCGGCAAGGCGACCCGCAACGAGCGACTCGAGGACGAGGGCAAGGGCGACCAGCGGTCCGCGGCGCTGAAGGGCGCGGGCGACAAGGCCAAGGACGCCACCCGCGACGCGAAGGACGCGTTCAAGAAGAAGTGACAGCGGTGCGGGAACTCCGGTGGTCGGCGACGCGTTCTACCCGCGCCGCCCACCACAGGAGATCCGTGACCTACTCACCTCTGTTCACCGCTCAGGTCGACCGCCTCGTCTCACTCGGGTACGCCGGGCTGGCGGGTCTGACCGAGTCCGACTTCCGTGCCCGGCTCGCGCCGCTGGAGGAGCGCGTCCCCGTCGCCACCGGTCCCGTCGACGCGGCTGAGGGCCGGGTGCCGTGGGTGCTCGTCGTCACTCGCGACCTGATCCCGCCCGAGCCGCGGGTGCCGCTGCTGCGGCTCGCCGGCGGGCGCAAGCCCGGCGTGGTCGACCGCAACCATGGCGAGGGCGACCTCGCGACGTACTACCCGCTCCCCGAGCTCGGCGTGCCCGACACGCTGGCGTACCTCCTGCTCGACGTCGAGCGCGGTGAGGAGTTCTGCGGGGTGAAGCCTGAGGACGCACTGCCCGTCATCCGGGGTCGTGGTCGCACGCCGCTGACGATCGACGAGGGCATCGCCCTGGTGACGCAGGCGCCGGAGCTGCTGGTGAAGAACCAGTGCTTCATGCTGTCCGGCTCCCGGCGACCCGACCGTCGCGTCCCCGCGCTGTGGATCAGCGAGCGGGCACCGAAGCTCGGCTGGTGCTGGGACGGCAACCCCCACACCTGGCTCGGCGTCGCCAGCGCCGGTGGTCGCTCCGGGCCGTAGCCTGGCGCTCGGGTGCGGGGCTGCGCCGCGCCGTTTGGACACAAACGGCAACGACACGCCGTCCCGCCATGCCGGATGTGACCAATCGACGCCTGCCGGCCCGCCAACCGCGCGCGCCCGCCGTTTGTGTCCAAACGGCAAGCGCCGCACCGCCCCGTAGAGTCGCCGGCGTGCATCTGTGGCTGCGTCGTGCGCTGTGGGACCAGGTGCCCCGCGACCACCGCGACAGCCCGACCGCACTTCGCCGGCGGCAGTGGGTCACCGGCACGGTCGTCGTCCTCGGCGGGGTGGTGCTGGGGGTCAGCCTCCGCACCGAGCCGGGGAGCCCGGAGTTCTACCTCGGCTCGCTCGGCCTCTCCGCAGTCTGGGCGATCGGGGCGTTCCTTTCAGGCCCGCTCCACCTCGGCCGGATCCTCCACCCCGAGCGCGACCCGGTCCGGCCGGTGGTGACGCCGGTCGTGCTCGGGCTGGCGCTGGCCGGGATGTTCGCGGTCGGGGGCCTGGTGGTGCGCGAGATCCCCGCACTCGCCGGACAGGTCGACTCGGTCGTCGACTACGCCGACCAGGGCGCGCTCCCGCTTCTCGTGCTGATCACGGCGGTCACCGGCGCGGCCGAGGAGCTGTTCTTCCGCGGCGCCGCCTACGCCGCCGTCCCGCGCTACCCCGTGCTGGTCACCACGGCGCTCTACACCCTGGCGACCTACGCGACAGGCAACGTGATGCTGACCTTCGCCGCGGCTCTGTTGGGGCTGCTGGTGGGTCTGCAACGACGCGCGTCCGGCGGCATCCTCGGCCCGATCCTCACCCACGTGTCGTGGTCGCTCTCGATGCTGCTCGTGCTGCCGATGCTCTTCAGCCCCTGAGCGAGGCCTCCTCGAGCGCCCGGCGGACCGCCTCGTCGTACGGCAGCGGATCGCCCGGCACGAGCTCCTCGATGCTGCGGTCGGTCACCACGACCTTGGTCCCCATCGACGCGATCAGGTTGCGACCGGTCGTGACGTCGACGTCGGTGACCAGGGCCAGCCAGTACGACGACAGGCGCGGCGTCAGGACCGGCACCTTCAGGATCGGCACCCGTTGGCCGGTCGTCACCTCGGAAGCCACCTGGAGCATCTCGAGGTAGGTCATCTGCTCCGGTCCGCCGATCTCGAAGACCCGGCCGTAGGCCTCCTCGAGCCCGGTCACGCCGACCAGGTAGCGGATCACGTCGTCGGCGGCGATCGGCTGGGTCGGGGTCGAGGCCCAGCGTGGCACCACCATCCCCGGCAGGTTCTTCACCAGCTGCCGGGTCAGCTCCCACGAGATGCTGCCCTCGCCGACCACGATCGCGGCGCGCAGGACGGTGACCGGGACCCCGGTTCCGCCCAGCAGGACCTCGACCTCCCGGCGCGACCGGAGGTGCGGCGAGAGCTCCTCGTCCTCGTCGCCGAGGCCGCCGAGGTAGACGATCTGGCGCAGCCCGGCCTCGGCCGCCGCGACCGCGAAGTTCCGGGCGGAGTCGGCGTCCTTGCGCTCGAAGTCGGCGTCATCGAGAGAGTGCACCAGGTAGATCGCGACGTCGGTGCCGGCCAGGGCCTCGACCAGCGAATCCGGGTCAGAGACGTCACCGTGGACGGAGTCGCCGGGGCCGTCGTACGAGCGGGGGTCCCGCGTCATCGCCCGGACGTCGTGACCGGCCTCGAGCAGGGCCGGGACCAGCCGCCGCCCGATGAACCCGGTGGCGCCCGTGACCAACACCGTCAGCGCCTCGTCCATGTCGCCACTGTACGGAGAGCGCGGTCAGCGGGAACGCTGGGCGATGCCTTCGCGCTTGGTCTCGTCCATGGCGGCCTCGTACGCCGCCACCAGGGACGCGACCGACAGCGGCTTCAGCCGCTCCACCACCTCACGCAGCTTCTCCGGCGAGGCACCCGACTCCTTGTAGAGCGGCCAGACCATGGTCCGGAACAAGTCGTAGAGCTCCTTGGCGATCTGGCGACCGTGTTCGGCGTACACGTCGGCGGCGGCGAGAGCGGCCTCGGTCGGGAAGCCGAGGTCCAGCAGGCCGAGGCCGACCGAGAGCTGGGAGAGCGAGACCTGGTACCGACCCCGGCGTTTGGTCCGCAGCACGATCCCCAGCGCAGCCAGGGTCTCGAGGTCGGCATCGGTCAGCCTCCGCCCCGCGCGCTTGTCGAGGTCGGCGCGGCTCATCTCGGCCGGCGCCTCCGACTGCCACGGCGCGAGCATCGCGCGGTGCAGCGCGATGTCCTGCGGGGTCGCGTCCGCCGGGATCCTCGACAGGTACCGCTCGATGGCCGCGAGGGTGAAGCCGTGGCTCTGCAGCTCCTGCAGCAGCTCGAGCCGCGCGACGTGGTCAGGGGTGTAGTACCCGGACCGGCCGCGACGGATCGGCGGAGGAACCAGTCCCTTGGTGGTGTAGAAGCGGACGTTCCGCACGCTCAGCCCGAGCCGGCTGGTCAGCTCGTCCAGCGTGAGCAGCTCACGCAGCGACTCCACACTCTCCTCCACCGCACGCTCCTACCGGTCGGTCCCCCGTGGGGTGACGTGTGCCACGTTGACGACTCTGACAGTATCGGTGTCACAATCGAGGGAGGCAAGCGTCTCCATCCGACGCGTCACCAGCAGCACGGACGACACCCCGAGGACGGCCATGGCAGAAGCATTCGTGTACGACCACATCCGGACGCCGCGGGGGAAGGGCAAGGCCGCCGGCGCCCTCCACGAGGTGAAGCCGATCGACCTGATCGTCGGACTGCTCGAGGAGGTCAAGAGGCGCAACCCCGGCCTCGATCCTGCCCGGGTCGACGATGTCGTCCTGGGCGTCGTGACCCCGATCGGCGAGCAGGGCGGCGACATCGCGAAGACCGCCGCGCTCGCAGCGGGCTATCCCGAGACCGTGGCCGGCGTGCAGCTCAACCGCTTCTGCGCGTCCGGCCTCGAGGCCGTCAACCAGGCGGCCGCCCGGGTCCGATCCGGGTTCGAGGACCTGCTCCTCGCCGGCGGCGTCGAGTCGATGAGCCGGGTCCCGATGGGGTCCGACGGAGGTGCGTGGGCGGCCGATCCCGCCACCGCGCTGACGACCGGCTTCGTCCCCCAGGGCATCGGCGCGGACCTGATCGCGACCCTCGAGGGCTGGACCCGCGAGGACGTCGACGCGTACGCCGCCGAGTCGCACCAGCGCGCCGCCAAGGCCTGGGCCAACGGGTACTTCTCCGACGCGGTGGTCCCGGTCAAGGACCAGAACGGCCTGACCGTGCTCGACCACGACGAGCTGATCCGCCCCGGCACGAGCGTCGAGGGCCTCGCGGGGCTCAAGCCCAGCTTCGCCCAGATCGGCCAGGACGCCGGCTTCGACGACGTCGCGCTCGAGAAGTACCACTGGGTCCCGGAGATCGACCACGTCCACCACGCCGGCAACTCCTCCGGCATCGTCGACGGCGCGGCGATCATGGCGATCGGCTCCGAGGAGGCCGGCCGGGAGCTCGGCCTGACCCCGCGCGCCCGGATCCTGGCGACCGCGGTGTCGGGCGCCGACCCGACGATCATGCTGACCGGCCCCGCACCCGCGTCGCGCAAGGCGCTGGCGAAGGCGGGCCTCGAGGTCGGCGACATCGACCTGTTCGAGATGAACGAGGCGTTCGCCGCGGTGGCGATGCGGTTCATGAAGGACCTGGGCATCAGCCACGAGATCACCAACGTCAACGGCGGCGCGATCGCGATGGGCCACCCTCTGGGCGCGACCGGCGCGATGATCCTCGGCACCCTGATCGACGAGCTGCGGCGGCGTGACCAGCGCCGCGGCCTCGCCACGCTCTGCGTGGGCGGTGGCATGGGTGTCGCCACCATCGTCGAGCTCGTCTGACCGTCGAGTCGCGCGTGTGCGGCGTACGAGTCGCGGATCTGCGGCGCACGCCCTGCCGCAAGGGCGCGACTCACGTGCCGCAAGCGCACGATTCAACTTCTTGAAGGAGACCGGAGCATGACCACCAGCCAGACCGAGACGCAGAGCGCCGTCCGCTACGAGCGCGACGAGGACGGGATCGTCACCCTCACCCTCGACGACCCGACGGCGAGTGCCAACACCATGAACGACCTCTACCGCGAGTCGATGCGGGCCGCCGTCGCGCGGCTGTACGACGAGCAGGAGCAGGTGACCGGCGTGGTGGTCACCAGCGCGAAGAAGACGTTCTTCGCCGGCGGCAACCTCA
>NZ_DASUTK010000094.1:0-8965 GCF_036374615.1 Nocardioides sp.
GGCGGTGATGTCGAGGCTCAGGTGCTCGCCGTCGAGCTCGCGCATCAGGGCCTGCAGCTCGCTGGCGGCCTGGGGCACGTCGAGGCCGACCACGGTGGCGCCGTCGCGGTGCAGCACCCTGGCGATCTGCTCGCCGATGCCGCGGCTCGCGCCGGTGACGAGGGCGACCCGGCCGGCCAGCGGCAGCAGTACGTCGTCGACCTCCCCGGCAGCCGTGGCGTGGGTGCCGATCCGCACCACCTGGCCGGACACGTACGCGGACTTGGGGGAGAGCAGGAACGCGAGGGTCGATGCGACCGCGTCCTCGGCGCCGGTGGCGACGTACGCGAGCTGCACGGTCCCGCCGCGTCCGATCTCCTTGCCGAGGGAGCGGGTGAACCCCTCGAGCGCCCGCTGGGCGACCCGCTCGCTGCCCTGCACCTGCTCCGGAGGCGTCCCCAGCACGACCACGCGCGGGCAGGTCTGCAGGCTGCGGAGCAGCGGGGTGAAGAAGTCACGGAGCGCGCCGAGCCGCCCCGGTTCGGTGAGGTCGGTGGCGTCGAACACCAGTCCGGCGTACTTCTGGGACGCGTCGGGGTCGGTCGTGCTGGCGATACCGAGCTGGTCGAGCACTGCAGGCAACGACCCGGCGAGTCGACCGCTGCCGCCCAGGACGACGGTGCCCTCGACCAGCGGCGAGCCGGGCTCGTAGCGCTTGAGGGGGGTGGGGTTCGGCAGCCCGAGGTTCTTCACCAGCAGCTGGCCGGCGGGGGTGCGCACGAGGCTTTGGTAGCGATCGGTCATGACGAAGTTGTAACTCCCTGTGACACGCAGCGTCCACAGTTCGTGACCTGCGACTCAGTCCGTTTCGGTTGAGGCTACTCGCGGGTCACAATGGGTCGCATGCAGACCTCGACTCGTCGCGTCGCCGTGATCGGCGGCAACCGGATCCCGTTCGCCCGCTCCAACACCGCGTACGCCGACGCCTCCAACCAGGAGATGCTCACCGCCGCGATCGACGGCCTGGTCGCGCGGTACGGACTCGCCGGTGAGCGACTTGGCGAGGTGGTCGCCGGGGCGGTCCTCAAGCACGCCCGAGACTTCAACCTCACCCGCGAGGCCGTGCTCGGCTCCAAGTTGTCCGCCGAGACCCCCGCGACCGACATCCAGCAGGCCTGCGGAACCGGGCTGCAGGCGGCGATCCAGGTCGCGAACAAGATCGCGCTGGGCCAGATCGAGGTCGGCATCGCCGGCGGCGCCGACACCACCTCCGACGCCCCGGTCGCGATCAGCGACCGGCTGCGCAAGAAGCTGATGCGGGTCAACGCGGCGCGTGACACCGCGAGCCGCCTCAAGGCGCTCGGCGCGATCCGGCCCACCGACATCGGGCTCGAGATCCCGCAGAACGGCGAGCCCCGGACCAAGCTCTCGATGGGTGAGCACGCTGCGCTCACGGCGGTGGAGTGGCAGATCGGGCGCGAGGAGCAGGACGAGCTCGCCGCCGCGTCGCACCAGCGGCTCGCGGCGGCGTACGACGCCGGGTTCCTGGACGACCAGATCACGCCGTTCCGCGGTCTCGAGCGCGACAACAACCTCCGCCCGGACTCCTCCGTCGAGAAGCTCGCCAAGCTCAAGCCGGTCTTCGGCAAGGGCGAGGCCGCCACGATGACCGCCGGCAACTCGACGCCGCTCACCGACGGCGCGTCGGTGGTGCTGCTCGCCTCCGAGGAGTGGGCTGAGGAGCGCGGCCTGCCGGTGCTCGCCTACCTCACGGCCTACGAGACCGCGGCCGTCGACTACGTCCACGGCGCCGAGGGGTTGTTGATGGCGCCGGCGTACGCCGTGGCGCGGATGCTGCAGCGCGAAGGGCTGTCGCTGCAGGACTTCGACTACTACGAGATCCACGAGGCGTTCGCCTCGCAGGTGCTCGCGACGCTGAAGGCCTGGGAGGACCCGATCTTCTGCAAGGAGCGGCTCGGCCTCGATGCGCCGTTGGGCTCGATCGACCGCACCCGGCTCAACGTCAACGGTTCCTCGCTGGCCGCCGGCCACCCGTTCGCCGCCACCGGCGGCCGGATCGTGGCGACCCTCGCGAAGCTGCTCGACCAGGCCGCCGGTACCGATGGGCAGAGCGGCCGCGGCCTGATCTCGATCTGCGCCGCCGGCGGCCAGGGGGTCGTCGCCATCCTCGAGAGGTGACCGACCGTCACGGGACACGACTCGGCGTCAGCGGGTGGCGAGTGCCAGGGCGCTGGTGACGAGGTGGCGGCGCACCTGGTCGGGGGAGATCTCACCGACGGCGGGGACGCCGGGGGCCGACTCCTTCACGAGGATCCCGACCCGCCCGAGCTGCAGGGCGCCGAGACCGCTGGCGTAGAGCAGGTTGGCCAGCAGGGTCGGGTCCTTGACCGTGAACTCGCCGGACTCGACGCCGGCCTGCAGCGTGCCCTCGAGCACCGCGAGGCAGTTCGAGATCGCCCGGCCGAGGCGGAAGACGGCCGACTCCGACATCTCCTCGAGCAGCTCGGGCCCGGTGCGCCGCATCAGGGTCTGGGCGACGTCGACGAACGCCGGGTGGCTCAGGCCGTAGTCGACGAACGCCTCGGTGATCCGCGACAACCGGTCGCTCGGGGAGTCACCGGCTGCGTCGGCGGCGATCAGTGACTCGCGGAGCTCATCGAGGTACTCCACCAGCGTGAGCGCGAACAGCTCCTCCTTGCCGGTGAAGTGCCGGTAGACGATCGCGCGGTTGATCCCGACGGCCTGCGCGACCTGGTCGACCTGGGCGTCCCGGACGCCGTGCTGGTCGAACAACGTGCGCGCGGCGCTGATGATGTCCGCCTCGCGCTTGCGCCGGCGCGCGGCCGCAGCGGTCCGGCGGCCGTCGGTCTCCGGAACCTTGGTCATGCCGCACAGATTAGTGCAACACCGTGTGGCACGGCTGTGACAAGTTCGTCACCGGACCATTGACCGCACGATCTCCATCGTGTCGGCCTCCGCCGCGGTCTTGTCGTCGCGGTACCGCACCACCCGGGCGAAGCGGAGCGCCCAGCCGCCCGGGTAGCGGGTGGAGCGCTGCAGCCCGTCGAACGCGATCTCGACCACCTGCTCCGGCCGGACGTGGACCACGTGGCCGTCACGCGCCGTCTCCAGCTCGAGGAATCGCTCGGTCTGCCAGGCGAGCATCTCGTCGGTCATCCCCTTGAACGTCTTGCCGAGCATGATGAAGCCGTCGCGGTCCGGGTCCCGGGCACCGAGGTGGATGTTGGAGAGCCAGCCCTTCCGGCGACCGGAGCCCCACTCGACCGCCAGCACGACCAGGTCGAGGGTGTGGACCGGCTTGACCTTCACCCAGCTCGCACCGCGCCGTCCGGCGGCGTACGGCGCGTCGAGACTCTTGACGACCACCCCCTCGTGGCCGGCGGCCAGGGCGGCGTCAGTGAACTTCTGGGCGGTGTCGAGATCGTCGGTCACGACCCGCGGGACCAGCGACTCCGGCGGCACCAGCTCGGCGAGCACGGCGTGACGCTCGGAGCCGGGCGCGTCGAGCAGGTCGCGGCCGTCGAGGTGCAGCACGTCGAAGAAGTACGCCGTGACCGGTGTCCCACTCTGCCCATCCGGAAGGGCCATCGCCGTGCGTGAGGCGGTCTCCTGGAAGGGCCGCGGTCGACCGTCGTCGTCGAGGGCGAGAGCCTCGCCGTCGAGCACGAAACGGTCGGCGGGCAGCGACCGCGCGAGCGTGACCACCTCGGGCAGGCGGTGGGTGATGTCGTCGAGGCTCCGGGTCGCGATCACGACGTCGTCGCCGGAGCGGTGGACCTGGATCCGGATCCCGTCGAGCTTGGTGTCGACCGACACGGTCGCGCCGTCGGGGCCTGCCTTGGCCATCGCAGCCTCGAGGTCGGGAGCGCTCGAGGCGAGCATGGGTGACACCGGACGGCCCACCTCGAGACCGATCTCCGCCAGTGCCTGCTCGCCCTCGAACGCGGGCCGGGCGATCGCGACCGTCGAGCCCGCGAGCATCGCGGCGCGGCGGACGGCGGGCAGCGGCACCTTCGCCGCGGCCGCGAGTGCCTCCTGCACCAGGGCGTCGAGGGCGCCCTGCCGGACCTCGCCCGTGACCAGTCCCCGCAACCATCGCTGCTCGGCCTCGGTCGCCCGGCCGAACAGCTGCGCCACGGCCGCCGCTCGAGCCTGCTGCGACCCGGATCCGGCCAGTCCGGCCAGCTGGTCGAAGGCCTCGTGGACCTCGCGCACGGTGAGGGAGGGTTCCGACGCCGGCTCCGGCATCGTCTTCAGCCCCCGCCAGCCGAGGCCGGTACGCCGCTGCAGCAGCGAGCCGGCCAGGTAGGACGTGACCAGCGGCAGCTCGTCGGCGTCGGCGCGGGCGAGCGCCGTGGCAAGGGCGGCGGTCTTCGCCTTGCGCGACCGGGTCGCGGCGACGGTCGTGGATGTCTCGACCAGCTCGGCGATCAGCACGACGCCAGGCTAGTCGCGACGGCCGACAGCTCAGCTGCCGATCTGGGTGCGCACGTCATACAGCTCGGGGAAGAACGTCAGGTCGAGCGCGCGCCGGAGGAAGTCGACGCCCGACGAGCCGCCGGTGCCGGTCTTGTGGCCGATCGTGCGCTGCACGACCTGCAGGTGGCGGAACCGCCACTCCTGGAAGAGATCCTCGATGTCGACGAGCTCCTCACAGGTCTCGTAGACGCCCCAGTGCTCGTGCGGGGACGCGTAGACGGTCGCGAAGACCTCGACCAGCCCGGGGTGCGGCGTGTGGCGCACGGACCAGTCACGGTCGAGGAGGCCGGGCGGCACGGCGTACCCCTGCCGGGCGAGGTAGCGGAGGAACTCGTCGTAGAGCGACGGCTCGCCGAGGAGCTGTGCGAGCTCGGCCTGGGCGGCAGGGTCGTGCCCGTGGACGCGCACCATCTCGGCGTCCTTGTTGCCGAGCAGGAACTCCACCTCGCGGTACTGCGCCGACTGGAAGCCGGACGAGGTCGCGAGGAAGGGCCGGATCTCGGCGTACTCGCTCGGTGTGAGTGTCGCCAGCACCGACCACTGGTCGGTGAGCACCCGCTGCACGTGCTTGATCCGGGCCAGCCGCTTGAGAGCGGGCGCGAGGTCGTCGGCGGCGAGCAGCTCGCGGGCCGAGCGCAGCTCGTGGACGAGCAGCTTGAGCCAGAGCTCGGACGTCTGGTGCTGGATGATGAACAGCAGCTCGTCGTGCTGCGGCGGGTCGCTCTGCGGACGCTGCGCCGACAGCAGCCGGTCGAGGCACAGGTAGTCGCCGTAGGACATCTGCTGCCGGAAGTCGGTCTCGATACCGGGCTCGAGACTCCGCGTACGGTCCGGGCCGGGGGAGCTGGAGGAGTCGGGCACCCACCCAACTTAGTACCGGACCACGCGGGGGGTCGCACCCACCGCGGCTCCTGCTGTCCTACGCTCGGCGCGTGAACGCGCCGCCCGATCCGGAGTTCAGCCGCAACACGCGGCTGTGGGTTCCGCACTGGCCGGTCCCGGTCAACGAGATCATGAGCCAGCAGCGGCGCGGCAGCTCCGACCCCACGTACAAGGTCGACTTCCAGGGCCGCCACTGGCGCGGCATCCGGACCCCCGAGGGCGTGGCCACGCTGATGGTCGAGACCCGCCCGAGGGAGGGGCGTGTGTACGCCGCGGCCTGGGGCGAGGGCGCGGACTGGGCGCTGGAGTCGGTGCCTGCCCTGCTCGGCGCCGACGACGACCCGAGCGGTTTCGAGCCCAAGCACCAGGTCATCGCCGACGTGTGGCGCCACCACCGCCACTGGCGCGTCGGCAGGACCGGTCTGGTGCTGGAGGCGCTGGTGCCGTCGATCATCGAGCAGAAGGTCACCGGCCAGGAGGCGTTCGCCGGCTTCCGGAACCTGGTGCACCGCTGGGGCAACCGAGCGCCCGGACCCGGCCACGACCTCGGCGTCTGGGTGCAGCCCGACGCGGAGACGCTGCGCAACATCCCCTCGTGGGAGTGGCTCAAGCTGCACATCGACCCGGCCCGTTCGAAGGCCGTGGTCACCGTGGCCCGCGTCGCGCACGCCGTCGAACGGACCGCGACCCTGGCGCCCGCCGATGCCGGCCGGGCGCTCCGGTCGCTGCCCGGCATCGGGGTGTGGACCAGCGCGGAGGTTCGCCAGCGTGCCTTCGGCGACCCGGACGCCGTGTCCTTCGGCGACTACCACGTGTCGAAGGACATCGGCTGGGCGCTGACGGGCACCGCGTTCGACGACGACGAGCTCGGCGAGTTCCTGGAGCCCTATCGCCCGCACCGGTATCGCGTGCAGGCGTTGGTCGGTCTGGCGGGCTTGCACCGACCGCGACTCGGGCCGCGGATGGCGCCGCGCACCCACCTCCCGGAGTAGCGCCCACTGGGATAACCGCTCGCCGGTCCCGGGCCACGCCGGTATCTTGTGGCTCCGGTCGGGATCGCCAGGGGAGGGGGGCGACCGTGGACGCGACGGCTCCGGTGCTGCTGCTGGCCACCACCGATCCGACCTCGCGCGAGGTGCTGGGATCGGAGCTGCGGCGACGGTACGGCGCTGACTACGAGGTCGTGGTCTGCGCTGACTACGCGCACGCGCGCGCCATCCTGGAGGGACTGCGCCGGTGGGAGCGACCGGTCGCGATGATCATCGGCTACTACGGCCCGCACGACCGCGAGGGTCTGGACTTCCTGCGTCGTGCCTACCAGCTGCAGCCGGCGGCCAAGCGCGCGGTCGTGGTCACCTGGGGTGACTTCGCGAGCGCACCGACCGTCTTCTCCGCGATCGGGCACGGGCACGCCGAGCTGCTGCTGGTTCGACCGGAGCGGGAGCGTGACGAGGAGTTCCACGGCAGCATCACCGATGCCCTCGATGACTGGCACCTCACGCAGGGCGTCGGATTCTCCGCTGTCCGGCTGATCGGAGAGCAGCGCGACGAGCGCACCCACTCGCTGCGCGACTCCTTCGGGCGCAACCACGTCCCGGTCGCGTTCCACCAGGTCGGGACCGAGGCGACCGACCGGATCCTCTCCGGCCTCGGCCTGGAGGACCCCGACCTGCCGGTGGTCGTGCTGTCCTTCACGTCGCCGCCGACCGTGCTGGTGAACCCGACCGATCTCGAGATCGGCGACGCGTTCGGCCTGATGGAGCCGCTGCCGGCCGACAGCCTGTACGACGTCGTGGTCGTCGGTGCCGGCCCCTCCGGACTCGCCGCCGCCGTCTACGCCTCCTCGGAGGGGCTGTCGACGCTCGTCATCGAGCAGCAGGCCGTCGGCGGCCAGGCCGGGACCAGCTCGCTGATCCGCAACTATCCCGGGTTCTCCCGCGGAGTCAGCGGCGCCCACCTCGCCGCGCGGTCCTTCCAGCAGGCGTGGAGCTTCGGCACCGAGTACTCCTTCATGCGACAGGTCAACGGTCTCGGCGTCGAGGGCGATCTGCGCACCGTCACCCTCTCCGACGGCAGTGTCGTGCGTGCGCGGGCCGTGGTCGTCGCCACGGGCGTGGACTACCGCCGGCTCGGCGTACCGGAGCTCGAGGAGCTGGTGGGGCGTGGCGTCTTCTACGGCGCCGCAGTGTCCGAGGCGCCGTCCATGACCGGGGAGCAGGTCTGCGTGGTTGGCGGCGGCAATTCGGCGGGCCAGGCGGCGCTCCACCTCGCGAAGTACGCCAAGAAGGTCACGCTGCTGGTGCGCGGCCCCTCGCTGGCAGCGAGCATGTCGGAGTACCTGATCGCACAGCTCCAGGCGACCCGCAATGTCACGATCCGTTACCGCACGGCCGTGCACGGCGGACGTGCCGTCGACGGCTGTCTCGCCGCGATCAGCGTCGGACGTCCGGACGGAGAGCCGGCCGAGGAGCTCGAGGCGACCGGTCTGTTCGTGCTCATCGGGTCGGTGCCCCGCACGTCGTGGCTGCCGGACGAGGTGGAGCGCGACGAGGCCGGCTTCGTCCGGGCCCCGAACCTGGAGACCTCGCTGCGCGGTGTGTTCGCGATCGGAGACGTCCGCGCCGGGTCCATCAAACGGGTCGCCACCGCGGTCGGCGACGGCGCCACCGTGATCGCGATGATCCACGGCTACCTGGCCGAGCACCCCGGATGAGGGCGCCCGATCGAACGGCGCCGCTGAGCCAGGGCATGCGCCGGTTGCTCCTCGTCGCCGCCGTGCTCGTGTTCCTGGCCGGGCTCCAGCTGTACCTGTTCCCGCTGCGGACCGCCGACTGGTTCGCGTGGACGATCGACGTACCCATGACGGCGGTGTTCCTGGGTGCCGCCTACTGGTCCAGCGCGGTGCTCGAGATCGCCGGTGCCAGGTCCGCCACCTGGGACCGGGCCCGGCTGGGGGTGTGGACGGTACTGGTCTTCACGACCCTGACGCTGGTCGTGACGCTGGTGCACCTCGACAAGTTCCACCTCGGCGCCGAGCACCCGGGCAGCGCCCGGAGCGTGACCGTCGGCTGGCTCGCGGTGTACCTCGTGGTGCCGGTCGTGATGGTCGCGCTCATCTGGCTGCAGTCGCGTCACGGTGGTGCCACGGCGGCCCGGGTCGAGAGGGAGCGGCCCCACCCGGTGCTGCGGTGGCTGCTGGTCCTGCTCGCCGTCGTCCTGCTGGGCCTCGGGGTGGCGCTGCTGCTCTTCCCGCTCGATGCCGCCCGGCTGTGGCCGTGGCCGCTCACGGAGCTGACCGGTCGCGCGGTCGGCGCCTGGCTGGTCGGCCTCGGCTGGGCCGCCGCCCACGCCCGACTGATCGACCGCCTCCCGTCGATCCGTCCGCTCGGGCTCACCGGCGCGACGTTCGTGCTGTTCCAGGCCATCGCCCTGCTCCGCCACGGCGACGCCCTCACCTGGTCGAGCCCGACCGCGGCCGGCTACGTCGCCGGCCTCGCCGTGATCGCCCTGGTCTCCGGCTGGATCCTCGCCGCCAGCGGCCGCCGCCCCACCTGACCCATCCGCGAGCCGTCACTTGTGCAGG
>NZ_DASUTK010000095.1:0-44878 GCF_036374615.1 Nocardioides sp.
CACAACAGTTGGTTGACAAAGTTACGGCGGCCATAGCGAACGGGAAACACCCGGACCCATCCCGAACCCGGAAGTTAAGCCGTTCAGCGCCGATGGTACTGCACCCGAGAGGCTGTGGGAGAGTAGGACGCCGCCGGACATACATTCACGTGAAGGCCATCCGTCCGGGTGGCCTTCACGCATGTGACGAGGAGCAGATCAGTGGCCGAGGAGCGTCGTCCGCGTCCGAACCGTCGTTCCGACGGGCGCCCGCAGGGCGGAAAGGCGAAGCCGCGGGGCGCGAAGCCCGGCGCCGGCACGTCGCGCGGCGCGGAGAAGTCCCAGCGAGGCGACCGCGCCCGGCAGGACCGGGGCGGAAAACGGCCTTCGCGTGCGAGCGACTGGTCGCGACCGGCAGACAAGCAAGGCCCTCGCAGTGAGCAGCAGGCCCGCTATGACGGGCCGCCCCTGCCGGACGACATCACCGGCCAAGAGCTCGATCGCGCCGTGGCCGGCCAGCTGAAGGGGCTACCCGAGAAGCTCGCGGCCCGCGTGGCCCGCCACCTGGCGGCCGCTGGACTGCTGATCGACGAGGACCCCGAGACGGCCTACCAGCACACGCTGGCGGCACGGGCGCGCGCCTCGCGACTGGCGGTGGTCCGTGAGGCCACCGGCGAGGCGGCCTATGCCGCCGGCCACTACGCGGAGGCGCTGAGCGAGCTGCGGGCCGCGAAGCGGATGAACGGCGCCACGGCGTACCTGCCCATCATGGCGGACTGCCACCGGGCGCTCGGACAGCCGGAGCAGGCACTGAAGCTCGCCCGCAGCCCGGGCGTGGCTTCGTTCAAGCCCGACGCCAAGGCCGAGATGACGATCGTCGAGGCCGGTGCCCGCCGGGACCTCGGCCAGGTCGACGAGGCGATCCGGACCCTCGAGCACGCGCCGCTGAACTCCAAGAGTCGCGAGGCATGGGTGGTCCGCCTCCGCTACGCCTACGCCGATGCTCTGGAGGAGGCCGGCCGGCGAACCGAGGCGCTCGCCTGGTTCCACCGCACCCAGGCGATCGACGGAGCCGACCTCACCGATGCGGCCGACCGGGCCGCCGCGCTGGAGCGTTCCGCCGAGACGGAGCCCTGCGACGCGGACTGACCGATTCGCTGGTAAACACGCGTCACATGGGCCACACTAGGACCCACAACTACACAGGTGTGGTTCACACGTTCAGAACGTGATCCTCCACGACCCGACAGAGCCCGCTGGGGAAGGCGTAGCTCGCGCCGGGAGCAAAGGAGAGTCACGGTGAACGCACGTACCACCAGCACCACGCGGGGCGTCCTCTACGTCCACTCCGCGCCGTCTGCACTGTGCCCGCACATCGAGTGGGCCGTGGGCGGCGTCCTCGGCGTTGCCGTGAGTCTCGAGTGGACGCCGCAACCCGCCCAGCCCG
The DNA here is from genome assembly GCF_036374615.1 of Nocardioides sp. Lineage (GTDB taxonomy): Bacteria > Actinomycetota > Actinomycetes > Propionibacteriales > Nocardioidaceae > Nocardioides. The sequence continues at coordinate 1,427 of NZ_DASUTK010000095.1, forward strand.
GCAGCTACCGGGCGGAGCTCTCGTGGGCCGGCTCGCCCGGCTCGGGAGCCGGCATCGCGTCCGCCCTCCGAGGATGGAACCACCTGCGGTTCGAGGTCACCGAGGAGCCCACGAGCGGCACCGAGGGTGGCCGCTACTCCTACACCCCCGAGCTCGGCGTCTTCCACGCCGTGACCGGCCTGCACGGAGACATCATGATCCCCGAGGACCGGCTCAAGGCCGCGGTCGTGAAGGCCGCGCTGGGCGACACGACCCTGGTCACCGAGATCGACAAGCTGCTCGGCAAGCCCTGGGACGACGAGCTGGAGACGTTCCGGCACGCTGGCGAAGGAGCCCCCGTCCGCTGGCTGCACCAGGTCGTCTGACAGCCGGAGCGCGCCGCCCCTCCAGCGTGGGTGGTCGACCTAGGGGCGGCGCAACCGGAACCGCCCCGGCTTGATCCATACCTGGTCGACCAGTGCCCAGCCGTCGTAGACCGACAGCTTGCCGCGGATCTTGAACCGCCCGGGCACGGTCGAGCCGCGGCAGACGCCGAAGCTCCCCGTGCCGCGCTTGGGATCGATCTCGGAGTCCTTGACATCGCTCGCCACTCCCCGCCCGCGGCGATCGACCAGGAAGAACTCCGCCGACCAGTCGTTGCCGGGTTGCACCTGCCCCGGCCGCACCCGGTAGTGGAACCGGTACGCGTGGCAGCCGCCGCGCAGCACGCCGTCCTTGCGCCAGGTCCGGCCGTACTCGGCGCTGCCGGCGAAGGTGGGCGGCGGCGCCAGGGTCAGGACCAGTCCGCACGCCAGGATGAGGGCGACCAGGTGCTTCGTACCCGTCACGTCAGACCTCCCGCTTGGTCCAACGGCCAGGTGTGACCTGCGTTACGGTCCGGTCACTCGGCCTCGGCCACTGCGCTCAGAGCGGGATGTTGCCGTGGGCGCCACGTCGGACGCCGACGGTCTGCACCGCGTCGTCGATCGCGTGGGCGATCGCCGACCGGGTGCGGGCAGGGTCGACGACCTCGTCGACCACGCCGATCTCGACCGCCTTGTCGACGCCGCCGGCGATCCGCTCGTGCTCGGCGGCGAGCTCGGCCTCGACCTGCGGACGGATGTCCGGGGCCACCTCCGACAGCTTGCGGCGGTGCAGGATCCGGATCGCCGCGACCGCACCCATCACGGCGACCTCTGCCCCGGGCCAGGCGAGCACCCGGGTCGCGCCGAGCGACCGGGCGTTCATCGCGATGTAGGCGCCGCCGTACGTCTTGCGGGTGACCAGCGTGACTCGCGGCACCACGCACTCCCCAAAGGCGTGCAGCAGCTTCGCGCCGCGCCGGACGACGCCGTCCCACTCCTGGCCGACCCCGGGGAGGTAGCCGGGCACGTCGACGACGACGATCAGGGGCACGCCGAGGGCGTCGCAGAGTCGGACGAAGCGGGACGCCTTCTCCGCGGAGAGCGAGTCGAGGCAGCCACCGAGGCGGAGCGGGTTGTTGGCGACGACGCCGACGGTCCGGCCGCCGAAGCGGCCGAGTGCGGTGACGATGTTCGGGGCCCAGCGGGCGTGCAGCTCCTGCATGGTGCCCTCGTCGAGCATCGACTCCACGAGCGGGTGCACGTCGTAGGCACGCTTCTTGGACTCCGGCAGCAGCTCGGACAGGTCGCGATCGACCACACCGGCGACGTCCAGGCTTCCCTGCGAACCGAGCAGCGAGGCGACGGTCCGAGCACGCTGCAGCGCCTCCGCCTCCGACTCGGTGAGGATGTGCACCACGCCGGAGCGCCGGCCGTGGGGCTCCGGTCCGCCGAGCCGCAGCATGTCGACGTCCTCGCCGGTCACCGACCGCACGACGTCGGGGCCGGTGACGAAGATCCGACCCTCGGGTCCGAGGATCACGACGTCCGTGAGCGCCGGGCCGTACGCCGCCCCGCCGGCCGCGGGACCGAGCACGACCGAGATCTGCGGGATCTTGCCGGAGGCCTGAGTCATCGCCTGGAAGATCCGGCCGACCGCGTGCAGCGAGAGGACGCCCTCGGCCAGCCGCGCCCCGCCGGAGTGCCAGAGGCCGATGATCGGCACGCCCTCGGTCATCGCACGGTGGTACGCATCCACCACGACCCGGCAGCCGACGTCGCCCATCGCGCCGCCCATGACGGTCGCGTCGGAGCAGAACGCCACGACCTGGGTGCCCGCGACGCTGCCGATGGCCGCCAACATGCCCGAGTCGTCGTCGGGCGTGATCAGCTCCATCGTCCCCTCGTCGAGGAGCGCCCGCAGCCGGTGGACCGGGTTGCGCGGGTCCTCCTCGCGGGGAAGCTTCGTCCGCTTGGCGGCCGGGGCGGTGGTCACGCGACGCTCCCGAAGGCGACCGCGACGTTCGCGCCGCCGAACCCGAAGGAGTTGTTGAGTGCGGCGATGTCACCCTGCGGCAGGTCGCGCGCCTTGGTGGCGATGTCGAGCTCGACCTGCGGGTCCTGGTCGTCGAGGTTGATCGTCGGTGGCGAGACCCGGTGGTGGATCGCGAGGACCGTGGCGATCGCCTCGAGCGCCCCGGCGCCACCGAGCAGGTGCCCGGTCATGGACTTGGTGCTGGTGACCACGACCTCGTTGACGTGCGACCCCAACGTCGCGTGGAGCATCAGCCCCTCCGCGATGTCCCCCTGCGGGGTGGACGTCGCATGGGCGTTGACGTGGACGATCGAGGACGGGTCGATCTCAGCCTCCTCGATCGCGCGGAGGATGGCGCGGGAGCCGCCGCGTCCGGCCGGGTCGGGCTGCGCGATGTCGTGGGAGTCGGCGGTGATGCCGGCCCCGAGGACCTCGGCGTACAGCTTCGCGCCGCGGGCGCGGGCGTGCTCCTCCGACTCGAGCACCAGGACCCCGGCACCCTCACCGAGCACGAACCCGTCGCGCGCGGTGTCCCACGGCCGCGACACGGTGGTCGGGTCGCCGGGGTTCTTCGACAACGCCATCATGTTGGCGAAGGCCGCCATCGGCAGCGCGTGGATCGCCGCCTCGGTGCCGCCGGCCAGAACCATGTCGGCCCGACCGAGCCGGATCTGGTCCACCGCCAGGGCGATCGCCTCGTTGCCGGACGCGCAGGCGGAGACGGGAGTGTTGACCGCGGCCCGGGCGCCGACGAGCAGGCTGATCTGGGCTGCCGGTGCGTTGGGCATCAGCATCGGCACCGCGAGCGGCGAGACCCGGCGGGGACCCTTGTCCCGGAGGGCGTCGTAGTTGTCGAGCAGCGTGTTCACGCCGCCGATGCCGGAGGCCATGGCGACCCCGAGCCGGTCCTCGTCCACGTCCGCACCCTCGAGGCCGGCGTCACGCCAGGCCTCCATGGCGGCCACCATCGCGAACTGGGAGGACCGGTCGAGGCGCCGTGCCTTCACCCGCTCGAGGATCTCGGTCGGCTCGACGGCGGCGCGTCCGGCGATCTTGACCGGCATGCCCTCCGCCCACTCGTCGGTGAGGGTACGGACACCGGAACGACCGGCGAGCATGCCGTCCCACGTGCTCGCGACATCTCCACCGAGTGGGCTGGTGGTGCCCATGCCGGTGACCATGACTCGGGTGCGGCTCATGTGCAGACTCGATCCTTCGAAACGGGAGTGGGTGGTGGGGTGGGGCTCAGCCCTGGGCGCGCTCGATGAACGCGACCGCGTCTCCGACGGTCTTGAGGTTCTTGACCTCGTCGTCGGGGATCGACACGCCGAACTTCTCCTCGGCGGCCACGACGACCTCGACCATGGACAGCGAGTCGACGTCGAGGTCGTCCACGAACGACTTGTCCATCTGGACGTCGTCGGCGTCGATCCCGGCGACCTCGTTGACGATCTCGGCCAGGTCCGCGCGGATCTCTTCGGTGGTGGGCATTGCGTTCCTCTCTTGTGGGGTGCTGCTCGTGGGTGTGCTGAGGGGTGGTGCTGCTAGGGGACGGTGACGACCTGGGCGGCGTACGCCAGGCCGGCGCCGAAGGCGATCAGGAGCGCGGTGTCACCGCTCCTGGCGTCGCCCTCCTCGATCATCCGGTGGAGCGCGAGCGGGATCGACGCCGCCGAGGTGTTGCCCTGCTCGGCGATGTCGCGAGCGATCTTGACCCGCTCGGGCAGCTTCATCGACCGCGCCATCGCGTCGATGATGCGCATGTTGGCCTGATGGGGGACGAAGACGTCGAGGTCCTCGGCGGTGACGCCGGCCCGGTCGAGCGCCTGCTGGCCGATCTTCGCCATCGCGAAGCTGGCCCAGCGGAAGACCGGGTTGCCCTCCATCACCAGGTGGGGCATGACGCCGCTCCCGGGGACGGCCGGTGTGCCGACCACGTCGCGCCAGTCCTCCTTCTGCCGGATCAGCTCGAACTGCTCGCCGTCGGACCCCCACACGACCGGACCGATCGCCGGCGTATCGCTCGGTCCGACGACGGCCGCACCGGCGCCGTCGGCGAAGATGAACGCCGTGCCCCGGTCGTAGAGGTCGGTGAGGTCGCTCAGGCGCTCGACGCCGATGACCAGCACGTGGCCGGCGCTGCCGCCACGGACCATGTCGGCGCCGAGGGACACGCCGTGGCAGAACCCGGCGCAGGCCGCTGAGATGTCGAACGCGGCGGCGTTCTCGGTGCCGAGCTCGTGGGCGATGGCGGTCGCGATCGCGGGGGTCTGCAGCAGGTGGGTGACCGTCGCGACCACGACGCAGTCGATCTGGGCGGGTGCGATGCCGGCTCGCTCGATCGCCTCGCGCGCTGCGGAGACCGACATCATCTGGACGGTCTCGTCGGGGGTCGCCCAGCGGCGCTGCTTGATGCCCGAGCGTTGCTGGATCCACTCGTCGCTGGAGTCGATCGCCTCGACGACCTCGGAGTTGGGGATCACCCGCGAGGGGCGGTAGGCGCCGATCCCGAGGATGCGTGCGTACGGCGCTCCGGACGCAGACTCGACAGTCGCCATCACGCGACTCCTTCCGGGTGCAGGCGGAGCAAGGGCTGGCCCGGGGACACGATGTCGCCGTCCTCGACGAGCCACTCGACGACCTGACCGCCGTGGACGGACACGACCCTGGTGCGGTCACGCAGCGTGGCGACCTCGCCGATCGGCGCGCCAGGCTCGAGGGAGTCGGCGTCGGCGACGTTCTCGGCCACGTGGAAGGTTCCCTTCGCGGGCGAGACGATCATCCGCCAGGTCGGGGTCGTGTCGATCGGCGAGGCCTCGCCGTGCTTCTGCACGAACGCCCGAGCCTCGTCGAGCTGGTCCGGCGACTTGAGCGCGAACGTCTCGACGCCCTTGAGGGCGCGCTTGGCGATGCCGGTCAGGGTGCCGGCAGGGGGCATCTCGAGGATGCCGGTGACGCCGAAGTCGGACATTGCGTCGAGGCAGAGGTCCCAGCGGACGGGGCTCGCGATCTGCCCGACGAGCCGCGCCAACACCTCACGCCCCTCGTGGAGGATGGTGCCGTCCTTGTTGGAGATCACGGGGATTCGCGCGTCGTGGACGGAGACCGACCGGGCCAGCTTGGCGAGATGGCCGACGGCGGGAGCCATGTGCTCGGTGTGGAACGCACCGGCGACGCTCAGCGGCATCAGCCGCGCCTTGGCCGGCGGGTCGTTCGCCAGCGCCTCGAGCTGCTCGAGGGTGCCGGCCGCGACCACCTGACCCGGACCGTTGTCGTTGGCCGGCGTGAGGCCGTGCTTCTCGAGGACCGCGAGCACCTCGTCGCGGTCCCCGCCGAGGATCGCCGTCATGCCGGTCGGCGTCACGGCGGCGGCCTCGGCCATCGCCTTGCCGCGCTCGCGGACCAGCACCATGGCCTGCTCGGCGGTGATGACGCGAGCGCCAGCGGCCGCGGTGAGCTCACCCACGCTGTGGCCGGCGACGGCGCCGATCTTGGAGAACGCGTCGGCCGGGTGGGGGAAGAGCTCCAGGGCGGCGACCAGTCCGGTGGCCACCAGCAACGGCTGTGCGACCTGGGTGTCTCGGATCGCGTCGGCGTCCGCCTCGGTGCCGTAGTGGCGGAGGTCGAGCCCGGCCACGGTGGAGAGCCACTCCAGGCGGGACGCGAACGTGGTGTCCTCGAGCCAGGGGGTCAGGAAGCCGGGGGTCTGGGCGCCCTGCCCGGGCGCGACGATGACGAGCACACCGCACACTCTGCCGGTCCGAGGCATCGCCCGGCGCCTCCGCCACTCACGAAACCCGGGCCCCGTTCTTTGTAGGGTTCCTACAAAGAATCGGCGCGGCCGGACTGGCGCCCGAGCACCAGGGCGATCTGTAGCACGAACGCGTCGCGCGGATCCGAGGGGGAGAACCCGGTCAGCTGCGCGACCTGCTTCAGTCGGTAGCGGACCGTGTTCGGGTGCACGAACAGGGTCCGGCCGGTCGCCTCGATCGAGCCGCCGGAGTCGACGTACGCGGTGAGGGTCTCGATCAGCGTGCCGCGCGCCTGCACCAACGGGAGGTAGATCTCCTCCACCACGTGCCGTCGGGCATGGCCGTCACCGGCCAGCACCCGCTCGGGCAGCAGCTCGGAGCTGCGGACCGGGCGGGGCGCGTCCGGCCATCCGGCCGCCGCCCGGTACGCCGCGAGGGCCGCCCGGGCCGACAGGTGCGCGTGGTCGAGGCCGTCGGCCACCGGGCCCACCACGATCGGCCCGTCGCCGAAGAGCTCGGCGACCGAGAGAGCAGCGTCGCCCGCCTCCTTGACGTCACCGAGCAGCACCACGAGCCGTTCGCCCTGCGCGGCGCACAACGCGTCCATCCCCGATGCCCGCGCGAGGCGGCGCGCCTCGGCGAACACGTCGGTCTCGGTCCGCTGCGCGGGGACCCGGCCCAGCACCACCGCCACGTCGCCCAGGGCGGACCACCCGAGTGCGCTGGCTCGCGACATCACCTCTTCGTCGGCCTCGCCGCGCAGCACGGAGTCGACGACGAGCGCCTCGAGCCGGGCGTCCCAGGCGCCGCGCATCTCGGCGGCGCGGGCATAGACCTCGGCGGTCGCGAACGCCACCTCCCGGGCGTACCGGAGCACGGCTGCGTGCACGTCGGCGCTGTCCGCCGGGTCGATGATGTCGTCGATGCTGGTCTCGACGACCCGCAGCGAGAGCTTCACCAGCTCCACGGTCTGCTGCAGGCTGATCACCCCGGTCAGGGCGCGTGGTGCTGCTCCGAACACGGCGGCGGCCAGCGCGCTACCTGCTGGTTCCGGCTCGCTGCCGTGTGAGTACCAGTCCACGAACCCCTTGACGCCGGCCTGGACGATCAGGCCGACCCACGACCGGTCGTCGGCGCTGAGGTGCCGGAACCACGCGAGGTCGGTCTCCATCCGCGACGTGGCCGTGGTGCTGAGCGCACCGGTGGAACGCACCAGTGCGGCGGCCGCGCGCTCGCGATCGGTCTCCGACGGGCTGGAGGGGGTGGCCACGCCCCCGAGGCTAGTCGAAGGGCAGGGGAGGGGGCGGTATCACGCCCTGCTCCTGGAAACTCTTGCGGAACAGGGGGTTTCCGGCTTCTGAACGGGTACCTGATCTGGTTGAATCCGGCAGAACCGACCGAGAGGGTGGCGCGGCAGTGTCGAAGTCGCGAGAGGACGTGCAGTACCTGACCATTCACGGTCATCGGCGTGCGTTCGTGAAGACCGGCCAGGGCCCGGTCGTGCTGCTGCTCCACGGTCTGGGCTGCGACCACACCACCTGGGACCCCGTCATCGCCTCCCTGGCGCGCCGTTACACCGTCATCGCCCCGGACCTGCTCGGCCACGGGCTCTCGGACAAGCCGCGGGCCGACTACAGCGTCGGCGGCTACGCCAACGGGATGAGAGACCTGCTCACGTGTCTCGGGATCGACCGCGTCACGGTGGTCGGCCACAGCTTCGGCGGCGGGGTCGCGATGCAGTTCGCCTACCAGTTCCCCGAACGCACCGAGCGGCTGATCCTGGTTGCGTCCGGTGGCCTGGGGCCGCAGGTGTCGCCGTTCATCCGCGCGATCACCACCCCCGGATTCCACCAGGTGATGGGCGCGCTCACCCTCCCCGGCGTACGACACCTCGGGAAGGCGGGTCTGCACGGCCTGGCGCGACTGCCGTGGCGCCACACCAGGGACCTCGACGAGGTGGCAGCGATCTACGAGTCGTTCAAGGACCCGGCCACCCGGCGCGCGATCCGGCACGTGGTGCGGGCCGCCGTCGACTGGCGCGGACAGATCATCACGATGGCCGATCGCGCCTATCTCACGCAGGCGATGCCCATGGCCGTCATCTGGGGACAGGACGATCAGGTCATCTCGGTCGACCATGCCTCCCTGGCTGCCGAGCTCGCCCCCGACGCCCGCGTCGAGGTGATCCCGAACGCCGGGCACTTCCCGCACCGCGACCACCCGCAGCGGTTTGTGAAGCTCGTCCACGAGTTCATCCGCTCGACCGCACCCGCGACCTACTCGCGCGCCCGGTTCCGGGCGCTGCTGCGAGCGGGACGGCCGCTCGAGCAGGACCGAGCGAGCGTCACCCGGATCAGGCCGGCCTGATCAGGCGTCGCCACCCTCCTGCTTCACATCGGAGACCGCAGTCGGGTCGTCGATGGCGTAGGCGTGGAACGCGTGGGCGATCTGCTCGCGCGGCACCTGACCGGCGTCGGCGAGCGCCTGCAGCGTTTGCACCACCACCGACTCGGCGTCCACGTTGAAGAACCGGCGGGCGGCCGGCCGGGTGTCGGCGAAGCCGAAGCCGTCGGCACCGAGCACCCGGTAGTCCGCGGGCACCCACCGGGCGATCTGCATCGGCACCGCCGTCATGTAGTCGGAGACCGCCACGACCGGGCCGGAGGCACCCCGCAGCTTCTCGGTGACGTACGGCGTGCGCGGCTCCTGGTCGGGGTGGAGCAGGTTCCACTTCTCGCACGCGACGGCGTCGCGCGCGAGCTCGTTCCACGAGGTCACCGACCAGGTGTCGGCAACGACGCCCCAGTCGTCGCGCAGCAGCTGTGCAGCGCGCTCGGCCCAGGGGTAGCCGACACCCGACGCGAGCAGCTGCACCCGCGGGCCGTCGCCCTCGCCGACCGAGACGCGATGAAGGCCCTTCAGGATCCCGTCGACGTCCACGTTCTCCGGCTCTGCCGGCTGCGACACGGGCTCGTTGTACACCGTGAGGTAGAAGATCACGTTCTCCGCGTCAGGCCCGTACATCCGCTCGAGGCCGGACTGCATGATGTGGCTGACCTCGTACGCGAACGCCGGGTCGTAGTGCACGACCGCAGGGTTGGTCGCCGCCAGCAGCGGCGAGTGCCCGTCGGCGTGCTGGAGGCCCTCACCGGTCAGCGTGGTGCGGCCGGCGGTGGCGCCGATCAGGAACCCGCGAGCGAGCTGGTCGGCCATCGCCCAGATCGAGTCGCCGGTCCGCTGGAACCCGAACATCGAGTAGAAGATGTAGAACGGGATCATCGGCTCGCCGTGGGTGGAGTACGACGAGCCGGCCGCGATGGCCGACGAGACCGAACCGGCCTCGGAGATGCCCTCGTGCAGCATCTGGCCCTGCGTGGACTCCTTGTAGGAGAGCAACAACTTGCGGTCGACCGACTCGTACTGCTGCCCGCCGGGGTTGTAGACCTTCGCGCTGGGGAACATCGAGTCCATGCCGAAGGTGCGGTACTCGTCGGGCGCGATCGGCACGATCCGGTCGCCGATCTCGGGGTCCTTCATCCAGTCCTTCAGGAGCCGGACCAGGGCCATGGTCGTCGCGACCTTGTTCTTGCCGGAGCCCTGCTTCAGCTCGGCGTACACGGCGTCGCCGGGCAGCTTGAGCGGGCTGGACCGGTCGATCCGGCGTGGCAGCGAGCCCCCGAGCGTGGATCGGCGCTCGAGCATGTACTGAATCTCGGGCGAGTCCTGGCCGGGGTGGAAGAACGGCGCGGTGCCGTTGCGCTCGTAGGTCTCCTCGAGCTCCTTGTCGCTGAGCGGCAGGTAGAGCCGGTCGCGGAACTTCTTGAGGTCGTCGATGTTGAGCTTCTTCATCTGGTGCGTGGCGTTGCGGCCCTCGAGGGCGTCGATCGTCCAGCCCTTGATGGTCTTCGCCAGGATCACCGTCGGCTGGCCGACGTGCTTGGTGGCCGCGTCGAAAGCGGCGTACACCTTCCGGTAGTCGTGACCGCCGCGCGGGAGCTTCTCGATCTGGCTGTCGCTCATGTGCTCGACCATGGCCCGCAGCCGGGGGTCGATGCCGAAGAAGTGCTCCCGGATGTAGCCGCCGTCCTCGGTGGAGTAGGTCTGGAACTGCCCGTCCGGCGTGGTGTTCATCCGGTTGACGAGCACGCCGTCGACGTCCTTGGCCAGCAGCGGGTCCCACTCACGTCCCCACACGACCTTGATGACGTTCCAGCCGGCGCCTCGGAAGAAGGACTCCAGCTCCTGGATGATCTTGCCGTTGCCGCGCACCGGCCCGTCGAGCTGCTGCAGGTTGCAGTTCACGACGAAGACCAGGTTGTCGAGCTCCTCGCGCGCCGCCAGCCCGATCGCGCCGAGCGACTCCGGTTCGCCCATCTCGCCGTCGCCCAGGAAGGCCCACACCTTCTGCTGGGCCGTGTCCTTGATGCCGCGGTTGTGGAGGTAGCGGTTGAAGCGCGCCTGGTAGATCGAGTTCAGGGCCGTGAGACCCATCGAGACCGTCGGGAACTCCCAGAAGTCGGGCATCAGCCGCGGGTGGGGGTAGGACGGCAGGCCGTTGCCGGGTCCGTGCTGCACCTCCTGGCGGAACCGGTACAGCTGGTCCTCGGTGAGCCTGCCCTCGAGGAACGCGCGGGCGTAGATGCCCGGGGAGCCGTGACCCTGGATGTAGATCTGGTCGCCACCGCCGGGGTGGTCCTTGCCGCGGAAGAAGTGGTTGAAGCCGACCTCGTAGAGGCTCGCCGCGGACTGGTACGTCGCGATGTGGCCGCCGACCTCGAGGCCCTTGCGGTTCGCGCTGGAGACCATCACGGCGGCGTTCCACCGGATGAACGCGCGGATCCGGCGCTCGATGTCCTCGTCCCCGGGGAACCAAGGCTCACGCTCGGGCGGGATGGTGTTGATGTAGTCGGTGCTGCGCAGCGCCGGCACGCCCACCTGCTTGGCTCGGGCCTGCTCGAGCAGTCGCAGCATGACGTAGCGAGCGCGGTCTCGGCCGCGCTCCTCGAGCATACTGTCGAAGGACTCCAGCCAGTCGCTGGTCTCCTCGGGGTCGATGTCGGGCAATTGGGTCGGAAGGCCTTCGTGGATCACCGAGGGCACCGTCCCCGTCTGCTGCTTCGCGGTGGTGTCGTCGCTCACCCTCCCATCGTCGCACGCACGTGAAGCGGGCGAAATTTACCCAGCGGTAGCCACCAGGGCTGTGGGAAACGGGGGTTCGGGTTGCCAACCCCCGCCAACTCCGCTGGACTACTCCACACCTCAGCGTGCTGATGCACGACAACCGCGAGACGATGGAGGAGAAGTGAGTTCGACGGCGGGCAGCGATGCCGCGCAGCCGGAGGGGCGCGACGGCACGGCGGTCGCCGCGAGTCCCGCGACCCGGCTGGGCTTCACGACCGGGATGGTCGTGCAGGAGCTCGGCTGGGACACCGACACCGACGACTCCCTCCGGATCGCGATCGAGGACGCGATCGACGCCGACATGGTCGACGGTGACTACGGAAACGTGGTCGACGCCGTGGTCCTGTGGTGGCGCGAGGACGACGGCGACCTCGTCGACGGCCTGGTCGACTCGCTCACCGACCTGGTCGGTGGGGGAGCGATCTGGCTCCTCACGCCCAAGGTCGGCCGGCCGGGCGCGGTCGACGCGGCCGACATCGCCGAGGCTGCCCCGATCGCGGGCCTCGCGCAGACCACCACCGTGTCGGTCAGCAAGGACTGGACCGCCACGCGCCTCGTGACGCCGAAGACTCCTGCGTAACCCTGCCGCCACCTCGTACGTTCGAGTGGACATCATGCAGAGACTCGCGAACGGCCTCTCGAACACTGTCACGACGGTGCGGGTGCTCGGTGGGTCCGGTGTCGTCCGGCCGCTCTCGCCGCGCAAGGTCGTGGGGCTGGCGCGGGTGCTCAGGGACTGGGGGACGGGTCCTGCCGGTGGTTTCGCCACGCTCGCGGTCACCGACCCCGACCGGGTCGGACTGGTCGACGAGCTGGGCGAGCTCACGTTCGGCGACATCCACCGTCGCAGCAACGCGCTCGCCCGCGGGCTGCGCGAGCTCGGTGTGGGGGAGGGCGACGCGGTGGCGGTCATGTGCCGTAACCACCGAGGCTTCGTCGACGCCACCATCGCGGTGGCCAAGCTGGGCGCGGACATCCTCTACCTCAACACCGCGTTCGCCGGCCCCCAGCTCGTGGCCGTGCTGGAGCGCGAGTCGCCGAGCGCCGTGATCCACGACGAGGAGTTCAGCGGTCTGCTCGGGCAGGCGGACGTCGAGCAGCGACTGCTCGCCTGGCCCGACTCCGACACCACCGAGCAGACGACCGAGGCGCTGATCGGCATGCACGACGACTCCGACCTGAGCCCGCCGCAGCGGCACGCCCGGATCGTGATCCTCACCTCGGGCACAACCGGTACGCCGAAGGGAGCGCCGCGCACCGAGGCGGGCATCGACGCGGCGGTCTCGCTGATGTCACGGATGCCGTTGCGCCGCGGGTGGCGCACCCACATCGCGGCGCCGCTGTTCCACACGTGGGGCTTTGCCCACCTCATGCTCGCGATGCTGCTGGGCTCGACCGTCGTGCTGCGCCGCCGGTTCGACCCCGAGGAAGCGCTGCGGGTCACCCAGGACCATGGCTGCGACTCGATGGTCGTCATCCCCGTCATGCTGCAGCGGATGCTCGCCCTGCCGGAGGAGACGCTGGCGTCGTACGACCTGTCCCGGGTGCAGGTCGTCGCAGCCTCCGGCTCGGCGCTGCCGGGCACGCTCGCCGTGAGCTGGATGGACCACTTCGGCGACAACCTCTACAACATCTACGGGTCGACCGAGGTGGCCTACGCGAGCATCGCGACGCCTGAGGACCTGCGCGAGGCACCGGCTTCGGCGGGCCGCCCTCCCCACGCCACGGTCGTGAAGGTCCTCGACGACGAGGGCCGGGAGCTCCCCGACGGGGAGACCGGCCGGATCTTCGTGGGCAACTCCATGCTGTTCGAGGGCTACACCGGCGGAGGCAGCAAGGACCTGATCGACGGGCTGATGTCCACCGGTGACGTGGGCCGGTTCGCAGAGGACGGTCGGCTCTACGTCGAGGGTCGCGACGACGAGATGATCGTCTCCGGCGGTGAGAACGTCTTCCCGCAGGAGGTCGAGGACTGCCTGGTGGGGCACGACGACGTCGTCGAGGTGGCGGCGATCGGGGTCGACGACGAGGACTTCGGCAAGCGGCTGCGGGCGTTCGTGGTCCGCCGCGACGGCACCGTGGGGGAGGACGAGCTCAAGAACCTGGTCAAGGAGAAGCTGGCCCGCTACAAGGTGCCGCGCGAGATCGTGTTCGTCGACGAGCTGCCCCGCAACGCCACCGGGAAGGTCCTCAAGCGCCAGCTCGCCGAGCTCGACGAGGCCGCCGACGGCTGATCGGACCCGGGTGGGAGGATGAGCTCACCATGACCGGCTTGACCCTCGGCGCTCCCGCCCCCGACTTCACCCTCCGCGACCAGTTCGGCCAGGACGTCACGCTCTCGGCCTACCGCGGCACGAAGGCGGTCGCCCTCGTCTTCTTCCCGTTCGCGTTCTCCGGCGTGTGCACCGGGGAGATGGCGGGCATCCGAGAGCGGCTCGCGGAGTTCATGACGTTCGACACCGAGGTGCTCGCGATCTCGTGCGACCCGGTCTACACGCTCCGAGCCTTCGCGGACGCCGACGGACTCAACTTCCCGCTGCTCAGCGACTTCTGGCCGCACGGCGAGGTGACCAGGACCTACGAGGTGTTCGACGAGGACCGGGGAGCGCCTCACCGCTCGTCGTACGTCGTGGACCGCGACGGTCTGCTGCGCTGGTCGGTGCACTCCCCGCGGTCGGACGGGCGCGACCTCGACGAGCACCTGAGCCAGCTGCACGCCCTGGTCTAGCGGGGGTGTGGCCGGGTGCGGAGCGTCAGAAACCAGGTGGTCTAGACCGGGAATGAGAAGTTTTCAACAATTCGGCCACAAACGACGACTTCCTTGGATCGGGTGTCTATTCTCGTTCCTGTCGAGCCGCTGGTGACCCGAGACGCCAGCGGCTCGACTTTTTCTTTCCCCTCGACCGCTGCCGATCAGCGTCGTAGCGGTCGGCTCCCGTAGTCTGTGCCCGCCCTTGCCAGGCGTCGGTAGCTCAGCGGTAGAGCACTCGGTTTACACCCGAGCGGTCGGCGGTTCGATCCCGTCCCGACGCACCCACGCACGCGACCCCACGTCGGTGGACCCGCACAGAACCGGACCGTTTACCGACCCCGGGTGACCTCCGGGTCGCAGGGAGTGTTGAATCGGTCGCGTGGAGCACCAGTCGGGAGGCGCGCCGGAGGAGACCGGCGCACGGTCGGGTGACGCGCCGGCCACGTCGATCGTCGATCGGCTGCACGGGCAGCGGCTGCTGCTGACCGGCGTGACCGGGTTCGTTGGCGAGGCGCTGCTGCACCTGCTGCTGTCGGAGGTAGCGGGCACGCACGTCACGCTGCTGGTGCGGCCCCGCGGCTCCACGTCGGCCGAGGACCGGGTGCGCACCCTGCTCGGCAAGACGATCTTCGCCGACGTGGTCGCAGCTGCCGGTGACGTCGACGCGCTGCTGGGAGACCGGGTGAGCGTCCTGCCGGGCGACCTGGCTGACGTGCCGGCGCTGCCCGCCGACCTCGATGCCGTGGTCCACTGTGCCGGCGACGTGTCCTTCGACCCGCCGGTCGACGACGGGTTCCGCACCAACGTGCTGGGCACGCGAGACCTGCTGGCGCGGGTCCGCGAGGCCGGACCCGCCGTCCATTACGTCCACATCTCCACGGCGTACGTCGCCGGGCGGCGTCGCGGCACGATCCCGGAGGCTCCGGTGCCGCACGACGTCGACCTCGAGACCGAGCTGCGCTGGGGCCTGTCGCAGCGCGACGCGGTCGAGCACCGGTCTCGTGGGACCGCGCTGCTCACCCGGGAGCGCAAGCGCGCCGAGCGGGCGCACGGCCGGGCTGGGCTGCTCAGTGCGGCGGAGGCCACCGAGGAGGCGCGCAAGGCCTGGGTCAAGGACGAGCTGGTCCGGATCGGCACCGAGCGGGCGCGCAGCCTCGGGTGGACCGACTGCTACACCTTCACCAAGGCGTTGGGCGAGCGGGTCGTCGAGCAGTACGCCGCTGGCGGCCCGCACCGCGTCAGCATCGTGCGTCCGAGCATCATCGAGTCGGCCCTCGAACGGCCCCACCCGGGCTGGATCGAGGGCTTCAAGATGGCCGAGCCGCTGATCCTCGCCTACGGTCGCGGCGAGCTGCCCGAGTTCCCTGCGGCGGCTGACACGACCGTCGACATCGTCCCGGTCGACCACGTCGTCGCCACCATCGTGGCGGTGCTCGCGAGCCCGCCCGAACCAGGCACGCCGGCGTACTTCCACGTCTCCTCCGGCGCCCGCAACCCGCTGACGTTCCGCAACCTCTACGACAACGTCAGGCAGTACTTCGACGAGCACCCGTTCGCGGCCGGTGACCGCGGCGCGGCCCGGCTGCCGGACTGGCGGTTCCCCGGTGCCCAGGCCGTGGAACGACTGCTGACGACCAGCGAGCGCGCGCACAAGGTCGCCGACCAGGTCATCGGGCGTGCGCCGCGCAGTGAGCGGGTGCGAGACCTGGCCCGCAAGCTCGACCAGCAGGGACGACGGCTGGAGTTCCTGCGGCGCTACCTCGACCTCTACCGCGAGTACGCCCAAGCCGAGCTCCGGTTCTCCGACGACCGGACGCTGGCGTTGTACCGCTCGCTCTCGGCGGCCGACCGCGAGACGTTCGCGTTCGATACCTCGGTCGTGGACTGGCGTCACTACCTCCAGGACGTGCACTGCCCGGCCGTGTCCGACCCGATCCGCCGGATGGACGAGCTGCGAGCTGCCCGCAAGCGTCCGAGTCGCACCGCCCCTCGAGCGCTGAAGCCGGCCGACGACCCGGCCGCCGCCCGCAGGATCGGCGCGTTCTTCGACATGGACGGCACGCTGTTGTCCTCCAACGTCATCGAGACGTTCTTGTGGCTGCGGCTGCCCGAGCTCGATGGGCCCGACCGGCTGGCCGAGCTGGCGCGGATGGCCGCCCGGGTGCCCGGCCTGGTGCGGGCGGAGCGCAAGGAGCGCAGCGCCTTCCTCAGGTCGGTCTACCGGCAGTACGCCGGCGCCCGGCTCAGCGACCTCGAGGCCGTGGCCGACGCCGAGCTCACCGACCACGTGCTCGCCCGGCTGGCGCCGGCTGCCGTCCGCCGGATCCGCGAGCACCGCGCAGCCGGGCACACGACCGTGCTCGTGACCGGCGCGATCGAGCCGCTGACGCGGCCGCTCCGCCCGCTTTTCGACCACATCGAGTCCGCGGAGCTCGCCGTTGACGACCGGGGGGTCTGCACCGGGTTCCTCGCGTCCTCACCGCTGGTGGGGGAGTCGCGGGCAGCCTGGATGCGTTCCTGGGCGGCCGACCACGGCATCGACCTCGCCGCGTCCTACGGGTACGCCGACTCCCACTCGGACCTGCCGCTGCTCGCGGCCGTCGGCAACCCGGTCGCAGTGCGCCCCGACGTCTCCCTGTTCCGGCATGCCCGCCGGCAGCACTGGCCGATCGTCGACTGGGCCAGCTCCGATGCCACCCCGCGCGTTCTCAACCCGGCGGGTGAGCGCTGATGATGCTCGCCCTCGAGATGTTCCGTTCCCGGCCCCGGCACGTGGCCGGGAAGCTGGCCGGCAACCGGCTGCCGGGGATGCTGTCCGGCTTCGCGGCACCGCTGCGGCTGGTCACCATCACCGAGCCCAAGGTCGCGCGCGAGGGGTGGGCACGGTTGCGCACGCGACTCTCGGGCATCTGCGGGTCCGACCTCGGCGCGCTGTCAGGGACGACCAGCCTCTATTTCTCAGCGGTCGTGTCGATGCCGTTCGTGCCCGGCCACGAGGTCGTCGCCGAGCTGGTCGACGACTGCGAGGACCTGCCCGCGGGGACCCGGGTCGTGGTCGACCCGGTGCTGACCTGCGCAGCCCGCGGTGTCGAGCCCTGTGACGGGTGCGCCACCGGAGCGACCAACCGCTGCGACCGGATCACCGTCGGCCACCTCTCGCCCGGCCTGCAGACCGGGTTCTGCGCCGACACCGGTGGCGGCTGGGGGCAGACCCTGGTCGCCCACCGCAGCCAGCTGCACGCGGTGCCGGAGGGCTACTCGGACGAGCAGGCGGTGCTGACCGAGCCGATGGCTTGCGCCGTGCATACTGCGCTGGCGGCCAGGATCGGCGCCAACGACCGGGTGCTCGTGAGCGGGGCCGGCTCGGTGGGGCTGCTCGTGACGCTGGCGCTACGCAGCCTGACCGCGGCCGGAGAGATCACGGTCGTCGCCAAGCACGGGCACCAGCGCGAGCTGGCGCGTGACTTCGGAGCCACCGAGGTCGTGACCCCCAAGGAGGCGCTGCGGCGAGTACGCCGGGCCACCGGCGCCCTGCAGCTGTCGCCCGAGCTCGCGCCGGCGTACCTGCTCGGCGGCGTCGACGTCGCGATCGACGCTGTCGGCAGCCGCGGGTCGCTGGAGACCGCCCTGCACTCCACCCGCGCCGGCGGCCGGGTGGTGCTCTCCGGGATGCCCGCCCGGGCGGACCTCTCCGCGGCCTGGTTCCGGGAGCTCGAGATCGTCGGCTCCTATGCCTCCGCGCAGCGCGAGCCCGGTGCCGACGACCGGCCCGCGTTCGCCGTCGCGACCGACCTGGTGGCCGGGGACCCGGTCGCACAGCTGGCGAAGTCGGTGGTGAGCTATCCGCTGCACGGCTGGCGCGAAGCACTCGACCACGCCCACTCGGCCGGCCGCCTCGGCACGGTCAAGGTTGCGTTCTCACCGGGCAGTCGGTCGTGAGGTACGAACGACCGACGTGGGCCCGGGGAGGTCGAGCAAGCGGCGCGACCGAGGAACGAGGTCGCGGCAGCGCGTCGAGACCCAGCAAGCTCAGACGAGACGGCAAGGTGGGAACAACATGAGCAGACCCGGATTCGTGCTCGAGGTGGACGACCGCACTCCGCCTCTGGTGGTCCACGAGGGGCAGGGCTTCCGGCTGGAGGACTTCCCGCTCGGCACCCGGGTGGTCTACCCGCCCGAGTCGCTGCCCGCCGTCCCCGACGTCGAGGAGGCGATCCGCGAGGCGCTGCTCAACCCGGTCGACTCCGAGCCGCTCCCGTCCCTGCTGCGGCCGGGCATGCGGCTGACCATCGCGTTCGACGACCTGTCTCTCCCGCTCCCGCCGATGCGGGCGCCCGACATCCGGCAGCGGATCATCGAGCAGGTGCTGACGCTCGCGGCGGAGGCCGGCGTCGACGACGTCGAGCTGATCGCGGCGAACGCGCTCCACCGGCGGATGACTCCGGCGGAGCTCAAGCACATCGTCGGAGAGCGGGTCTTCCGCTCGTTCCACCAACAGGGCCAGCTCTACAACTTCGACGCCGAGGACCGCGACAACCTCGCCCATCTCGGGGTCACTGACAAGGGCGAGGACGTCGAGATCAGCAAGCGGGCCGCGGAGTCGGACCTGCTCGTGTACGTCAACGTCAACCTGGTCGCCATGGACGGCGGCCACAAGTCGGTCGGGATCGGGCTGGCGTCGTACAAGAGCCTTCGCCACCACCACAACGCGCAGACGATGGTGCGGTCACACTCCTTCATGGACCACACGAAGTCCCACCTGCACCATTCGGCCTGGCGGATGGGTCGGCTGATCAAGGACCACGTGAAGGTGTTCCAGATCGAGACCACGCTCGACAACCGGGTGTTCCCCTCGCCCTACGACTTCCTCATGAAGCGGGAGTGGGAGTGGTCGGTGCGCGACCAGGCGTCGATGCTCGCGGTTCGGCGCGGACTGTCCGTGGCGCCGCGGCGCCTCCGCCACAAGATGTTCCACGACATCCGGGCGCCCTACGGGCTGACCGGCATCAACGCCGGCGAGGTCGAGGCGGTGCACGAGCGGACCGTCGCGACCGTGCACCGGCAGCAGCTCGTGGAGGTGCAGGGGCAGTCAGACGTGCTCGTGATGGGTGTGCCCTACCTCGGCCCGTACAACGTGAGCTCGACGATGAACCCGATCCTCGCCACCTGCATGGGGCTCGGCTACTACTTCAACTCGTACCGGGGCCAGCCCGTCGTGCGTCGCGGCGGTGCGGTGATCCTCTACCACCCGCTCAACGAGGGCTTCGACCAGCTGCGCCATCCGTCGTACGTCGACTTCTACGAAGAGGTCCTGGCCGAGACGACCGACCCGGTCGTGATCGGAGAGAAGTACGAGCAGCAGTTCGCGACCGACCCCTGGTACATCCACCTGTACCGCACCTCGCACGCCTACCACGGGGTCCACCCGTTCTACATGTGGTACTGGGCGGCGCACGCGATGGACCACGTCGACGACGTGATCTGGGTCGGCGCAGACCGCAAGGTCGCCTCGCGGCTCGGGTTCCGCGCCGCCACCACGCTGGGCGACGCGCTCGAGATGGCCTCCGACACCGTGGGGTCCTCTCCGTCGATCACCTACTTGCACAACCCGCCGCACCTGATCGCCGACGTGAAGGTGTGAGCACGATGGCTACGGGGAGGCACGTGGTCCGTGACGGCGTCGAGGACGTCCGCAAGGTCGCCCGCGGCTGGCGCTGGGGTCGTCGACCCCTGGTGCCGCGGTCCGCCGAGCCGTGGGTGGAGCCGGTCGAGCAGACCGTCTTCGGTACCGACTGGGCGCGCCGCCGCCCGGGGCGCGTGGCGCGCGAGGTCGCGCAGAAGGCGGGGCTCGAGCCGGTGTTCCGCTCCCAGGTCCGCACCCGCGTCGAGGGGGTCGACATCCTCTCCCGGACCGAGGGGCCCGTGATCTTCGTGGCCAACCACGCCTCCCACCTCGACACCCCGCTGATCCTGCTCTCGCTGCCCGACGAGTGGCGGCGTCGTACGGCGGTGGCGGCTGCGGCCGACTACTTCTTCGACACCTGGTGGCGGGCGGTCGGCTCGGCACTGCTGTTCAACACGTTCCCGATCGACCGACGCGGGGGCGCGATGTCCGCGACGCCCGGCGAGGTGCTGGCCGACGGCTGGAGCCTCGTGGTGTTCCCGGAGGGCACGCGCTCGCAGGACGGCTGGACCGGCCGGTTCCGGCTGGGCGCGGCGTACCTCGCGTGCGAGCACGGCGTGCCGGTCGTCCCCATCGCCCACCGCGGCACGTTCGCGGCGATGCCACGCGGGCAGAACTGGCCCAGCCCGGGGCGCCGACAGCTCACGATCAGGTTCGGCGAGCCGCTGCGTCCCGAGCCCGGCGAGTCGCCGCGCACCTTCGCGCCCAAGATCCGCGACGCGGTCGCCACCCTGCTGGACGAGGAGTCGACCACCTGGTGGGAGGCTCGGCGGCGCTCCGCCGCCGGCTCGATCCCGGACCCATCGGGTCCCGACGTCGCCACCTGGCGACGGGTGTGGGCGCAGACCGCCTCGCCTGAGGCGAACGGCTCCCGTCGTGCCGCCTGGCGGCGCTGAGCCGCTCTCCACTGGTCCCAGAAACGCGCACGTGCGACCAATCCGTCTCTGAATCCCGCTCCGAAGGCCAGGTGACGCGGCTCGTCCGAGCCGCGTGCTCACTGGGAGGGATGACATGACAGAGACGAGCAGAAGGAAGTTCCTGGCGGCTACCGGGGTCGGTGTCGCCGCCGCAGGCACCCTCGGGATCGCAGGTGTCGCACAGGCGCGGCCAGGAGAGCGGGCCGCGCGCGAGCAGGTGCTCGCCTACGTCCCCAACCACCGCCGCGCCGAGATCCGGTTGCTCGTGGGGGAGCGCGAGGTCGTCGTCCAGGACCGCGACCTCGTCGCCCGGCTCCTCAACGCGGCAGGAGGTCAGTGATGTCCTCCCACCGCGAAGCACCCGAGATCTCGAAGGACCCGGTGGCCGACAACACCGACACGTACGCCTTCCGGAGCCCTGACCGGCCCGACACGATCACCTTGATCGCGAACTTCATCCCGCTCCAGAAGCCCGACGGCGGTCCGAACTTCTACGAGTTCGGCGACGACGTGCGCTACGAGATCCACATCGACAACGCCGGGACCGGAGCGTCGGACATCATCTACCGCTTCGAGTTCCAGACCAAGGTGCGAAACAAGGCCACGTTCCTCTACAACACCGGTCCCATCAACGACATCGGCGACGAGACCTGGAACCGGCCGCAATACTACAAGGTGACACGGATCAAAAATGGGACCAGCCGGGTGCTGGGCTCGAACCTTCCGTGCCCGCCGGTCAACGTCGGCAAGCGGAGCACGCCCGACTACGCGGCACTGTCCCGCCAGGCGATCAACGACCTCGGAGGTGGGCGGAAGGTGTTCGCCGGCCAACGGGCCGACGCCTTCCACGTGGACCTCGGGTCGGTGTTCGACCTCGCCGGGCTCCGTCCCTTCAACGAGGCGCACCTGATCTCGCTTCCGGCGATGAACGGCGTCAACGCGGTGCAGTCCTACAACGTGCACTCGATCGTGCTGCAGGTGCCGATCCGCGACCTCACGCGGGATGGGAGCAAGCCGTCGTCGGTCGACGACCCGCGTTCGGTGATCGGGGTGTGGGCGACGGCGAACCGCCGCAAGAACCGGATGTTCGACCCCGACACCGGCCGCTTCGAGGGCATCGGCCCGTGGGTGCAGGTATCGCGACTGGGCAACCCGCTGTTCAACGAGGTCGTCGTACCGATGGCGGAGAAGGACGTGTGGAACTACCGGGAGCCGCGCTTCGACAAGAAGTACGAGAAGTACGTCCTCAGACCCGAGCTGCAGACGTTGCTGCCCGTGCTCTACCCGGGTGTCTTCCCGAACCTGGCCGCCTATGACAAGCCGCGGGCCGACCTCCACGCGATCCTCCTCACCGGGATCCCGGCGGGCGTGGTGCCGGGGTTCCAGAACTTCAACGGCGCGACGCCGGCCGACATGCTCCGGCTGAACGTCGCCGTCCCGCCGGCGAAGAAGGAGAACCCGCTGGGGCTGGTCGCGGGTGACGCGGCGGGCTTCCCCAACGGCCGACGCCTCGGGGACGACGTCGTCACCATCGAGCTGCGCGCCATCGCGGGTCTGACGATCCCGCTCGTCGACCCGACCTTCAAACCGGACGGTGCGGCGAGCGCGGTGACGGACGGCACGAAGGACACCAACGCCCCGATCACCGACTCGTTCCCGTACCTCGGCCTGCCGGGTGGTGGCTACCAGACCAAGCCGGGAACGACGAAGGCGTCATGAGCGCGCGCGAGCACGCCCACGACGTGGAGAACCCGCACGCCGGACAGGGCATGGTGCTGCTCGACATCGGGGGTGACGTCGGGGCTCTGGTGGTGCAGATGCCACGCGAGCTGCTGGACCAGGAGGTCGAGATCTGGCAGGACGGCCCACGCCCCACCGAGACCCACCTGCCGCACGTGGCAGTCGTTGACCGCCCCGTGGAGCGAGGCAGCGTGCCGTCCCTGGTGTTCCCGCACCTTCCGGCCGGCCGGTACCGGTTGGCGCCGAAGGGGTCTCCGCGCGCCCGGCTGGTCGTGGACGTCCGCGGGGCGGAGGTGACAGAGGCCGCGTGGCCGACCCGGCTGCCACGGTGAGATCGGCCCCGGAGCCGTCACCACGGCTCCGGGGACCGGCTAAGAGTGGTCTCATCCGGCCCTCATGCTCGGCTCACCGCTGGGCGAGACGGTTCTTCTCGAGCAAGGGAACCCCCCGACAGCATCGAGAGGAACATCATGAAGCGCTCCACCCTCAACCTCCCCGCCGCCGCGTTCGCCGGTCTCGTGACCACCGGCCTGCTGGCCCTGCCGATCTCCTCGGCGTTCGCCGCGGACGACGTCAAGATCAAGCGGAACGACGACGACACCCCCGACCTGGTCATGGTCGCCGACGACGACGAGATGGACCCGGCCGCCGGTTCCAACGTGAACTTCAAGGCCGACAACACCAACACCAGGTCGCGTTACACCAGCGGTGTCAACAGCAACGACAAGACCAACAGCCGCCACACCAAGGTCAGCCGCGACCGTGACCGCAGCCGCGGAGACAAGACCCGCGACTGGACCCGTGACGGCGGCGACAAGACCCGCGACCACTCGGCCAACCGGACCAACGACCGCTCGCGCAACGACACGCGTCGCTGAGCGGCCTAGGCTGAAGACGTGAGCGAGTCCCACAGCTGGCACCTGGCAGAAGGTGACCGCATCACCCCCGAGCTGACCGTCCTGCGGCGGCTCGGGGGTGGGTATGCCTACGAGGTCTTCCTGGCCTTCGACGAGATCACCTACGTGGCGGTCGTCGCGAAGGTGGTCCGGCCCGACCAGGTGCACGACGACCACACCCTGCGCGGACTCCGTCGCGAGGTCGAGGCGCTCGCCCTGGTCAACCACCCGTCCGTCGTACGAGGTCTGCGCTTCGACCTCGAGAACGAGCGGCCGCACGTGGTCCTGCAGCACATCGAGGGTCCACGGCTGTCGTCGTTGATCCGGCGGCACGGCCGGCTCCAGGAGCAGCAGTACCTGCCGCTGGCGATCGAGGTCGCGGCGGCGCTCCACTACCTCCGCGGCGTCGACCTGCTCCACCTCGACATCAAGCCCAGCAACGTGATCATGGCGGCGCCGGCCCGGCTGATCGACCTGTCGATCGCCCGCCCCTCGGCGGACGCTGCCCGGAGCAGGCAGCTCGGCACCGACTACTACATGTCCCCGGAGCAGGCCGACCCGGACACCTTCGGCCCGCCCGGCTTTCCCAGTGACGTCTGGGGGCTCGGTGCGACGCTGTTCCACGCAGTCGCCGGGTACCGCGCCTTCGACAAGGGCTCTGAGGACGCCGAAGAGCTCGCGGGGCGCTTCCCCCAGGTCGTCGACGAGCCCTACGACCTGCCAGACGACGTGCCCGGACCGGTCCGCGAGGTGATCGCGGCGTGCCTCGACAAGGACCCCGCCAAACGTCCGCTGCCGTCGGACGTTGTCGACGCGTTCGAGCCGGTCCTCGCCGGTCTGCCCGCCCCGAAGCTGACGTTCAAGGTGCGCGGCTGACTGCTGCTCATGAGGAACCTCTCATCTTCGACTCACGGAGGCCTCACCGGAGCACTGGAGGCTGGTCCCGAAGCCGACATCTGAGACACAAGGAGACGGAACCATGCGGAAGATCACCATCAGCGCCACCGCCGTGGCGGGCGTCGCTGTCGTGAGCCTCCTCGCGCTGCCGATCGCCTCGGCGTTCGCGGCCGACGATGTCGACGTGAAGCGGGACGAGGACACGCCTGTGCTGACCACCGTCGTCGACGACCTGGACGGAAACGACCCGACCGACCCGACCAACAGCGCGACCAACGGCCCCACCAACCCGACCAACGGCCCGACCAACACGACCAACGGCCCGACGAACGCCACCCGCGACGCGACCAGGGGCGACGTGACCAACGGCGTGACCAACGACGTGACGAACGGCGTGACCAACGACGTGACGAACGGCGTCACGAACGGCGTGACCAACGACGTCACCCAGGGACCCACCAACGACGCCACCGCCGGCGCCTCTCGCGACGACTGAGCGCTGGCGGCCAGACCCCCCGGCGCACCACCCCCGACCACCCCCCGGGTCGGGGGCGGTGACGCGCCCGGGGTCTGTCAGGAGGAGGTCAGGTGTTGAAGCGGTAGCCCATGCCGCGCACCGTGCTGATGGCCGCCGCACCGAACTTCTTGCGCAGGTACCCGACGTACACGTCGACGACGTTGGAGCCCGGGTCGAAGTCGAGTCCCCACACGTGGTCGAGCAGCTGCTCGCGGGAGAGCACCTGGCCGGCGTTGAGCATGAAGATCTCGGCCAGCATGAACTCGCGGGCCGACAGGTCGAGCTCCTTGCCGCCGCCGACCGTCGCGCGGCGGGTGCGGAGGTCGAGCCGCACGCCACCGGCCGACAGCATGTCGCGAACCCCGCTGCCGTCTCCCTCGTTGGCCTGCCGGAGCCGCAGCCGCACGCGCGCGAGAAGCTCGGCGAACCGGAACGGCTTGGGCATGTAGTCATCGGCGCCGCCCTCCAGGGCGCTGACCGTGTCTGTCACGGAGTCGCGCGCGGTCAGCACGATCACCGGCATCCGGGAGCCTTGGGCGCGTAGCTGGTCGAGCACCTCGAAGCCGTCGAGGCGGGGGAGTCCGATGTCCAGCACCATCAGGTCGTACTCGCCGCTCAACGCATGGTCGAGGCCGTCGTGGCCGTCAGCGACCACCGTGGTCGCGTGGCCCTCGGCGCGAAGTCCCTTCGCGACGAACGACGCGATGCGTTGCTCGTCCTCGACGATCAGGATGCGTGCCATCGGGGCTCCTGCTCCAGTTCGATGGTGAAGACCGCGCCCTGCGGCTCGGCGTCGTCGATCCGGACGATCCCGCCGTGAGCCTCGACGATCGCCTTCACGATCGACAGCCCCAGGCCGAACCCCTCGTCACCGGGTACGACGTCTGCGCGACCGAAGCGCTCGAAGATGTGGCTTCGCATCTCGGGTGGTACGCCCGGTCCGGTGTCGCTCACCCACAGCGACACCAGCCCCTCCTCGACCCGCGAGCCGATCCCGACCCGGCCGCCGTCCGTGGTGTGCTTGACGGCGTTGTCCGCGAGCTGCAGCACCGCTTGGGTGATCCGCTGCTCGTCGAGGTGTGCGATCCCCTCGCCGACCCCTTCGAGAGCCCACTCGCGCTCGGCGAGTGCCCGCGCCTTTGCGTACAGCGTGTGGGTGAGTCGCTCTACCGACACCGCGGTCGGGGTGAGGAAGTCCGGCCGGTCGTGCTTGGCCAGCAGGATCAGGTCACCGACGAGGCGGGACATCCGGTCGATCTCGTCCAGCAGCAGCTCGCGGGTCTCCGCGACTTCCTGCTCATCGGTGGGGTCGAGCAGCTCGAGGTGGCCTCGCAACACGGTCAGCGGCGTCTTGAGCTCGTGACCGGCGTCGTCGAGGAACTGCCGCTGCCCGACGAACGCGGACTCCAGCCGGGCCAACATCGCGTTGAACGTTCTCGTGAGCGCCGAGATGTCGTCGTTCCCCACCTCGGGCAATCGCATCGACAGGTCCGATTCCGAGATGTCTTCCGCCGTGTCTCGGAGAACGCGGAGGGGGGCGAGCAGCCGACCGGACTGCCAGGCCGCCAGCCCGGTGATGGCCAGGAGGGAGAACAGGGCGACCACGGCGTAGGTCCGCATGGTCGAGACCAGGTCGGCTCGCCGCAGGTCCATGAACGTGACGACCACGAGAGCGCCTTCGGCGTCACCCTGCTGCAGGTTCTGCGACGCCACCACGACCTCGCCGTACGACGGTAGGTCGAAGCGCGCCGAGGGGGCACGGCCCTCGACGACGCTGCGCGTGGCTCGGAGGAAGTCCGGATTCGTCGCCAGTGAACCGGCGACATCCTCGACGTCGTCACCGGCGATCCCGTGCTCTGGTCTGTCGTTGACCCAGCCGACCAGGATCTCTTGCTCGTCGGGCACGTTGTTCCGAAGGAAGCCTCGGAGCCGGTCCTCGAGGGTGTCGGGCGGCTGGCCGGCCACGGGCTCGGGGTACCGCCTCAGGAAGGCGTCCAGCTCGTCGAACTCCTGCTCGATCTCGTTCAGGGTGGTCTCGTTCCCGTTGCTGTAGGCGATCGCGTACACGATGACGCCGGCACCGGACAGCGCGACCAGCAGCAGGACGGCGATGGTCGCCGTGATCCGGGCCCGGACGGTGAGCCCGGGACGAGCGGGACGCTCAGCCGTCGTCGTCGTCCTGGTCGTCGTCGTCCCCGTCGTCGTCGTCCCCGTCGTCGTCGTCGAGGTCGTCGACCTCGGGCTGGATGACGTCGATGTCGTCGTCGTCGTCGAGTTCTCCGGAGCGCCCGTCGCCTCCACGGTCGTCGCCGCCCTTCTCGCCCGGGCGGCCGCGGCCGCCTTCCTGGGAGCGCTGCTGGTCCGCCCCATCGTCGATGACGATGGTTTCGCGCGGCTTCATGTCGTCCAGGTCGGACGCGGCCAAGGAGGTCGCGGCGTACCCGAGCACGGCGACCAGGGCCGCAACCGGGATGGCGAGCTTCCACACACGACTCATGGTGACATGCTGGCCGCTCAGGGTGGCACGGACATGAGTCGATCATGAGAGCCCTCTCATCAACGACCGGTCGACCGTCGGTGTGCCGGCGTCGCGGTGTCTAGGGTGAGCAGAGTCCCCGATGAGGAGGAGCCCATGATCGTCCCCTTCAGCATCTCCGACTTCCTCGAGCGCGCCCGACTGGTGTACGGCGAACGGGTCGGCGTGATCGACGAGCCGGACCAACCCGCCGCCTCCCTCGGCGAGGTGCGGTACGCCGAGCTGGCTGCGCTGGCAGCGCGGCAGGCCGCGCACCTGGACTCGCTCGGGATCGGCCCGGGTGACCGGGTCGCCGTCGTGTCCCACAACAGCGCCCGGTTGCTCACCTCGTTCTTCGGGGTTGCCGGGTACGGCCGGGTGCTGGTGCCGGTGAACTTCCGGCTCCGGCCCGACGAGGTGCGCTACATCGTGCAGCACTCCGGCGCTCGGGTCCTCTACGTCGACCCCGAACTCGACGACACGTTGCAGGACGTGAACGCCGAGCACCGCTTCGTGCTGGGCGACGACGATCATCTGTTCGGGCCCAGCCCCGAGAGCCGTGGCGCCGAGCCCGAGCCGTGGGACCCCGACGAGAACGCCACCGCCTGCATCAACTACACGTCGGGGACCACCGCGCGACCCAAGGGCGTCCAGATCACGCACCGCAACATCTGGGTCAACTCGGTCACGTTCGGGCTGCACGCCGGAGTCAGCGACCGGGACGTGTACCTCCACACGCTCCCGATGTTCCACGCGAACGGTTGGGGCATGCCGTTCACCATGACGGGCCTGGGCGTGCCGCAGGTGGTGCTCCGCAAGGTCGACGGCACCGAGATCCTGCGCCGGGTCGAGCGGCACGGGGTGACCGTGATGTGCGCCGCGCCCGCGGTCGCAGCTGCCGTGCTGGACGCGGCGCAGACCTGGGAGGGCGAGATCCCCGGCCGCGACCGGGTCCGGATCATCATGGCGGGCGCGCCGCCGCCCACCAGGACCGTGGCGCGGGTGGAGGAGGAGCTCGGTTGGGAGTTCGTGCAGATCTACGGTCTGACGGAGACCTCGCCGCTGCTGACGATCAACCGGAGCCGGGCGGAGTGGGACGTCCTCACCGGCGAGGAGCGGGCGCAGAAGCTGGTCCGGGCCGGCGCGCCTGCGCTCGGCGTACGGCTCGCCGTCGAGCAGGAGGGGGAGGGGACCGGTGAGCTGTTGGCCCGCTCCAACGTGGTGCTCGAGGGGTACTGGGAGCAGCCGGAGGAGTCGGCGGCGGCGCTTCGCGGCGGCTGGTTCCACACCGGCGACGGCGCGGTGATCGGGGACGACGGCTATGTCACGATCCAGGACCGTAAGAAGGACGTGATCATCACAGGTGGCGAGAACGTGAGCAGTATCGAGGTCGAGGACGTGCTCTTCTCCCACCCGGCGGTGGCCGAGGTGGCCGTGATCGGCGTCCCGAGCGAGAAGTGGGGCGAGACCATCAAGGCGCTCGTCGTGCTCGGCGACGGAGCCGAGGTCACCGAGCAGGAGCTGATCGCGTGGTGCAAGGAGCGGGCGGCCGGTTACAAGGCGCCGACCTCGGTCGAGTTCCGCGACGAGCTGGCGCGGACCGCGACCGGCAAGCTCCAGAAGTTCAAGCTCCGGGCGCGGTACTGGGAAGGGTACGAGCGGCAGGTCAACTGACCGCGACATGGCCCTGGCCGTCTGCCTGCTCTTCGATGTGCGCTCCGAGCAGCGGCTCGTCGCCGTGTGGCACGCCCTGGAGGAACGCGGGATCCCCACGCTCCTGACGCACACGCACCGCCGGCACGTCCCACACCTGTCGTACTCCGTCCTGCGTGAGTACGACGTGGAGAAGGTCCGCGAAGCCATCGAGCAGCTGCCGGCTGCGCCACCGCTGGCGCTCCACTTCGACGCGGTCGTGGGGTTCCGGCGTGGGCGGTCCGCCCTGGTCGCCGCCGTCTCCGCGGCACTCGTCGAACGACACCAGCGAGTCGTGGACGCCGTCACCGCGACCGGTGCGGACCTGCACCTCCACTATGTCCCCGGTCACTGGATCCCGCACGCGAGCCTTGCCACCAGGGCACGGCGCGACCAGCTGGGGGAGGTGGCGGCCGTGGCTTACGACGTGCTGCCGCTCAAGGCGATCGCGGACCGGGTCGCGCTGGTCGACAGCAGCACCGGGCAGCGGTGGCCGATCGACCACCTGGTGTGAGGCCACAGGTCGATGGCTGCGCGATTCAGCTCAGCTCCATGATCCGCTCGTCATCGGCCATCTCGCCCGTCTCGACGAAGCCGAGGCCGGCGAAGAGCGCACGGCTCGCCTCGTTGTCGGGGTGGTACGACATCCGGATCGGACCCGGCTGCTCACGCAGACGCTCGATCAGGAGCGCCACGACCCGCCGCCCGACGCCGCGACCCTGGTGGGCCGCGTCGACGAGAAGCCCACCGATCCACTGCGACCCGTCCTCGGGGTCGGTGCCGTACATGACGTGCGCCACCGCCGTCCCGTCCTCGAAGGCGCCCAGGTTGTGCCAGGTGTCCTCGAGCATGCCGAGCAGCAGGTAGCGGGCGGCCAGGGCGTAGACGAACCGGCGCTGGTCGTCGCGTGGAGCGAGATCCGCGACCTCTCGCCAGTTGTCGGAGGTGATCGGCTCCAGTGACAGGTCCACGTTCAGCGATGCTAGGCGACCGCGGCCCGGTAGCCTCCGGGCTGTGCCGACCCTGAAGGACGTCGTCGACCTGATCCACGGCTGGTACCCGCCCGCCACTGCGGACTCCTGGGACGCGGTCGGACTGGTGGCGGGAGACCCGGAGGCGTCGGTCGAGAAGGTGCTGTGTGCGGTCGACCCGACGCCGGAAGTCGCGCGCGAAGCCGTCGAGTGGGGAGCCGACCTGCTGCTCGTCCACCACCCCCTCTTCCTGACACCGGTGCACGGGGTCGCCGCCACGACCCCCAAGGGTCGGACCCTGCACACGCTGCTCGGCGCCGGGTGCGCGCTGCTGACCGCACACACCAACGCCGACCAGGCGGTCGGTGGGGTGTCCGAAGCGATGGCTGCCGCGCTCGGGCTCGCCGAGGTCGAGCCGCTGCTGCCCGCGCCTGCACCACCCACCGACAAGCTCACCGTGTTCGTGCCGGTGCCGGACGCCGACCGGGTCCGCGACGCGCTCGCCATGGCGGGGGCGGGCCGGATCGGCGACTACGACCACGCATCCTTCTCGACACCGGGAGAGGGCCGCTTCCGCCCGCGCGACGGCGCCAGCCCGTCGATCGGCGAGGTCGGGCGGGTCGAGCTCGTCGACGAGGTGCGGGTCGAGGTGGTGCTGCCGCGCCACCTCCGGACGCACGTCGTCGGCGCGATGCTCGAGGTCCATCCCTACGAGGAGCCGGCGTACGACGTGGTGGAGCTCGCCGACCCCGGCGGTGCGGCCACCGGCACCGGTCGGATCGGCTCGGTCGCGCCCACCAGCCTCCGTGAGTTCGCCGCGTCGGTCGCTGCGTCGCTGCCTGAGACGGCGCACGGCGTCCGCGTCGCAGGCGATCCGGACCGGTCGGTCCGCCGGGTGGCGGTGTGCGGCGGGGCCGGTGACTTCTTGCTCGACACCGTGTTGGCGGGCGACGCGGACGTCTACGTGACCAGCGACCTTCGCCACCACCGGGCTGCTGAGTTCCTGGAGCACGGGGGGCCTGCCTTGGTCGACGTCGCCCATTGGGCGGCGGAGTGGACGTGGCTGCCGGTGGTCTCGGCGAGGTTGGCCGGGGCCCTGGGGGATACGGTGGAGACCCGTGTCAGCACGCTGAACACCGACCCCTGGCAGTTCCGGACCTGAGGAGCAACGCTGAAAGCCGACCCGTTCGCCCAACTGAGGCTGCTCGACCTCCAGGAGCTCGATGCGAAGGCGGACCAGCTGCGACACCAGCGGCGCACCCTGCCCGAGCTCGCCGAGATCGAGGCCCTCGAGCCCCAGCGCGCCGAGCTGGCGAGCAGGGTCCGCGAGGCCGAGCTGCTGGTGGAGGAGCTGTCCTCCGAGCAAGCCAAGATCGACGCCGACGTGGAGTCCGCGCGCGCGCGTCGCACCCGCGACCAGGAGCGGGTCGACCAAGGCGTCATCAGCAACCCCAAGGACCTCCAGCGGATGCTCCACGAGCTCGAGTCGCTCGACCGACGCATCACGTCCCTGGAGGACCAGGAGCTCGAGGTGATGGAGCGGCTGGAGGAGGCGCAGCAGGCACACGACTCGTTGGTCGCGCAGCTGACGGCGTCCGAGGAGCGGCTGGCGACCCTCGTCAAGTCACGTGACGAGCGGTCAGCCGTCCTCGACGAGCAGCTGCGCGACATCGCAGCGGAACGGTCCCCGCTCGCCGACGGTCTGCCCGCCGACCTGCTGGCCCTCTACGACAAGCTCCGGGAGAGCAAGGGTGGCGTCGGGGCCGCCCCGCTGCGCGCCGGCGAGTGCGGAGGCTGCCGCCTCACGGTCGATCCAGCCGAGCTGGCGACGATCCGCGCGGCCGGGGTCGACGAGGTCATTCGCTGCGAGGAGTGCCAGCGGATCCTGGTCCGCACCTCCGAGAGCGGTCTGTGACCGACGAGCCACCGGAGCCCACCACCGTGGTGCTCGTCCGGCACGGCGTGACGGAGTACACGACCGGCCGCCGCTTCTCCGGGGGACTGGGCGGCCACAACCCGGCGCTGTCGGAGGAGGGTCGGGCCCAGATCGGGTTGGTCGCAGAGTGGCTCTCGCCGTTGCGCGACCGGGCCGCGGCCGTCGTCACCTCGCCGGTACGCCGGACGCGGGAGTCCGCCGAGCTGCTCGGCGAGGCGTGGGGCGTGCCGGTGGTCGAGGAACCGAGTTTCGCCGAGATGGAGTTCGGTGCGTGGGAGGGGCTCACCTTTGACGAGGTGGGGGAGCAGAACCGCGACGAGCTGCTCGCGTGGTTCGAGTCGGTCGACGCCCGCCCGGGCGGCACCGGCGAGTCGTTCCGGTCCGTCGAGGAACGGGTGCTCGCCGGCCTCGACCGGTTGCTCACGGCGTACCGCGGGCAGACGGTGGTGGTCGTCAGCCATGTCACGCCGATCAAGACGTTGGTCACTCACGCGCTCGAGGCTCCGACCGCGTCGCAGTTCCGGCTCCAGCTGACGCCGGGATCGGTCACGGTGCTGTCGTTCCGCGATCCCGACCAGCCGGGGCCGCCGGCCACCGTGCGACTGCTCAACGCGCTGCCTCCACCGCAGCCGGCCTTCCTCGACCACGGCGGGTGGTGACGGCCCGCCTCGGCGGGTTCGCGGTCAGACCTGACTGACCACGACATCGAGCCGAGTGCCCTGCGCCGTGGCGGGGCCGGTCTCGACGTGCCACCCCAGGTCGGCCAGGAGTCGGGCCAGCGCGGCAGGTGTCCGCGGGTCCCCACCGTCCTCCAGCAGTGATCGGACGATCCGTCCCTTGGTCGCCTTGTTGAAGTGGCTGACCACCGATCGCGTGCCGTCCGCCTCGTGGAGCACGCGCACGGTCGCGGTGCGCCGGGCCAGGTCTGCCGGCGCACGCCAGAACGCGGCGTACGTCGTGGAGCGCAGGTCCATCAGCAGTCCCGTGCCGAGGGCCGCACGGACCGCCTCGCCCAGGACCACGCGCCACGCACCGGCGACCGGGCCGAGGCCGGGGAGCGTGGCGTCGCCTGAGAGCCGGTAGGCCGGGATCCGGTCGCCGGGGCGGACCAGTCCGAAGAGTGCGGACGTGATCGCAACCCGGTGGCCGGCCCGTCGGCGACCTCCCGGGCTGAGCGCGCCGAGGTCGAGGGCGTCGTACAGGACCCCGGTGTAGATCCGGTCCGCCCGCGCCGTCGGAGCGGTGGCCAGAGTGCGGTTGCGCTCCAGCAGGTCGAGCTGGGTGTGGCCGATTCCGAGCAGGTCAGCCGCGTCGGCGCGCTCGCTTGCCGAGGCCAGTGCGTCGAGGACGGTTCGCCGGGTCGTGGTGAGGGACGGGTGCCCGAGCCGGTCGAGGTCGAGCGGCTTCCCGCGGGTCGGAGCGGACTTGCCCTCGCTCGGTGGCAGCAGGATCAGCACGCGGGCAAAGATAGGCTCTCGGAATGGCGAGCAGTCGGGTGGTCCGGGTCCGGTCGGCGCACGGAGCGGTGGCCGAGCAGCTGGCGAAGGGCGTCCAGGCGATCCAGGAGGAGCTGGCGATCGACCCCGGCTTCCCCGCCGAGGTGGAGGAGGCCGCCGAGCGAGCCGCGTCCGCGCCACGACTGCCTGAGCTCGACCGCACCGACCTCGAGCTGGTCACCATCGACCCCGTCGGAGCGCGCGATCTCGACCAGGCCCTCCACATCGAGCGCGACGGGAAGGGGTTCGTCGTCCACTACGCCATCGCGGACGTCGGTGCGTTCGTGGAGCCGGGCGGACCCGTCGACGTCGAGGCGCACAGCCGCGGTGAGACGCTCTACGGTGCCGAGTCGAAGGTGCCGCTCCACCCTCCCGTGATCTCCGAGGACGCCGGGTCGCTGCTACCCGACCAGGAGCGGCCCGCTCTGCTCTGGACGATCCGCGTCGACGAGACCGGTGAGGGCACCGAGGTCGAGGTGGAGCGGGCCCGGGTCCGGTCGCGGGAGCAGCTCGACTACACCACCGCGCAGCAGCGGATCGACGACGGCTCCGCCTCGGAGTCGCTTCAGCTGCTGAAGGAGGTCGGGGAGCTGCGACTGGCCCGCGAAGCGGCCCGCGGCGGGGTCTCGCTGCCGCTGCCGGAGCAGGAGGTGGAGATCGATGGCGACATCGTGTCCCTGCGGTTCCGCTCGCTGCTTCCGGTCGAGCAGTGGAACGCCCAGATCTCGCTGCTGACCGGCTTCGCCGCCGCGTCCCTGATGGTCTACGCCCGGGTCGGCATCCTCCGCACCCTCCCGGAGCCGGACCCGCGGGACATCAAGCGGCTGCACCGCACTGCCCGCGCCCTCGGCATCGAGTGGCCCGCGGAGCAGCTCTACCCCGACTTCATCCGCTCCCTCGACGCCGGCTCCCCCCAGCATGCGGCGATGATCGTCGCGTGCACGCGGCTGCTGCGGGGAAGCGGGTACGTCGCGTTCGACGGCGAGGTCCCCGAGGACCCCGAGCACGCAGCGCTCGCCTCGGAGTACGCCCACGTCACGGCACCGCTTCGACGGCTCGGTGACCGCTACGCCGGTGAGGTCTGCCTGGCGCTGTGCGCCGGCGACGAGGTGCCCGGCTGGGTGCACGAGAAGCTGCCGGGCCTGCCGGACACGTTGCGCGAGTCGGCTCACCGTGGCAACCGCTACGAAGCCGCCGTCCTCGACCTCGTGGAGTCGCTGCTGCTGCAGCACCGCGTGGGGGAGTCGTTCCCGGCCGTCGTGGTGGAGCTCGAGGACGACGACCGCCGCCGTGGCACCGTGACCGTGCAGGACCCGGCGATCGAGGCCCGGGTGGAAGGCGCGTCGGAGCTGCCGCTGGGGGAGAACGTGACCGTGACCCTGGCGACTGCCGACCCGGCGAAACGCGCGGTTCGGTTCGCCCTTCAATGACGGGACTTGCGCCGGGGGCCTGAGGTCCCGTGACTACAACGGCGGGTGCTGGCCGGTCTCCCCGTGTGGCGGCTGGCTCAGGATGTAGCGCGCCGACCCCAGCGCAGCCACTGCGGCGGGGAGCGCCTCGAAGCGTTCGGTCAGGGCCAACAGGGTGAGGCAGCCGAAGGCGACGACGTCGAACAACGGCATCGGCGGTGCCGGGGCCGGCGCGGTCTGACGGTTCGTGACGTGGTCCATGGGGCACCCTCCTTCAGCCTCATGATAGACCACTAAATAGATGTAGTTAGTACGCTAGTCAGGACAGGTCACTCACCCAGTTGGGGGAGCATTCCTGTCCCCGCCCGGTGTTACGGTCCGCCACAGCAGGGAGTGCTGGGCGCAGGGTTTCCATCGTGAGAGTCCACGGGCCGACCTGCGGAGTGGTCCTGGCGCACGGGGGGCGGCCGGGACCACTCGCCCTGCTCGGCCCGGATGGGGATGGGCTGGCCTGTAGGCCGGGTTCTGTCCCGCCGCACGGCGGGGGCGACCATCCATCTACGACGACCGTTGCCGGCCGCCTCCAGCGGTCTACCCGCGTGCTCGGGCGGGCCGCCCTCAGTCGCACGCGCGCCCGGCGCCTCCCAGAATTCGGGTGGCGCCGAGCTTCTTGACCTTGCTCCGGGTGGGGTTTACCGAGCCGGTCCGGTCACCCGAACCGCTGGTGGTCTCTTACACCACCGTTTCACCCTTACCGCCCCAGGGGTTTCGAGGCTCAGGCCGCTAGGCGGCCTTCGCACCTCAACCTCCAGGGCGGCGGTCTGATCTCTGTGGCACTGTCCCGCGGGTCACCCCGGGTGGCTGTTGGCCACCACCCTGCCCTGTGGAGCCCGGACCTTCCTCGGCGTACTCCGCCCCTCGCGGGGAGAAGTGCGACGCGGTCGCCCGGCCAGCCCATCCGCGCACAGTGTGGCAGCGCGGCGACGCGCAGGCCAGTCCCGGAAACTTCGGGGCGAGGATGGTTGACGGGAGCCCCGACTGCTGATGGGGTCGCGGTGCTGGCTCGGCCATGTCGTGAGCGCCCACCGGTGCTCTGCCGTTCAGCTCGGGATGAACAGGAGAGAACCTTCCTCATGCATGCACTCACACATCGCCGCCGGGCGTTAACCGGCCTGGTCGCGACCGCGGCCCTCGTGGCCGGCGCCCTGGCCGCCAGCGGTGGCGCGTCCGCCGCGCCCGACGAGCCGCCCTCGACCTCGGTGCCGATCCTGACGCCGGAGGGCCAGATCTCGTCGTACGTCGTCAACGTCCGCAAGCCCAAGGACAACCACTTCCGCAACGTACGTCGCGCCATCGGTCGAGCCGACGGCACCGTGATCGAGGAGTGGCCACAGATCGGCGTCTTCGTCGTCCACTCCACCAGCGAGTCGTTCCGCTCCGACGTGGTCGAGGAGGGCGGCGACAACGTCGCCTCGGTCGGCGCCACCCGCACCGTCGCCGTCGTCGAGGGGACTCCGGACGCGATGGGGGCGCGCTCTGCCCGCACCGACGTGCAGAAGGACGAGTTCGCCAACACCGCCGCCGAGGACGTCGCACGCGACCCGCGCGAGGGCGAGCAATGGGACATGCAGGTGATCAAGGCCGACCAGGCTCACGAGGTCTCGGACGGGTCCGGCGACGTGCTGGTCGGTGTCCTGGACAGCGGCATCGACCCCGATCACCCGGACCTGCAACCCAACATCGACACGGCGAACTCGGTGAACTGCACCGACGCGGGCCGGGTCGACACGTCTCCCACCGGGTGGCACCCGACCACCAGCGACCACGGCACGCACGTCGCTGGCACCATCGCAGCGGCGCGCAACGGCGAGGGCATCGTCGGCGTCGCACCGAACGCCAGGATGGCGTCGGTCAAGGTCGTCAGCGACCAGGGCTTCATCTACCCCGAGTTCGCCGTCTGCGGCTTCATGTGGGCCGGGATGAAGGGCATGGACGTGACGAACAACAGCTACTTCGTGGACCCGTTCATGTACTGGTGCGGTGACCAGCCCGACCAGGCTGCCGCGATGGAGGCCGTCAACCGGGCCGTCCAGTGGTCGACCAAGCGCGGCACCGTGCATGCCGCCGCCGCGGGCAACGCGCGCACCGACCTGGCCACCAACACCGTCGACACCTCCAGCCCGAACGACAGCACTCCCGTCACTCGCACGATCAACAGCGGCTGCTTCGACATCCCGGCCGAGCTGCCGGGCGTGGTCACCGTGTCGTCGTTCGCAAGGCAGTCTCCGATGGGCCTCGAGACCTGGCTGTCGAACTTCTCCAACCGCGGCCTCGGGGTCATCGACGTCGGAGCACCGGGGTCGTCGATCCTGTCGACCATCGTGGCGGGCAACGGCTACGGACTGAAGAGCGGCACCTCGATGGCGTCGCCGCACACGGCGGGCGTGCTGGCGCTCCTGGCGGGGGAGCACCCCGACTGGTCGGCGGCGCAGCTGGCCGAGGCGCTGGAGCAGCAGGCGGACGACAAGCCGTGCGCGGCTCCGCAGCCGGACCCGCTGGGTCGACCGAACCCGCCGTGCGTGGGCTCCACGCCCGACAACAGCTACGCAGGTGAGGGGATGATCGACGCGCTGGACGCCGTCACCTCCTGACCGGTGCCGGGCGCCGGCCGGTACCCCTTCTGGGGACGCCGGTCGGCGCCGCGGGTCATGGCAGCGTCAGCACCTCGGCACCGGTCGGTGTCACGACCAGGGTGTGCTCGAACTGCGCGCTGCGACGGCGGTCCTTGGTGACCACCGTCCACTCGTCGTCCCACATGTCCCATTCGTGAGTGCCGAGGTTGAGCATCGGCTCGATCGTGAACGTCATCCCGACCTCGATGACGTCGTCGAACTGGGGCTCGTCGTAGTGGGGGATGATCAGGCCGCTGTGGAAGGCGGTGCCGATCCCGTGCCCGGTGAACTCCCGGACCACGCCGTACCCGAAGCGCCGGGCGTAGCTCTCGATCACGCGGCCGATGACGTTCACCTGCCGACCGGGACGAACCGCGTTGATCCCGCGCGCGAGTGCCTCCCGCGTCCGCTCGACCAGCAGCCGTGACTCCTCGTCGACCTCGCCCGCGAGAAACGTCGCGTTGGTGTCGCCGTGGACCCCGTCGAGGTACGCCGTGATGTCGATGTTGACCAGGTCGCCTTCCTCGATCGGCCGGTCGTCCGGGATGCCGTGGCAGATCACCTCGTTGACGCTGGTGCACATGCTCTTCGGAAAGCCCTTGTAGCCCAGCGTCGACGGGTAGGCACCGTGGTCGCAGAGGAACTCGTGGCCGATCCGGTCGAGCTCGTCGGTCGTCACGCCCGGCGCGACGTGCGAGCCGACGAGGTCACGGGCCTGCGCTGCGAGCCGCCCCGCGACCCGCATCTTCTCGATCGTGTCCGCGTCCTTGACCTCGCTGCCCGTGAAACGCTCGGGCCGCGGCTGATCGACGTACTCCGGTCGCGGGATGTGGGCCGGCACGGAGCGCCGGGGCGAGATCACACCGGGAGCGAGCGGGGCTGCGACTGGCATGCAGCGAGTGTAGTTTCCGAGTCATGAGCGACACGACGTACTGGTTCTGCGTCAAGCACCACGCCGTCGAGACCCCGCCGGACATGTGCCCGCCGATCGACCGGCTCGGGCCCTACTCGTCACGGGAGGAGGCCTCCCGAGCGCTCGAGAAGGCCGATGAGCGCAACCAGGAGTGGGATAACGATCCACGCTGGAACGACGAGCTCGAGGACTGAGCCGACCGTGGCCCCCGCGCTGTTCGATTGGGGCGGGTAAGGGGCTGGACCTCCCCGCTCGAGCGGGGTCGCGAGGAGCGATCCGGTCTGACCTGGTGAACCCGCCGAAAGGGTTGGCACGCGTTTGCTTGACGTCAAGCAAGCACGCGGACGGGACCATCCCACCAAGGCTCGTCTGCGCGGCGCCGCGCTTCGTGCGCGCGGAGTGCTACCCCCGCGGTCGGACGCGCAGGATCGCGTCGTCCCCGCCGTCGTTGTCGGTGGTGATCAGCAGCGCACCGGACGGCATCCTGGTGACCGAGCGGAGCCGCCCCAACTGGCGCAGCTTCCGGGGAGCCACCGTCCACTTGAGCCGACCGGCGGGGCCGAACTTCATGAAGATCACCCGGCTGGCCTTGAGCGCCGCCACGGCGAGCGTCCCGTCGAGCCGACCCCACTTCCTGCCGTAGACCCACGCCGCCCCCGAGGTGGCGACGGTCGGGTTGCCGGAACGCCAGCGCGCTCTGATCTGCCTGCCGGGCAGGGACTGGTCGGTCATCGGGACGCTTTCGTCGTAGCCCGGCACCGGGTGCCAGCCGTAGTCGCCGCCCTTCCGCAGTCGGTTGACCTCGTCGTCGCGGAACGACCCGTGCTCCACCGACCACAGCGAGCCGTTGCGGCGCTGGGCCAGACCCTGCACGTTGCGGTGACCGTAGGTGTAGACGTACCGCTTCTTCCTGTTCTGGGCCTTCCCGAACGGGTTGCCGGGCCACGGCCTGCCGGTCGCCGGGTCGAGTCGCAGCGTCTTGCCGCCGAGCGACTTCAGGTTGCGCGGGTTGGTGCCCACGGCAGCGTCGCCGGTGCCGACCAGCATCGCCCCGGACCGGGCGATCAGCAGTCGGCAGCCACCGTGCCGACCAGACGACGTCGGGAACCCCGCGACCAGGGTGTCGACGCGGCGGGCGCGCCTGGCGCCGGCCGAGAGCCGCCACGCGGTGACGCGCACGTCCACCCCACCGCCGGCCCTCCGCCAGCCCGAGCAGGTGTAGAACCGGCGGTTCTGAGCGAAGTCGCGGTCGACCGCCATCGACATCAGGCCGGTCTCACCGGAGACCCAGATCTTGTTGCTGGGGAACCGCACGGTTCTCCGTCGACCACCGGAGTACGCCGAGAGCCGGGCTCGGTCGCGCTCGGTGATCAGCAGCGTGCCGCCCGGAAGCCGCTTGACGTCCCAGGGGTTGTCGAGCCCGGTGACCACCCGCCGCACGCGGAGCGCCGGCAGCGCGGCGCGAGACGACGCAGCCGTCGCCTCGGCGGTCGGCGACGCCGGAGCGGCCGTCCCGCTCGACGCGGCGTCGGTCACCGTGGGGGAGGTGGCTGTTGCAGCCGGAGACCCGGCGTCGTCGGTGGCGCAGGCGGGAGCGGCCGTGACCGCGAGGGCGAGGGCGACGGCGGGGACCAAGGGGCGCATGTCGCCACGCTAACCGGGGAGCTTCCGCGCGGCGACACGAGCGCCGGGTCAGAACGTGTGCTCGGGGCCCGGGAACGTGCCGGCGCGGACGTCGTCGGCGTAAGCACGAGCGGCGTCGAGGAGCACGGTGTGCACGTCGGCGTACTGCTTGACGAAGCGGGCCATCTTGCCGGTGCGCAACCCGAAGGCGTCCTGCCACACCAGCACCTGACCGTCGCAGCCGTTGCCGGCACCGATCCCGATCGTGGGGATCTCGAGCTCCTTGGTGACCTGGGCGGCGACGTCGCCCGGCACCATCTCCATGACGACCGCGAACGCGCCCGCGTCCTGCACGGCGTGCGCGTCGGACAACAGCCGGTCGGCCGCGTCACCACGCCCCTGGACCCGGTAGCCGCCCAGCGCGTGCTCGCTCTGCGGGGTGAAGCCGATGTGGGCCATCACCGGGATGCCGCCTCGGGTCAGCCGCTCGATCTGCGGCACCATCTCGACGCCGCCCTCGAGCTTCACGCAGTGGGCGCCGCCCTCTTTCATGAAGCGAGCGCCGGTGAGGTAGGCCTGTTCCGGTGAGGCCTGGTAGGAGCCGAAGGGCAGGTCCCCGACCACCAGGCTGCGCTTGACCGACCGGGCGACCGCGCGGGTGAGCGGGATCAGCTCGTCGACCGTGACGGGGAGCGAGGTCTCGTTGCCGTACACGTTGTTGCTCGCGCTGTCGCCGACGAGCAGCACCTCGATGCCCGCCTCGTCGAACGTCGCCGCAGCGTACTGCTCGTACGCCGTCAGCATCGTGAACTTCTCGCCGCGCTCCTTGAAGTCCCTCAGATGGTGGGTGCGGATCCGCTTCACCGGCTGCGCGGGGGCGGCCTGCTGCGGGCCGCTGCCGTAGGGGGCGGGCTGCTCGTCGCTCATCCGTTCAGGCTAGTCCCGCGGCGCTGGGTCGCGGTGTGGCGTCGCTCACGAGGCGTACGACGAGCCGGGGGAGGTGCGGGTTGCCGAGATTGATGGGATGCGGGGTCGAGTGTCGGACCGGGCTTTGACAGAATCACCCGCATGGAGCGCGGACCTCAGCCGGATCCCGTGACCGCTGCCCTCGAGCAGGCGCAGCGGATCGCGGACGAGCTGCTGCGCGACTCCCAGGCCGAGGCCGAGGAGCTGACCGCGCAGGTCCGAGAGAACGAGCAACGCACCGCCGCTGCCCGCGCCGAGGCGGAGAAGGCGTTGGCCGAGGCAGTACGCCTCAGGGAGCAGGCCGCCACCCGGCTCGCACGCGCCTCCGAGCAGAGCCAGGAGCTGGTGCGCGACGCCGGTGAGCAGGCGATGCTCATCATGCAGACCGCCGGCCGCGACCGCGACCAGCTGCTGGCGGACGCCCGGGCCGCGGCGGCGGAGGAGACCGAGGCGGCTCGCCGGGAGCGGGAGACCGTGGAGGCCGAGACCGCACGGATCCGCGAGGAGTCCAAGGCGCAGGTCGCGGCGCTGCTCGCCTCCACCGAGGAGCAGGTCGCCGCGCGGTTCGCCGAGGTCGAGCGGCACGAGCAGACCCGTCGGGCCGAAGTGGCACGAGTCGCCCAAGGGCTGGAGGCGGAGGCGACCGCGCGTGCGAACCAGGTGCGTGAGGAGGCGGAAGCCGAGGTCGCCGAGCTGCGGCAGACGGCGCAGACCGAGGCGGCCGAGTTAAGGGAGCGGGCACAGCGTCAGCACGACGCCTTGCTCGCGGAGGCCGAGGAACGGGTCAAGTCCGCCCGGGCGGAGGCCGACCAGCGGTTCGCCGAGGCCGCCGAGCAGTCGGCGTGGGCCGAGCGGACCGTGCAGGAGCTGCTCAGCACGACCGAGCAGGAGGTCGAGCGCAAGCGGTCGGAGGCCCATCAGACGCTCGACGAGGAGCTGGCCCAGCGACGCGCCGAGCAGGAACAGGCGGCTGCAGCGCACCAGGAGGAGCTCGACCGGCTGGCGACCGAGGCGGCGGCCGAGCGCGACGAGCTCGGCGCCGCCGCGCTGGCGGAGCTCGAGCGCGCCCAGGGCGAGGCCGAGCAGATCCGGGCCACCGCGCTGGCAGACGCGGAGGCGCAGCGCGCGGCCGCGGCCGACGTGCTTGCCGACGCGGAGGACCAGGCTGCGTTCCGGCTCAGTGAGGCCGAGTCGAGCGCCAGGACGTTGCGCGAGCAGGTGGCGGCCGACTTCGCGCGGTCTCGGCAGCAGGCGCAGGAGATCCTCAGCGAGGCCCGCCAGGAGGCGGCCGCGACCACGCTCGCGGCCCGTCAGGAGCGCGACCGGCTGGTACGCGAGGCCGAGCAGAAGGTGGCCGCCGCCCGCTCCGAGGTCGAGGGGCTCGAGCAGCGGCGTGCGGCCATCGTCGGGGAGCTCGGTGGGCTCTCCGGGGTGATCCAGGCGCTCGCCGTACCGGAGCCCGAGGATGGCCCCCACGTGGACGCTGACGCCCCCGATGCGCTCGACGGCACGGCCGGGGGCGACGATCGTGACGAGCACGCCGACGAGCACGAGAACCAGAACGACGAGCACGACGAGCACCTCCGGTCCGAGCACGTGCCCGAGACCGTCCCGCCGACCCACGATCCACGACCCAGCAACAGCGAGGACTGACATGTCAGACCAGAACACCCAGCCGTCATTCCGGATCGTCCGGCGAGGCTATGAGCCCACCGACGTCAACCGGCACATCGCGGAGCTGCTGAAGGAGACGGGTCAGCACCAGCAGCGGATCGCCGAGCTGACCGGCAAGGTGCGGGAGCTGGAGGCAGCCCGGCAGCTCGCTCAGGAGCACTCCGAGCAGCCGCCGTCGTTCGCCGACTTCGGCAAGCGGGTCGGAGACATCCTCGCGCTCGCCGAGGAGGAGGCTAACGACATCCGGGC
This sequence comes from Nocardioides sp., assembly GCF_036374615.1. Classification (GTDB taxonomy): domain Bacteria; phylum Actinomycetota; class Actinomycetes; order Propionibacteriales; family Nocardioidaceae; genus Nocardioides. Next base: position 44,254 of record NZ_DASUTK010000095.1, read on the forward strand.
GCATGCGGAGAGCGATGTCGACGCGATCCGCCGCGAGGCGCAGTCCGAGGCCGAGCGGATCCGGACCGAGGCTGACCAGTACTCCACCCTCCGCCGTTCGGAGGCCGACGAGGAGGCCGAGGCGATCGTCGCCGCGGCCCACAAGCGCGCCGACGAGCTGGCCGACGAGACCCAGCGCGAGGCAGCCGCCCGGCGACAGGAGGCCGACGCAGTGTTCGAGTCGCAGCAGGCCGCGGCTGCCCAGGCAGCGGCCGACTTCGAGACCACACTCGCCGAGCGCCGCGACAACGCCGAGCGGGAGTTCGCCGCGCAGTTCGAGACCGCGAAGACCCAGCTCGAGGAGGCCCAGACCCACCTCGACCGCACGCGGGCCGACGCTCAGCGGATCCGGTCCGAGGCCGAGACCGGTGCCCGTCGCATGCTCGAGGACTCGCAGAAGGAGTCCGAGTCGATCGTGAGCCAGGCCCGCGCACACGCGGACCGGATCCGCGAGGAGTCCGACCGCGAGCTGGTCGCCGCGACCCAGCGGCGCGACAGCATCAACGCGCAGCTCACCAACGTCCGGCAGATGCTCGCCACGCTGACCAGTGCGGCGCCCGCTGCACTCTTTGCCGACCAGGCCCCG
>NZ_DASUTK010000096.1:0-13265 GCF_036374615.1 Nocardioides sp.
GGGATCGGGGAGGCTCTCGCGCAGCACCTCGGTGCCCGAGCGGAGCCGGACGCCGGTGCGCGGCTCGGCGGCCAGATCCACCAGCGTGTCGTACGTCGACGCGCTCCACGCGTGCACGCGTTGCCGCGGGTGCGCCTCGTACGGGTACCACAGCGCGGCCGCCACGACCGAGGTCGTCTCCAGCGGCAGGTCCCGCGCCAGCACGTCGACTCGGTGACCGCGCTCGGCGAGGCGGACCGCGGCGGTCAGCCCGACGACCCCGGCGCCCACCACCACCACGCGCTCGCCCATGGCAGGAGCATGGCAGGTGCGCAGGTAGATTGACCGCCCGTGAGACTCGTCGTGGCCCGCTGTCAGGTCGACTACGCCGGCCGGCTGACCGCCCACCTGCCGATGGCCACCCGCGTGCTGATGATGAAGGCTGACGGGTCGGTCCTCGTCCATTCCGACGGGGGTTCCTACAAGCCCCTCAACTGGATGTCACCACCGTGCACGGTCCGGGAGAGCACCACCGACGACGGCGCGATCGAGTGGACGGTCACCAGTCAGAGCGCGACTCGGGGGCCTGACGACACGCTGCGGATCATGATCGAGGAGGTGCTGCACGACTCCAGCCACGACCTCGGCGTCGACCCCGGCCTGCAGAAGGACGGGGTCGAGAAGCACCTCCAGGAGCTGTTGGCAGAACATCCGGCGACCCTCGCGGTCGGCCTGACGCTCGTCCGGCGCGAGTTCCCCACCGCGATCGGCCCGGTCGACCTGATGTGCCGCGACGCCGACGGCCTCAGCGTCGCCGTGGAGGTCAAGCGGCGCGGTGAGATCGACGGGGTCGAGCAGCTGACCCGCTACCTCGAGCTTCTCAACCGTGACCCGCTGCTCTCCGCCAAGGGCCCGGTGCGCGGCATCTTCGCGGCGCAGGAGATCAAGCCGCAGGCCCGCGTGCTCGCGACCGATCGGGGCATCGCGTGCACGGTGGTCGACTACGACGCGTTGCGCGGCCTCGACTCGGTCGAGGACCGGTTGTTCTGACCGCTGACCCCCTAGAGCGGCACGGCTTCCACCACCGCGGCGGGGTCGAGCGCGCCGTACACATGAGGGAAGGTCTCGTCGCTGCCGGGTGCCGCCTCCTCCACCACCGGTACGTCGAGCCGGTCGGTGTCGATCACGAGCAGCACCAGCGGCTCGGTGACGTCGGCGTAGTAGCGCTCGTGCACGGCCTGCCACTGGTCAGCGCGACTGGCGTGGATGAAGCCCTCCTCGGCCAGGGTCCGGCCGCGGGTCGAGGTCGAGTAGAGACCTCGCCGCTGCGCCTCGTCCCAGTCGGCGACGGTGGCGATGTGGAAGATCCGGTTCATGCCCGATCTCGGCCAGGTCAGGCAGTCGCCGCGGCGGGTTCGGCGGCCAGCGGCAGCCGCACCTTCACGGTCGTACCGTTGCCCGGCTCGCTCGCGACGTCGATCTCGCCCGCGTGCGCCTCCACGATGCCCTTGACGATCGGCAGCCCGAGGCCGGCACCGGGGACGGCGGCCGCGACGGCGCCGGCGGTTCGGTAGAGCGGGTCGAACAGCTGTGGCAGCTCGTGGGCGTCGATGCCCACGCCACCGTCGTGCACCTCGACCACGCCGTACTCGCCATCGACCACCAGGCCGACCTCGACCTGACCGCCGCAGGAGCGGCTGAACTTCACAGCGTTCATGACGACGTTGGTGACCACGTCGGTGAGGCGGCAGGCATCGCCGACCACCCACAGGGACGGCTCGCCGCTGCGGGTCAGCGTGATCCCGGACTCCGTGGCCATCGCGCCCAGCTCGTCGATCGCGGCATCCACCACCGCGGCGAGGTCGGTCGGCACCGGGTCGAGGGTCAGGCCGGCGCCGCCGAGCTCCGAGACGGTGAGAAGGTCCTCCACGAGCTTCAGCTCACGCTCGGCGTTGCGCCGCACGATCTCGAGCAGCCGCGCTGCGTGCCCGCTGATGGCCGGCTCCCCCATGTCGACCAGGATCTCGGTGTATCCCAGGATCGACGTCAGCGGCGTGCGCAGCTCGTGGGACACCGACGCGATCAGCTCGTCGCGCATCCTCAGGCTGGCGGCCACCACGGCTTCGCGCTCCGACACGTCGCAGAGGCTCAGGCAGGTCAACTCGTCGGGCAGCGGCGTGGCACTCACCTCGACCGGGAACCGGGTGCCGTCCCGGCGTACGGCGAGGCCGGTGGTCGTCGTGCCGTCCGAGGCCGCCCACGTCGCTCCGGGTACCAGCTCCTCGACCAGACTCCCCACGAGCTCCTCGGAGGTCGCCGCGAGCAGGGTGCCGGCGCGGACGTTGGCCAGCGCGACGACGCCGCGCTGGTCGATCACGACCAGGGCGTCGTTCGAGGCATCGACGATGCCGCGGAGAACAGCGGCATCGTGCTCCGGGGGGGTGGGGGGCACGCGAGCAGGCTACGGGCGCGCTGGTCAACCGTGGCAAAGGAACTGTCACAGAGTCACTCTTTTGTGGATGTCTTGTTACCGACACCTCACCGTTCTGCGCGCGGTGTGTGGAAACCGAGCCTGAAATCCACAAAGGTGGTCCAGACCTCCGCGTGCTGTCACAAACCGCCTCACGCGTTCGGTTCGTCCCACGACGAGACCCGCCTGCCATCGGCGTCAACCTCGACCAGCACGACCCGGGCCGGTCCGAAGTCATGCTCCCCCACGACGAGCACGGCTTCTCCGCGGTGTCGGTCGGCGAGCTCGTCGAGGTCGACCGGCGCGTCGTACGTCGCCGCCAGCCGCTCTCCCGCCAGCGGCCCCGGCAGTCGGCCCTCGGCTCCCCCGGGCGGCAACGCGCGGACCAGCACGAACCGGGCCGCGCACTGCAGGTCGCTCACTCCTCGAGGGTAGTCCGCCTGCGCGACCGAGCTCACCCCTCGCGATCGACCACGAGCGGCGCCTCCGCCCCACGTCGTCAGCGGTCGGGTTCGAGCCCGTTCGCCGCGCGGATCTGGTCCACGATCCCGTCCATGATCTCGGTGAGGCCGAAGTCCTTGGGTGTGTAGACCGCCGCCACGCCGGCCTCGCGCAGCCGCCGGCCGTCGGCGTCGGGGATGATCCCGCCGACGATGACCGGCACGTCCTCCGCCCCGGCGGCCCGTAGCCCGTCGAGCACGCTCGGGACCAGCTCCATGTGGGAGCCGGACAGGATCGAGAGGCCGACGCAGTGCACGTCCTCGGCCACCGCCGCGGCCACGATCTCCTCCGGGGTGAGACGGATCCCCTGGTAGATCACCTCGAAGCCCGCGTCGCGGGCTCGCACCGCGACCTGCTCGGCGCCGTTGGAGTGGCCGTCGAGACCCGGCTTGCCGACCAGCAGCCGCAACCTGCCCCCGAGCTGGTCGGCGGTCGCCTTGACCCGAGCGCGTACGGCGGCGAGCGCGTCGGCTGCGCGGCCGACCTGTCCGGCGACACCGACGGCACCCGCGACACCCGTGGGCGCCCGGAACTCCCCGAAGACCTCGCGCAGGGTGCCGGCCCACTCCCCGGTGGTCGCGCCGGCACGGGCGGCGGCGAGCGTGGCCGGCATCAGGTTGGTGTCGGTCTTGGCGTCCGCCGCCAGTCGCGCGAGCGCCTCGGCCACGGCGCCCTCGTCGCGTCCGGCCTTCCACTCCTCGACGGAGCGGATCGCGGCGGCCTCCGCCTCCGGGTCCGCGGCCTGGATCGCGGCGTCGAGGTCGGCCGTCAGCGGCGACGGCTCGGTCGACTCGAACCGGTTGACGCCCACGATGATCTCCTCGCCCGCCTCGATCCGCGCACGCCGCGCCGCGTGGGCGGTGACCAGCGCCTGCTTCATGTAGCCGGACTCGACGGCGGCGATCGCGCCGCCCAGGGCCTGCACCCGGTCCAACTCCGCGCGTGCGCCCTCGACCAGCTCGGCGACCTTGGCCTCGATCACGTGGGAGCCCTCGAAGATGTCGTCGTACTCGAGCAGGTCCGACTCGTACGCGAGCACCTGCTGCAGCCGCAACGACCACTGCTGGTCCCACGGCCGCGGCAGGCCGAGCGCCTCGTTCCAGGCGGGCAGCTGCACGGCACGCGCCCGGGCCTTCTTCGACAAGGTCACACCGAGCATCTCCAGCACGATCCGCTGGACGTTGTTCTCGGGCTGGGCCTCGGTCAGGCCGAGGGAGTTGACCTGCACGCCGTACCGGAACCGGCGCATCTTCTCGTCCGTGACGCCGTAGCGGTCGCGGGTGATCTCGTCCCAGAGCTCGACGAAGGCCCGCATCTTGCAGGTCTCCTCGACGAACCGCACGCCGGCGTTCACGAAGAAGGAGATCCGGCCGACGACCATGCCGAAGTCCTCCTCGGACACCTGGCCCGAGGCCCTGACCTGGTCGAGCACCGCGATGGCCGTGCACAAGGCGTAGGCCAGCTCCTGCTGCGGTGTCGCACCGGCCTCCTGCAGGTGGTAGCTGCAGATGTTGATCGGGTTCCACCGCGGGATCTCGTGGACCGTGTACGCGATCAGGTCGGAGATCAGCCGCAGGGAGTGCTCCGGCGGGAACACGTAGGTCCCGCGCGACAGGTACTCCTTGATGATGTCGTTCTGCGTGGTGCCGGCGAGCCGGTGCGCGACCTCGCTGGGCTCGAGGTCCGGGTTCTGCTCCTCCGCGGTGACCTGGTAGAGCGCGAGCAGCCACATCGCGGTGGCGTTGATCGTCATCGAGGTGTTCATCTCGGTGAGCGGGATCTCGTCGAACAGCCGACGCATCTCACCCAGGTGCGGGATCGGGACGCCCACCTTGCCGACCTCGCCGCGGCTGAGCGGGTGGTCGGGGTCGTATCCGGTCTGGGTCGGGAGATCGAAGGCGACCGACAGGCCGGTCTGGCCCTTGGCCAGGTTGGTGCGGTACAACGCGTTCGACGCGGTGGCAGTGGAGTGCCCGGCGTACGTCCGCATCACCCAGGGGCGATCCTTCTCGCTCATGCCTCGAAGCGTAGGGCGGAGGCTACGCGTTGGTAACCGCTGGCGATGTGGGGTTCTGCACAGCGCGCGTGGTGTCTGTCCCAGTGGAGTCAGGCCCGTGGAGTCAGGCAGCCGCGCGCTCGAGCTCCACGAACCTGATCAGCCGGGTCAGGTGGAGCATCCGCAGCACGGCGGGGCTGCAGCCGCGAAGGACGACGTGGTGGCCGGTCCGGCCGGCCTCGTGGCTCGCGTACGCAAGTACGCGCAGGGCTGGGACATCGACGGAGTCGACGCCGGTCAGGTCGACCGTGATCGCGTGCTCCGGCGCGGCGAGCTGCTCGTGCAGGGCCGAGCGCACCTCGGAGGTGCTGCGTCCGTTGAAGTCGCCGACCAGGATCAGGGTCGGTCCCTTGGTGAGGATGTCCATGATCGCCCCGTTCTCCGGACTGCCCGATGTGGTCCGGCCTCACTGCTCTTTACCCAGTGTCTCTCAGAACTATGACGCGGGCCACACCCATTTGGTTGCCTTGACGCGGGGAGGGATTCACGTGTCGCGGGGGCTAGCCTCGCTCCATGGTCAAGCTCACCCGCATCTACACCCGCACCGGCGACGGCGGACGGACCCGGTTGGGAGACATGAGCGAGACGTCGAAGACCGACCCGCGGCTGCAGGCGTACGCCGACGTGGACGAGGCGAACGCCCACCTCGGCCTGGTGCTGGCGGCCGGCGGCCTGGACGACGACGTGGTGCGGGTGCTGACGCACGTGCAGAACGACCTGTTCGACGTCGGCGCGGACTTCTGCACGCCGGTGGTACCCGACCCGGAGTACCCCCCGCTGCGGATCGAGCAGGACTACGTCGACCGGCTCGAGGGCTGGTGCGACCGCTACAACGAGGACCTGCCCAAGCTGCGGTCGTTCATCCTGAACGGCGGGACGCCGGCTGCGGCCCACCTCCACGTGGCCCGCACCGTCGTACGCCGGGCGGAGCGGTCCGCCTGGGCGGCGTGGGAGGTGCACGCCGAGACCATGAACCAGCTCGCCATCACCTACCTGAACCGGCTCAGCGACCTGCTGTTCATCCTGGCCCGCGCCGCCAACCGTGAGAACGGCGACGTGCTCTGGGTCCCGGGTGGCGAGCGGGGCGAGCCTCGGGAGAGCTGACTGCGTCGGACCGCGCGCCGTGTCCCGATCGTCGACCTCCCAGACCTACGGCGCCAGGGCGGCGCAGAAGGCGTCGCGGTTCTGACTTCCTCCGGACTCCGGAACCACGACGAAGTCCTCGCCCGCGGTGACGAAGTCGAAGCGACCCGCTGCGCGGAACGTCACCCCCGGCTCGACCGGGACCACGATGATCTGGCCGGTCGAGATGGCGTGCAGGATCTCACCTTCGACGTCCCGGAGGATGTGGATGGTGAACGTGAACGGCTTGCTGTGCAGTCTCACGTCGTTCGCAGTGAAAGCACGGACCTCATGCCGCGATCGAGCCCCCGGTCGTCTCTCGACATAGGGAGGGGTTGGCCCTACGGTCATGGCAGCTCAAGCGAGGGATGTGGTGGCAGATGCGCAGTCTGCTGAGCCGGTTCAGTGAGTGGGTCGTGGCTCATCCGGTCCTGTGGGGCGTGGGCTCGGGAGCCGTGCTGGTGCTACTCGGCTTTGCTCTCAATCTGGCACCGATCGTGGTCGTTGCTGCCGGAGCGGCCATCGGCGTACTGAACGTCCTTCATGCGAGAAGGCGGGGGTACTGCCCCGTTCCGGCGGAGCCGGGTTCTCACCCGGGGCGAGTGGAGGCCGAGTAGCTGTTCCCGGTATGCAGCGAGGGCGTAGCTCCGCGCGCCTTGCGAGCAGTGATAGACCGGCGAGACAGTGACCCATGGCTGAACTCGAAGACTTTCATCACGACTTCCTGCCCCGCTTCATCGACGCGCAGCGCGCGTTTCACGTCGGGGACTCAGCCCCGAACAACCGCCTCTGGACGGCCACCGCCCCGGTGACGCTGTTAGCCGCCCGGGGCTTGTGCGAGATCGGGGCCGAAGGGGTGATGAAGACGTTCGACATGGTCGCCTCCGAGTTCTCGGCAGTGCGCGACTTCCACTGGGAGACCCTCGCGTCCGAGGTGAATGGCGACCTTGCCTACACCGTCGCCATCGAGAGCTACACGGCGTCGCTCCGCGGCCAGCCACCCGCTTTGCAGGAACTCCGGGTCACCCATGTCTTCCGCAGGGAAGAGGGACGATGGCGGGCGGTCCACCGTCACGCCGACCGGAAGTAGCCGGTTCGACTTCCTGCCGCAGACCGCCGGCGACCTGGACATCCGAGCGGGATTCCCGGATCCCTCGAACTGGGTACCATCTCCGACATGAGCCGGAGGGTCGCTGGTGCCACAACACGCCTCCGGCTCGTGCTTGTCATCGTGGTCGGCAGTGCGGCGGCCCAGCTGATGCCTTCGGTGTCAGCCACGACCGTGGACGCTCCATCGATGTCCGTGTTGTTGGCGGCCGTGGCGTTCGCCGCGGCTGCCGTGGTCGTCCTCCGCAGCCACGCCGCGACCTCGGTGCCCAAAGCGCTCGCACTGCAACCTGGTACCGCAGATGAAGCGCCCTCGTTCCGCGCCGGGCGAGTCACCGACCCCCTCCACTGCCCGCTCCGGCCCCGAGCTCCTGGACTGGCCTGACCTTCGCCCCTTTGGCGACCCCAGGTCCGACCGCCCCTCACTCATCCAGGAGTAACCATGTTCTTGCTCGACCCCTTGACCCATGCCCTCGCTGCGCTGATCGCGGCGACCCACACCGCCCTGACCTCGCTCGGCGCCGATCCCAGCTCTGGCACCTCCTGGCTGCTCGGCATCGCCGCCGTGGTCGTCACGGTCCGCCTCGCACTACTCCCACTGGTCGCCCACGGTGTCCGCCTCGCTCACGCCTCGGCCCGCGCCCGGCCACATCTGCACGACCTCGCCAAGCGGTACCGAAATCGTCGGGACCCCGAAAGCGCACGCCGACTCCTTGAAGAACGCCGCCGCATCGGCGCCGAACACGGGATGCCACGACTCGGCTGCCTGCCCCTGCTGATTCAGCTGCCGATCTGGTTGGCTCTCTACCAGCTCCTGGCCGATGTCGCGGCAGGTGTGCCGGTGGGGGCGATGACCTCGGAGCTGGTCGCCTCGCTGGGTGCAGCCACCCTGCTGGGTGTCCCACTGGCCGAGCGCGGCTACCTCGCTGCCGGAGGGGCGCACCTCGCCGTGGTTGCTGGCATGGCCTGCGCAGCAGCCGCGCTGACATTCGTCACACAGAGGTACCTCGTCGCCACGAACACCGTGACTGACGGTCTGCCCGAGGCCATAGGTAGGGCCCAGCAGATCATGCCGGCCCTGTCGGCTCTCGGCCTGATCGTGGCCGGAGGTCTCGTACCCATGGCTCTCCTGGCCTACTGGGTGTTCAGCTCGGCGTGGACCATGGGGCAGGCAGCGATCATCTGGCGTTGGTTCCCCACGCCGGGCTCCCCGGCGGACGCACGTGCCCGCTGAGGTCACCGCTCACACCGACAGCGGCAGAGCGGGCGTCACTTGTTGGATGACGCGCCAGGTCCCGACTACGTGACCGAGCGCAGGAAGCGACGAAGTTCGCGGGTGACTTCGGTCGGAGCCTCCACGGTGCTGACGTGACCCGGCCCGCGCAAGACAACAAGTTGGGACCCCCGCACCGAGGCGTGCATAGCCTCGCCGACGGCCAGCGGGGCTCGTACGTCGTGGTCCGAGTAGAGCAGAAGCGTAGGCACGTCGATCTCCGGCAGCACATGGCTCTGGTCCTCAAAACTGGCCCGAGCCATCGCTCGGAAGCCGTCAGGGCGGAACGCCCGGACCCTGCCGACGAAACTCGCCACGACCTCGTCACTGACTGACGGCGAGAACATGGACGGCACCATCGCGACGGCGAACTCGTCGGGCGGCAGTTCCGATACCTCCAGCGACCGAGCCAGCCGCTTGTGCGCCTCTGTGACGCCGAGCGAGCCACGCCATCCGGCGTAGCCGCTCACGAGGGCCAGCGATGACGCGAGGTTTCGATGCCGGTGAAACGTGGCCAGCACCAACGCCCCACCGAACGAGAGCCCAACCAGGTGGGCTGGCCCGATTCTCAGTGCCCGGATGAACGCCGCGAAACAGTCGGCGTAGCCGTCCATGCCGAAGCCTTCCGGCGGGTCAGACGAGCCTCCTGTTCCCGGCGCGTCCCACGCGACTACGGTGAACTCGTCGACGAGCGGGTCGATCTGTGCACCCCACGTCGAGCGGCCGTCAGCCACGAAGCCGTGAGCCAGCACCACCGGCGGCCCGCTCCCGGCTCGTTCGTAGGCGATCGTCAGTCCGCCGACTTCGACGCGCATCGCCTCAGTCTAGGAAGTCGCTGCGAAAAGAGGCGGCCCTGGTTACATGCGCTCATCGGCACGTCCGCGCACCTATCGTCGGCATGGTCGGGCATCTGCCCTCAGTGCGGCATGACCGGTTGCTTCAAGAGCGCGTCGTGATCCTCATCCGAACCACATGGCTCATTCTGGCGGCCCATACCCCCGGTAGAACCGGCTCATGATCACGGCGTGCCAATACTCGGCATCCGACCAATAGCACGGCGGCGTGGTCCTGGGGTGCAGCCGGTCATGGAGTAGGCCAGCGACGCCAGCCACGCTCATCAGCGCGAGAAAGCCCGACATCAGGATCGTCGCGTCGGACCATGGGGACCGCCTCCGGCATCAGTGTATTGCTTGGAGGGCTGCACGCTCATCGGCACGACCCGCCGCGCCCACAGCGGCATGTGCGTGCGGTCGCAGCCTGCTGGGTCAGCCCTCGGCGCTGTCGCCACGGAGGTAGTGCGCGGGGCCGGCGAACGCCTGGAACGACTCCTCACCGACGTTCACGTGCGCAGCCTGCCAAACGCTCACCCATTCACAGATCCACAGCGGCTCGAAGCCGAGAATCGGCGGCGTTGTCCGTCGGCCAGGGTCACCTTCACCGGCCCCCTCCTGGTGTCGCCGTAGAGCAACCACCAGCTCGCCTCGTCCCGCCAACCAGGAGCCCACTGGGCTCGACCTCCGTTGCCGACCTGTAGTTCTGCAGGCATCCACTCGCCAGAGTCGGGCACGAAAAGCCCGGCTTCCTCGTCGTCGTGCTGGGCTGGCGTCACACACCGCCACCGACCGTCGGGCAGTCGCTGGAAGCGCAGCCCGGACAAGGGCAGTCGAAGGGTCTCGATGTCGGCTTCGGTCACGCCCCTGATCAAACCGCACGAGACGCCCTGTCATCGGCACCTCCCCCTCTGATCGCCGGGTGGCCTCCTAGTCCTGATCGGTCACCTCGTCGCCGTGCTTGTCGACGACCCATGAGCCGTCGGCCGCGTAGGTGACGCGGTTGCCCCAGTCGTCGGAGTCCCAGTCGATCATCGTCTTGCCTCTCGTGTGTTCGCCTAACCTCAGGATCGGCCGAAGGCCCTGTCAGATACATCCGGAGGACTACCGATCCGGGCACATCCGGACCCTGGGTTATCCCCGATCCGGGCACACGCAGAAACGTCGAGCGCCTGATCCCGACCGGTGAACGCAACCTCTCAGAGAGTTGCTGACCTTGGCGGGATCAAGCTTGCTGGACGGTGAAGTGGACAGTGTGGAGGCGAATGTCGCCGTCCTTGAACACGAAGGTGTCGACGCCATCATCGATCCGCCCTGCACCCGACTCCGCCGTCCAGTGCACCAGCGCAGCGTCGCTCGAATACGTTGTGTCGATAATGGCAAACTGCGCCCCGGGCAGTGACCGCAGCGCAAGCGTGAAAAACTCCTCAACCCCTGAGTGTCCTTCGAGTACGCCCTGCCCAGTGAGGATCGTCGCATCCTCGGAGTAGTGGGCCAGCAATCGCTCCATATCACCGCTCGCGACGGCCTCGAAGTGTGCCGCGAGCGTCTCCTGAGGTGACCGTGTCATGTTCAGCTCCCATCGGGTGGCAAGCAACGACTCTGCCCGCCGACCACGCCGTGTGGCAATGCCGCACCGAACCACCTAGCACCCGCACGCGGCCTGCTGCAACAACCGGTCAGCGGCGGTAGCGTGCGTCTTTCGAGCGCACGGTCAGCGGCACGGTCGGACGTGTGGCCCCTAGGGTTGCCTCATGAGCTTGTCCACGACCATCCCTGCTCTGCCAGTGCGCGACGTGGGGTCGGCGGTGCAGTACTACGCGACTCGCTTCGGCTTCGAGTCACCACATCAAGACACAGGGTTCGCGGTCTTGGTGCGAGACGAAGCCCGTCTCCACCTCTGGCAGGCGGACGACGACGGGTGGCAGGTCCGTTCGCTCGACGACCTGCGGGAGTCTCCTGTGCGATCTGGGGCGGAGAGCTTCTTGGCAGGGACAGCTAGCTGCCGCATCGCACTCGACCGAGTCGAGGCTGTCGATGACCTCTACGCCGAACTTGCCACAGCCGGTGTGCTCCATCCGGGCGACTCGGGCGCACCGCGTGACACTGATTTCGGCACCAGGGAGTTCGCCACTGTCGATACTGATGGGAACTTGCTGGAGTTCTACTGCTGGCCTACTTGAGCCGGGTTTCGCGCCGACATGTGACGTCCGCACATCGGCGTGTCCGCAACGTTCCGGTCCCCGGACCAGCAGCCAGGCTCAGCACGGCCGGCATCGCTCGAGGACGTCAGATCACACGTATGCCTTGATCGGCGAGGAACGCCCGGGCGCGGCCGATCCGACGGTCGGTGGAGAAGGGGAACCACTGCTCGGCGAGATCCTCCTCATCGATGACGTCACGGAATCGACGGAAGGCCCCCTTACCTCCGATCGCCCGTTCCAGACGCTCGCGAAGGGCGCCGTCCCGCTGCCGTTCGGCGAACGCCGCCATGTCCCGCCAGGCGTCACGCGAGCCGACGCGGTCGAACCAGAGCCAACGGTCCGGCTCCTCGTCCACGTCGATCGCGGCATCCTCCCCGACCATCATCGGATCGGCGACACTGTCGGCCCACGCCTCCCCCGTGTGCAGGTCAACGTAGCCACCGGTCGACAGGTCGAGATCGCCCTCCAGCTCGGAGCTGAGCATGTCGAGGTCGACCGGCACGATTCGCCCTGTGGGTGACTCTCCGCGGAGAAGAGCCAGCAGGTCCTCGGCCAGCACCTCGTCGCCGGCGCCGTCGCGCCAGGTCAGTCGGTTGATGATCGACAGCGCGACGGGTTCGGCTTCCTGACGGTTGGCCTCCAGTGCCATCGGTATGCCGGCCCCGACCTGTTGCAGCACGTCGTCGACGTCGTGGCCGGTGACTGTGGCGAAGAAGCCGGCCGCGTCCCTGGTCGCGACGGCGGCCCGTACGGCGGAGAGGTCGACCGCAGCGATCTGATGCTGCGCCGGCCACGCGTCCAACAACATGGGGTGCCGGTGGATCGGCCTGCGCGGCGCCCCGCTCTCGCCGTCGTCGTCAGCCCATCGGCGCCCGTACTGGTCCGGGATGGTGCCCCAACCCCAGTACGGCATCGGTACGTCGGGTCGGATGCCCAGCAACTCGAGCGGGTCGACCTTGTCCTTCTCGACGACGCACCGGTGCGTCCAGCTGTCACCGAGGTCGAAGACGAACCGGAACTCGGATCCGGGCTCGACCGTTCGCGCGACGCGAGCGACGTCGATGTCGAGGGGCGCGATGATCGGCCCGCCGATGGAACCCGCCATCTCGGCCCCCGTCTCCTGATCCGTGACCACCCGGCCATTGGCGAGGGTGAACACAGAAAGGTGGGATCGGTCCCACCTGGCGAAAGCGTCGTTGACGGCATCGGCCAGGTCCATGAACGTGTGCGAGGGCCCGACCGCCAGAATCCGCCCCGGCCACGGCCACAGCTCCTCACCTCGCCCGCCGAGCAGCTCCACCGTCACGGACATCCAGGTTCGCGCCATGCCCGAGGATTGCACGGGGGTACGCCGCACAGAACGAGTTGTCCCCATCCTGCGATAAGACCTTGACTCGAACATGTGTTCGATCAAGACTTGGACCATGCACCCGTTGATCGAGACCGCCGCCGCCACCCCTACGGCGATGCTGGCCGAGGTGCGGGAGGTTTGGCGGGTGGCGGTGTCAGCCGAGAACCGGCTGCTGGTCTTGGCCGCCGAGTGGGCCGACGCCCACCCGTTAGTGCCCGACGACCCACGGCCCGACAACGCAGAGCTCGATGACCCAGGGCCCGGTCCAGCCGCCGATCCCGATGACCCGGCAGCCGAATGGGCCCGGGAGTTCGACCCCGAGCGCGGGATCCCGAGGTGGTCCTGGAAGGCCGGCGCCTCATTCGCCGCTGC
>NZ_DASUTK010000097.1:0-15064 GCF_036374615.1 Nocardioides sp.
ACGGCGAGGGCGTCCGCACGCAGGACGGCAACCAGCTAGGCCCCTCGCTGGTCGGCGTCGGCGCCGCCGCGGTCGACTTCCAGGTCGGAACCGGCCGGATGCCGGCCGCCCAGCCGGGTCAGCAGCTGCCCCGCAAGCAGCGGGTCTTCTCGCAGGACGAGATCGACGCGCTGGCGGCGTACGTCGCCTCGCTCGGCCCCGGCCCCGCCGTGCCCGACGAGTCCGACTACAGCCTCGAGGGTCTCAGCGAGGAGGAGCGGCAGGAAGCCATCTCCCGTGGTGGGCAGATCTTCCTCACGAACTGCACCGCGTGCCACAACTACACCGGCTCCGGCGGTGCGATGCCGCGCGGTGGCTACGCACCCAAGATCCTCGGCGTCGAACCTCGCTATGTCTACGAGGCGATGCTGACCGGCCCCCAGACCATGCCCTCGTTCGCCAACGGCAACCTCACGCCGGAGGAGAAGCGCGACGTCATCGCCTACCTGCAGTCGCTCGACGAGAACCCCGACTACGGCGGGTTCGGCCTGGGCGGCCTGGGCCCGGTCGCCGAGGGCATGTTCACCTGGATCGTGGGAATCGGCGTCCTGGTCGGCTTCGCCGTCTGGATCGCCTCCCACGGCACGCGTTCGAACAAGCAGAAGGTGGACGCATGAGCTCCCACGACGGACAGGAACTCGAGCCGGTCGGCGCCCGTACGCCGGACGCCGACCCGGTCCCGGATCCGGGCCACCCGCCGCACAAGTGGCGGCCCACGGACGTCGACGAGCGTCTGGAGAAGCGCGCCGAGCGGCAGGTGGCGACGTTCTTCGCTCTCTCGGGGCTGTGCTCGGTGCTGTTCGTCGTCTCCTACTTCGTCTTCGACATCGGCGAGGTGGTCACCACCGTCGGCGGCTTCGGCGCCTCACACCTCGCGCTAGGCCTGACGCTCGGCGGGGCGCTGCTGTTCGGCGGCATGGGTGCCATCCACTGGAGCCGCAAGCTGATGTCGGACGTCGCGCTGGTCGAGGCACGCCACCCGATCGCCTCCTCGCCCGAGGACCGCGAGGTCACGGTCTCCGGGTTCAACACCGGCCTCGAGGAGACCGGCATCGCCCGCCGGCCCCTGGTCCGCAACACCCTGCTGGGCGCGCTCGGCGTGCTCGCCCTGCCGGTGCCGATCGTCCTGCTGCGCGACCTCGGCCCGCTGCCCGGCGACAAGCTGAAGAGCACGATCTGGGACGAGGGGATGCGGGTCGTGCGGGACGTGACCGGCACCCCGATCCGTGCCTCTGACATGCAGTTCGGCGACCTGATCAACGCCGAGCCGGCCGCGCTCTTCGAGGTCGACGAGAACGGTGAGCCGCTGATCGAGGGCGCCGAGCTGCAGCGGGAGAAGGCGAAGGGCGCCGTGATCCTGGTCCGGATCGAGCCGGAGGAGATCACGCCTGGCGAGGGCCGCGACGACTGGGGGGTCGAGGGCATCCTTTGCTACTCCAAGATCTGCACCCACGTCGGGTGCCCGATCTCGCTCTACGAGCGCACCACCCACCACGTGCTGTGCCCCTGCCACCAGTCGACCTTCGACCTGGCCGACGCCGCGCGCGTGGTGTTCGGCCCGGCCGCGCGCCCGCTGCCGCAGCTGCCGCTCGACGTAGACTCAGAGGGGTACCTCGTAGCACGCAGTGACTTCGACGAACCGGTCGGACCGAGCTTCTGGGAGCGTGACTCGCGATGAGCATCGACACCAGCAAGGTGGCCAAGTCCAACGTGGACCAGGCGGCCACCGCCAAGAAGCCGAGCCCGATCGGCGCCATCGCGTCGTGGGCGGACGACCGGCTCGGCCTCGCCGCGTCCCAGAAGAAGATGGTCCGCAAGGTCTTCCCCGAGCACTGGTCGTTCATGCTCGGTGAGATCGCGTTGTGGAGCTTCATCGTCCTGCTGCTGACGGGGACGTTCCTCACACTGTGGTTCACCCCCAGCATGACCGAGGTGACCTACCAGGGCTCCTACGACCAGCTGCGCGGCATCCACATGTCCGAGGCGTTCGCGACCACGCTGAACATCTCCTTCGACGTGCGCGGGGGTCTGCTGATGCGGCAGATGCACCACTGGTCGGCGATGCTCTTCATCGCCGCGATGATGGTGCACCTGATGCGCGTCTTCTTCACCGGCGCGCACCGCAAGCCGCGCGAGATCAACTGGGTGATCGGCTGCCTGCTGCTGCTGCTCGGCACGCTCGAGGGCTTCACCGGCTACTCGCTGCCTGACGACCTGCTGTCCGGCACCGGCATCCGTGCGGCCGACGGCTTCATGAAGTCGATGCCGGTCGTGGGCACGTACATGTCGTTCTTCCTCTTCGGCGGCGAGTTCCCGGGCGAGTCGATCATCCCGCGCCTGTACGTCGTCCACATCCTGCTGATCCCCGGGATCCTGCTGGCGCTGGTGGCGGCGCACATGCTGCTGCTCGTGTACCACAAGCACACGCAGTGGCCCGGTCCCGGCCGGACCGAGCAGAACGTCGTGGGCTACCCGCTGATGCCCGTCTACGCGGCCAAGGCCGGCGGCTTCTTCTTCATCGTCTTCGGCGTCACCGCGCTGATGGGTGCGCTGATGACGATCAACCCGGTCTGGAAGTACGGTCCCTACGATCCGTCCAAGGTGACGGCCGGATCGCAGCCCGACTGGTACATGGGGTGGCCCGACGGGGCGCTGCGGATCATGCCGGGCTGGGAAAGCACGATCGGCCCCTACACGCTCTCGTGGAACGTGTTCCTGCCGATCATCGTGCTGCCGGGGCTCGCGTTCACGATCCTGCTGCTGCTGCCGTTCCTCGAGCAGTGGATCACCGGCGACAAGCGTGAGCACCACCTGCTCGAGCGTCCGCGCAACGCACCCACGCGCACCGCCCTGATGGTCGCTCTCATGACGTTCTACGGCCTGATGTGGGCCGCGGGTGGCAACGACATCCTCGCGATCACCTTCGACCTCAGCATCAACCAGATCACGTACTTCCTGCGGGCTGCGGTCTTCATCGGACCGGTCGTCGCGTTCTTCATCACGCGACGCTGGTGCATCTCGCTCCAGCGGGCCGACAACGACCGGCTGCTGCACGGCTACGAGACCGGCGTCATCATGCGGTCCCCCGAGGGTGGCTACTCCGAGCGCCACCTGCCGATCGCCGACACCCGCGCGTTCACGCTCACCTCGCGCGACCGCGACCAACCGTACGTGCCGAGCACGGCCACCGACGAGAACGGCGTCGCCGCGCCCGGCGGTCGGCTCGAGGCGCTCCGCGCCCGGCTGTCGGCCGGCTGGTTCGGCCACAACGTGCAGAAGCCGACCAGGGCTGAGCTCGAGGAGGGCCACGCCCACGCCGAGCACGAGCACGAGCTGCAGTCCGGCCTCGACCACCCAGCCGACGGCCACCAGTTCGACGGTCACCACACCGTCGACGAGGAGGCTCTCCGCGGCGGCCACTGAGTCACGTCCGATCGTGCCCCCGCGACTCGCCTGAGTCGCGGGGGCACGACCTTTTCCCAAGAGGGTCCGCCAGCGGTCAGGTGGTCGAGCCGGACTCGCGAGGAACGAGCGAGGCCGTGTCGAGACCACAAGCTCGCTTCGAACCGCGTCATCCACCGACGTCGATGCGTCACGTTCTCCGGTCATCGACAAGACCGCAGACTGCCCGGATGGCAATTGGATACATGTACATCGTGGAATGCTCCGACGGCTCCCTGTACGTCGGCAGCACCCGCGACCTCGAGCGGCGCTTGTGGGAGCACAACGAGGGTCTCGGCGCGGCGTACACCAGGCATCGGCGTCCGGTGCAGCTGCTCTACGTCGAGGAGTTCGACCGGATCGACGACGCCTTCAACCGTGAGAAGCAGATCCAGAACTGGTCCCGCGGCAAGCGACTCGCTCTGATCGAGCAGCGCTGGGAGGACCTGCACGAGTTCGCGCGCTGTCGCACGTGGCGTGCGTCGTCCGAGGCACGCTCCGGTGGTCTCGACACCGGCTCCGCTGGCGCTCCGCCCGGCTCGACCGCCTAAAGCTTGGGCTCGACTCCCAGGTCAGGTGGTCGAGCCGGACTCGCGAGGGACGAGCGAGGCCGTGTCGAGACCCCTCCACGCCTGCGGTGGTCTCGACACGGGCTCCGCTAGCCCTCCGCCCGGCTCGACCACCCAAGTTCCGGGCTGAAGCGGGTCAGGTGAGGGCGGAGCCGCTGCGGTACTCGGCGAAGGGGAGGTTCCAGTCGCCGTAGCCGTTGTCGAGGGTCATCCAGCGGTCGGTGCCGGTGTACTCGACGACGTCACCCCGGAGCGTGAGGTTGTAGAGCCAGGCGGCGTTCTCGGTGCTGAGACCGGTGCAGCCGTGGCTGACGTTCGCCGAGCCCTGGGAGGCCTCGGACCACGGTGCGGCGTGGATGAACTCGCCGGAGTTCGTGACGCGCATGGCGTACTTGACGTCGTCGAGGTCGTAGTACTCCGGGTCGTTCTGGCTGATGCCGACGGTCTCGGAGTTCATCCGCTTCTCGAGGAACTTCTCCATGATCACCTTCGTGCCGGACCGGGTGGTGAACCCTGCCTTGCCGGTGGTGATCGGGATCGTGCGGATCAGCGACCCGTTGTTGAAGACCTGCATCTGGTGGGTCTGGGCGTTGACCTTGTAGACGTGGGCGTCACCGATGTCGAACTGCACCTGCCGGTTCTCCTGGCCGTAGATGCCGCCGCCGGCGTTGACGCTGTTGATGTCGAGGTCGACCTCGACGTGGCTGCCGGCCTTCCAGTACGACTTGGGCCGCCAGTGGGCCAGGGTGTCGCTCAGCCAGTACCAGGACCCCTTCTGCTGCGGGGTGCTGGTCACCTTCATGTGGCGCTCCATCGAGGCCCGGTCGGTGACCGGGACGTCGAAGGTGACCACGACCGGCATGCCGATGCCGACGGTCTCCCCGTCCAGCGGGGCGACGGAGGCGTAGGTCTGCTCGTCGAGGGTGAGGTCCTCGGTGCTGAACGAGGACTTCTTGACGACCCGTTCGCCGTCGCTGCGCTCGGCCACCGTCTTCACGGCGTACGACGTGCCGGGCTCGAGCCGCCCGCTGGCCAACCAGCCGGTGCGGTTGTCGGTCAGCTTCCCTGGGAGCGCTCCGGCGGGCGAGGTGACCGCGACCTTGCGCAGGGTGCCGCCGCTGGCGATCACCTCGACCCGCTGGTCCACGGCCACGTTGCGGCCGCGCACGCTGGTGGTGATGGTGACCGGTTCGGCTTCCTGCTCGTCCGCGACCGCCTCGGACCCCGAGTCCGGGGGCGCGTCGGTGTCGGCAGGCGTCGCCGCGCTGCAGCCGGCGAGCGCGGCGCAGCTCAGCGTCAGGGCAACAACTCCGAGTCGCAACACGCGATCAGGGTAAAGGAGGACACCCAGGAGATCCGCATCGACGCCCAGGGGTGGCGCGGAAACCGCTCAGTGAGCGTGCTCACCGCGGTAGTACTCGAAGATCCAGCCGCTCAGTGCGATGGCGCCCAGCGCGCCGCCGATGATGACCAGCCACCACGCGCCCAGCGCGACGGCGTACACGATCGTCCCGAGCGTGAGGGCGCACCACAGCGGCCACCAGGAGTACGGCGGGAAGAACCCCAGCTCCCCCGCGCCGTCGGCGATCTCGGCGTCCTTGAGGTCCTCGGGGCGGGGATCCATCCGGGCCGCATGGAACCCGAGGTACAGCGTCACCATCGCGGCGAGCAGCGTCGTCATGGTCAGCGCGGACGTGCCGGTCCAGTCGTAGGTGATGAACCAGTACGCCGGGCTCACCAGCAGGAAGAACGCGGTGGTGGCCCCGAACATCCAGGCTTCGGCCCTCATCGGTTCTCTCCCTCGGTGTCGGTCCGCTCGGACAGCAAGTCCTCGCGCCCCTCCACGTCCGGTGCGTCGGCCAGTCGACCCTCGCGCTCCGCCTCGTTCTGCTCGAGCTCGATCGCCGCGATCTCCGGGTGGTGGAGGTCGAAGGCCGGCGACTCCGAGCGGATCCGCGGGATCGACACGAAGTTGTGGCGCGGCGGCGGAGAGCTCGTGGCCCACTCCAGGGAGCGACCCCAGCCCCACGGGTCGTCGACCGCGACCAGCTTGCTGCGACGCGAGATGTAGACGTTGTACAGGAACGGCACCATCGAGAGGCCGAGCAGGAAGGCACCCACCGACGACACCTGGTTCAGGAACGTGAAGCCGTCGTCGGGCAGGTAGTCGGCGATCCGCCGGGGCATGCCCTGGACACCGAGCCAGTGCTGCACGAGGAACGTGGTGTGGAAGCCGACGAACAGCATCCAGAAGTGGAGCTTGCCGAGCCGTTCGTCGAGCATCCGGCCGGTCATCTTCGGCCACCAGAAGTAGAAGCCGGCGAACATCGCGAACACCACGGTCCCGAACACCACAGAGTGGAAGTGCGCGACGACGAAGTACGAGTCGGACACCGCGAAGTCGAGCGGCGGGCTCGCCAGGATGATGCCGGTCAGGCCGCCGAAGAGGAACGTGGTGAGGAACCCGACGGACCACAGCATGGGCGTGTCCATGCGCAGTGATCCGCCCCACATCGTGCCGATCCAGTTGAAGAACTTCACACCCGTGGGTACGGCGATCAGGAACGTCATCCCCGAGAAGAACGGGAGGTTCACGGCGCCGGTGACGAACATGTGGTGCGCCCACACGGCGGCGGAGAGGATCGCGATGCCGAGAGTCGCGCCGACCAGACCGATGTAGCCGAAGATCGGCTTGCGGCTGAAGACCGGCAGGATCTCCGTGACGATCCCGAAGAACGGCAGCGCGATGATGTAGACCTCGGGATGGCCGAAGAACCAGAACAGGTGCTGCCACAGGATCGGGCCGCCGTGCGACGGGTCGAAGACGTGGGCTCCGAGCAGTCGGTCAGCCTCCAGCGACAGCAGCGCGCCGGCCAGGATCGGGAACGCGATCAGCACCAGCAGGCTGGTGATCATCGTGTTCCACACGAAGATCGGCATCCGGAACATGGTCATGCCGGGGGCACGCATGCAGATGATCGTGGTGATGAAGTTGACCGCGCCCAGGATGGTGCCCAGACCGGCCATCCACAGGCCCATGACCCACAGGTCGCCGCCGATGCCGGGCGATCGGATCGCGTCGGACAGCGGGGTGTAGGCGAACCAGCCGAACGACGCGGCGCCACCCGGTGTGATGAAGCCCGACCCTGCGATCAGGCCGCCGAACAGGAACAGCCAGTAGCTGAACATGTTCAGCCGTGGGAAGGCTACGTCCGGAGAGCCGATCTGCAGCGGCATGATCACGTTGCCGAAGCCGAAGAACAACGGCGTCGCGAACAGCAGCAGCATGATCGTGCCGTGCATCGTGAACAGCTGGTTGTAGAACTCGTCGTTGACGACCTGCATGCCGGGGTTGGCGAGCTCGGCACGGATCAGCAGCGCCATCACGCCGGCGGCCACGAACCAGGCGAACGACGTTCCGAGATAGAGCTTGCCGATCACCTTGTGGTCGGTCGTGGTGATGACCTTGACCAGCTTCTGCCCCAGTGACTTCCGGGCTTGCTGCTCGCCGGTGGCGGTCGTGGTCGCGGCGCTCACTGCCCCTCCTCCTCGAACTCCTCAAGTCCCACCGGGTCGTTCACGTAGTTGCCGCCGAGCAACGGCTCCTCGGAGTAGTTGCCCTTCGCCTCGAGCTCGTCGAGGTAGGCGAGGTACTCGTCCTCACTGACGACCTCGACGTTGAACATCATCCGCGAGTGGTAGGTGCCGCACAGCTCGTAGCACTTCCCGCGGTACTCCCCCTCGGTGTCGGGGGTGACCTCGTAGGAGTTCTCGCGGCCGGGAATCACGTCCATCCGCATGAGGAACCCGGTCATCCCGAAGGAGTGCACGACGTCGGGCGAGTTGAGCCGGAACTCGATCGTCTTGCCGACCGGCAGCACCAGGGTCGGGATGACACTGCCCGTTCCGTAGGTGTAGACGACCGGACCCTCGTCCTTTCCGTCGAGCACGTGGTTGAAGGTCCAGCTCCACTGCTGGCCGACGACCTCGATCGTGTAGTCCTGATCGGTGTCCTCGAGCACGGCGTTCTGCACGTTGACCGTGTGGTAGAAGAGCACGACCACCATCAGGATCGGGGCGATCGTGTAGAAGATCTCGAGGGGCAGGTTGTACCGCGTCTGGACCGGGATCTCGTCGTCGCTCCGGCGGCGGAACCGCACCACGACGAAGAGGATCAGGCCCCACACGATCCCGCCGGTGATCAGCGCGGCGATCCACGCGTAGCGCCACAGGTAGAAGATGTGCTCTGCCTGGTCCGAGGCCGGGTCCGGCATCGCCAGGTTCTCCCACTCCTGCCGGGTCTCGGCCGAGCATCCGGCGAGGAACAGGAATGCACCCAGGAGGGCGACCACGGCCGCCCGGCGCAGAGCCGGACGCGGGCGCCGCTTGAGTTGCTGACCCACGAACGAGCCTTTCGGTCACGGTCGGACTAGGACGGCCTCAGAGTATCCGATCAGGAGCCCGTCTCCCCGCTGGGGCACCGAGTACGTTGGCCGCGTGACGAACGTGTCGGCCGAGCCCGGTCCGGGGGCCCGGAGGGAGCTCGACTCGGCCTCGTCCGAGGCGCTCCACCCGGCGGCTCGCGAGGCGCTCCTGGCGGCGCTGGACCAGGGGTACGCCGACCCCCGGCGCCTGCACCGGGGCGGCCGATCGGCGCGGCTGCTGCTCGACAACGCCCGCGCGGTGGTGGCGGAGTGCCTGGAGGTGCGTCCCGACGAGGTCTCGTTCACGGGGTCAGGCACCGAGGCGGTCCACCGCGGGCTGCTGGGCCTGCTCCGAGGCTCCCAGCGCGGCGACCGGGTCGTCTACCCGGCGGTGGAGCATGCCGCCGTGCGCCACGCGGTCGCGTGGGGCGGTGAGCCGGTGGAGCTGACCGTCGACGAGTACGGCCGCTGCGACGTCGGCGACATCGTGAAGGGCGCCAACGCTCCCGGTGTCGGGCTGGTCGCGCTCCAGAGCGCCAACCACGAGGTGGGCACGGTCCAGCCGGTCGGCGAGCTCGAGCTGCCGGACGGCGTACCGCTCTTCGTGGACGCGTGCGCATCGATGGGGCGACTGCCGCTACCCGGTGGCTGGTCGGCCGCCGCCGGCTCGGCCCACAAGTGGGGCGGTCCGGCGGGGGTCGGGGTGATGCTGGTGCGCAAGGGCGCGCGGTGGCGCAACCCCTTCCCGGCCGACGACCGGATCGACGAGCGGGTCGCGGGGTTCGAGAACGTGCCGGGGGCCCTCGCGGCGGCTGCCGCGCTCCAGGCAGTGGTCGCCTCGCGCGACTCCGAGAACCGGCGCCAGCACGCGCTCGTCGACCGGATCCGGGCCGCCGTGGCGCGGATCCCCGACGCCGAGGTGGTCGGCGACCCGGTCAACCGGCTCCCCCACCTGGTCACGTTCTCGTTCCTGTACGTCGACGGCGAGGCGTTGGTCCACGCGCTGGACCGTCACGGCTTCGGGGTCGCCAGCGGCTCCGCCTGCGCCGCGTCGACCCTGGAGCCGAGCGCGGTGCTCGCCGCGATGCGGGTGCTCACGCACGGCAACGTGCGACTGTCGCTCACCCGCGACACCACCGAGGCCGACGTCGACCGGCTGCTCGCCCTCTTGCCGACGGTGGTCGCGGACCTCCGCGCGGAGGTGGGGCTGTGAGCGGCGTGGACCTCGAGCTCGACTGCCGCGACCAACGGTGTCCGATGCCGGTGATCGAGCTCGGCAAGCACCTGACCGACGTCGAGGTGGGTCAGACCATCGGCGTGGTCTCGGACGACACGGCCGCGCGGGTGGACGTGCCCGCGTGGTGCCGGATGCGGGGCCAGGAGTACGTCGGCGAGGACGTGGCCGCGGACGGTGTGTCGCGGTTCGTGGTGCGTCGGCTGAGCTGACGTCGGCGTGTCGCTGCCGTTTGGACACAAACGGCAACATCGATGGGACTCCGGGAGCCCAGTTGGGCACAAACGACAAAGTCCCCCGGCGTGTCGCTGCCGTTTGTGTCCAAACGGCGACGTCGGGAGCCCTCGTGGGAGTCGGACCCGATCTCAGGGGCGGAGGGTGACGAGGTGCTCGCCGATCTCGGCGGCCGCCTCCTCGCCGTACGCCGCCGCGCACCGGGCCAGGAACGCCGAGCGCGACAGGGAGTACTCCTGGGTGCCTACCTGCTCGACGACGTACACCGCCAGCAGGCAGCCGAGCTGTGCCGCGCGGGCGGGCTCGAGGCTCCAGCTCAGGCCGGCGAGGTAGCCGGCCCGGAACGCGTCGCCGACCCCGGTGGGCTCGGCCTTGCGGATCGCCTGGACGGCCTTGATCTCGATCGACTCCTGCCCCGCGGACTCGATCCGGACGCCGGTCGCGCCGAGGGTGATGACCCAGGTGCCGACCCGGTCGAGCACGTCGTCCCGGCTCCAGCCGGTCTTCTGCATGATCAGCGACGACTCGTACTCGTTGCTGATCAGGATGTGCGCGCCGTCGATCAGGGGCCGGATCAGGTCGCCGTCACCGAACGCGAGCTGCTGGCTCGGGTCGGCCACGAACGGGTAGCCGCGCTGGCGGCACTCCTCGGTGTGGCGGAGCATCGCCTCGGGGTCGTCGGGCCCGACCAGCACGTACTCCGGCTCGCCGACCCTGTCGACGATCGGCTTCAGCTCGATCTCCCGCGCCTCGCTCATGGCGCCGGGGTAGAAGCTCGCGATCTGCGCGTCGGAGGAGTCGGTGGTGCACACGAACCGGGCGGTGTGCCGCGTCTCTGAGACGTGCACCGAGTCGCAGTCGACCCGGTGCCGCTGCAGCCAGGCGCGGTAGTCGCCGAAGTCCTCCCCGACCGCCCCGACCAGCACCGGGTCGAGGCCGAGGTTGCCGAGGCCGAAGCAGATGTTGGCCGCGCACCCACCTCGCCGTACGTCGAGGTCGTCGACGAGGAAGGACACCGAGAGCTTGTCGAGCTGGTCGACGACGAGGGAGTCCCCGAACTTCCCCGGGAAGCTCATCAGGTGGTCGGTGGCGATGGAACCAGCGATCAGCAGCGACACGCCACGGACACTACCCGCCAGACCCGTTCGGAGTGACATCGCTAGGGATACCCCTCGGTAGCCACTAGCGTCGATCTCGTGAGCGCCTACGACCCCGCCCAGATGCGGGCCGACTGCGCCGAGGTCGGCCGCAACCTCCGGCTCGAGCGCGCAGCCCGGAAGGCGGCATCGGAGCCGTCGCCGAGCCTCCACTTCGAGGACTTCCCGCGCGACCTCCCCAAGCGCGAGATCAAGATCAGCGACGCCGCAGCCCGGCTCGCCGGCGCGCTGCACCTGCACCTGGACTGATCGCAACCGCGCCAGCGGGTGCGATCGTCGGTGGTTGAGCAGCGACCGCGGCGGAGGGACGAAGCCGCGACGGAGCGTGTCGAAACCGGGTGACGCGCCTCGCGAAGGCAACCACCTGATTCAGATCAGTGGAAAGAGTCCCCGCAGGCGCACGAGCCCGTGGCGTTGGGGTTGTCGATGGTGAAACCCTGCTTCTCGATCGTGTCGACGAAGTCGATCATGGCGCCGTTGAGATACGGAACGCTCATCCGGTCGACGACCACGGTCACCCCGTCGAAGTCGGTGGTGACGTCGCCGTCGAGGGTGCGCTCGTCGAAGAACAGCTGGTAGCGGAGGCCGGAGCAGCCGCCGGGCTGCACGGAGATCCGCAGCTGGAGGTCGGTGCGACCCTCCTGCTCGAGGAGGCTGCTCACCTTGGCCGCCGCCACCGGGCTCAGGTTGATCTGATCGGTGCGGCGCTCGGTCTCGACCTGCTCGGTCATGCGTATGACTCCCTGGTTCACGGACGCTGTCTCAGGGTCAATGGTCGCACATCGACGGTTATTCCTCAGGATCCCGACCCTCAGACCGACCAGGTGCGCGCGACCCGCGCCGCGAGGTCCGCGAGCGCTCCGGACGGGTCCGCGAACGCGCGCTCCTCCCCCACCGTCTCGAACAGCGAGTACGCCGACTCGATGCCCAGCGCGCGCATCTCCCGGGCCCCCACGAGCACCTGCCCGGCGAGCGCCACACACGGGCGCAGCGCGTCGGCGGCGACGGTCGCCACGCCGTAGGGCACCTTGCCAGCGCGGCTGGAGAAGTCGAAGGCCCCCTCGCCGGTCAGCACCAGGTCGGCGGCGCGGGCGCGCTCGGCGAGGCCGACGGCCGACGCGACCAGGTCCAGGCCAGAGGCGCGGGTTGCCCCCAGCAGCAGCAGGGCGTACCCGAGCCCGCCGGCGGCGCCCGCACCCTTCTCGAGCGCCACGCGACGGCCCGCGGCGACCGCCAGCTGCTCCAGGATCCCGTCCACCGCCGGCAGCCGCTCCGCTGCGATCCCCTTCTGCGGTCCGAACGTCTTGGCTGCGCCGAACAACCCGGTCAGAGGGTTCTCGACGTCGCTCGCGGCCACCAGCTCGACCCCCACGTCGGGGAGGTCGACCCGGCTGATCCCCTCGAGGGCGGCCACGCCGCGGTCGAGCGGACGGTCGGCCGTGGCGCCGAGAGCCGCGAGCAGACCGGCGCCCCCGTCGCTCGTGCCGCTCCCGCCGAGCCCGATGACCACCCGCCTCACGCCGGCGTCGCGGGCCGCCAGCACCAGCTCGCCCACGCCGTACGTCGACGCCCGCTCGGGCCGGTCTGTGCCGCTCAGCGCCAGGCCGCACGCCTGGGCGGACTCGACGTACGCCGTGTCGCCGTCGAGCAGGACGGTGGCAGGAACCGGATCGCCGAACGGCCCGGCCACGACGGCGGGCTCGAGTGACCCGCCGATCGCCTCGCGCATGACGTCGACGAAGCCTGGCCCGCCGTCCGACATCGGCGCGAGGTCGAGCTCGTCGTCCGGCGCCTGGCGCGACCAGCCGGCGGCGATCGCCTGCGCCGCCTCGACCGCGGTGAGCGTGCCGGCGAACTTGTCGGGAGCGACCAGGACTCGCATGGGCTCATCCTGCCCGGATGGTCAGAGCGCGGCGGCCTCGGTCCGCTCGACGGCGTCGCGCACGACGGCGGTCAGGTCGCCGCCGGTCTCGAACGCCTGCCGCTGGTGGGTCGCGCCGGTGCCGGCGACCACGCGCTCGACGCCTGCCTCCACCAGCTCCCGGTCGCCCGCGGCGTCCAGGGCCGGCGCCACCGCCGCGACCAGGGTCTCCACGACCTCGCGCGCGGGAGCCAGGCCGCCCGTCAGCGGGTGCGCCAGGTCGCCCGCGGTTCCGAAGCGAGCGGCGCGCCAGTGAGCGGCCCGCAGCAGGTCGGAGCGGATCGCCGGGGTCTGCGGCTCCTGGTCCGCGACGGTCTCGACCAGCGCCCGGCACAGCGCCGCGACCAGCAGCGCGTCCTCGACGTCGGTGCAGACGTCGGCCACCCTGACCTCCACGGTCGGGAACTTCTCTGCCGGCCGGGCGTCGAAGTAGAGCATCCCGCGGTCCAGGGCGGCGCCGGACTCGATGAGCGCCGCAGTCACGCGTCGGTACTCGGCCAGCGTCCCGAACGGCTCCGTGGGCCCGGCGCTCGGCCACCGCGTCCAGACCTGCTGCCGCCAGCTCGCGTACCCGGTGTCGGCGTTGTCGGCGTACGGCGAGTTCGCCGCCACCGCCACCACCACGGGCAGCCAAGGCCGGAGTCCGTCGATCGTGCGAACCGCCTCCTCGTCGGAGGCGATGTCGACGTGGACGTGCATCCCGAAGGTGCCGGAGGTACGACCGAGGCGGCCGAACTGCTGCCCGATCCGCTGGTACCGGGGGCTCTCGCTCAGCGGCGGGTCGGCCGGCACGAGGGGCGCGGTCCCGACCGCCGCAACTGCTGCCCCGGCCGCGGTCGCCGCGTCGATGGCCGTTCGACGAGCCGCCCGCAGCTGGTCGCCGATCTTGGCGAGCTCGGTGTCCGGGGCGGTCCGGGTCTCGACCATGTGCTGGAGCAGCTCCTCGTCGAGGTCCGTGAAGGCCTCGTCGCGACGGCCGGCGGTGGAGGCCCGGTGCTCGTGCAGCACGCGCCGCGACAACGCGCGGAGCTCGCCGGTCGCCGGATCCACGAGGAGCAGCTCCTCCTCGACCCCGACCTTGCGCACCCCGCCGCTCATGGGCGGGACCGTACCCGTTGGTACTAGCCTCACGCGGGTGTCAGACGCGCTGATCCGCCCGATGACGGCCGCCGACGCCCACGACGCCGAACGGCTCAGCTCGGCGGCGTTCTACGAGGTCGACCTGCGCTCCTTCCCACGCTCCTGGCCGGACCCGGCGCCGCGGACACCGGAGCGGGCACAGCGGTGGCACGAGCGGACCGAGCACCTGCTGCGCACCGATCCCGGCGGCTGCTGGGTGGCGGAGCACGACGGCGAGGTGGTCGGGTTCGCCACGTCCCTGACGCGCGAGCTGATGTGGATCCTGGCGTCGTACGCCGTGCGGCCGGACCTGCAGGGACAGGGCATCGGTCGGGCGCTGCTCGAGGCGGCACTGCACCACGGCCGCGGCTGCCTGCGCGGGATGCTGAACGCGTCGGACGACCCGCACGCGCTGCGCCGGTACGCGACCGCCGGGTTCCGGCTCCACCCGCAGATGCTGTTGTGGGGTCGCGTGGACCGCTCGCTGCTCCCGGTGGTCGAGCACGTCCGCGAGGGCGTGAGCGCCGACCGCGACCTCCTGGACTCGCTCGACCGGCGGACCCGGGGGGCGGCCCACGGGCCGGACCACGAGCTGTTCGCCACCCACCTGCGGCTGATCGTGACCGACCGCCCGTCCGGGTCCGGTTACGCCTGGGTCAGCGAGAACGGCTCGCCGGTCGTGCTGGCCGCGAGCAGCCGCCGAGCGGCCACGGCCCTGACGTGGGAGGCGCTGGCCGCCTCGGACCCCGACCAGCCGATCCAGGTCCGGCACGTCTCACCGGCCAACGACTGGGCGGTCGACCTGGCGATGGAGGCGCGGCTCGAGGTGCACTCGCACGGGTTCATGGCGCTGCGCGGGCTGAAGGAGCCGACGCCGTACCTCCCGCACCCCTCGCTCCTGTGACCGAAGCCGCACCGAAGCGGCA
>NZ_DASUTK010000098.1:0-2176 GCF_036374615.1 Nocardioides sp.
GTTTTGCCAGGCGGCGAGCTCGGTGTTGAGGACCTCCAGGTCGCCGATACGGCGGTCAAGGCATTGCCGGGTGAGGCGAGACAGTTCGATCTCGGCGATGTTGAGCCAGGCCGGACTTCCGCAGTTGGTAGGCAGATTCGGGGCTCGGCGGGAGCGTCCGGCCTGGTCACGGCCTCGCGAGGTGACTTGAGGAGCGAAACGGTGTAGGCACACGAGTTGCGGCGTGTCGCTCGACGGACGCGGCATTACGCGCTTGAGTGTGAGCATGTACCTACGGGAGACGAGGCGGACGAACCGGGACGGTTCGGTGGTGGCCTACCTGCAGCTGGCGCACAACGAGCGTCATCCGGTGACCGGCAGCCCGGTCGCGAAGGTGATCCACAACTTCGGGCGGGCGGAGAAGGTCGACAGGGATGCGTTGGCCCGGCTGGTGAGCTCGATCTCCCGGTTCCTGACCCCGGAGCAGGCGATCAGCGCCGCCGTGGGCGCCGAGGTGGAGGTGGTGGACTCCCGACCGCTGGGTGGGGCCTGGACGCTGGACCGGGTCTGGGAGCGGCTCGGGATCGGCGCGGCGATCCGTCGGGTCGCCACCGGCCGGCGCCTAGACGGGGAGGCGGTCGAGCGGGTTGTGTTCGCCCTGGTCGCGCAGCGCGCCCTGGAGCCCGGTTCCAAGCTGGCCGCGACGGACTGGGTCGCCAAGCGGGTCGCGATCGAGGGCCTGACCTGTTTCTCCGACGACCAGGCCTACCGGGCGATGGATTTCCTGCTCGACGCGCTCGCGGAGATCGCCGAGGAGGTCTTCGGCTCCGTCGCGCACCTGCTCAACCTGGACCTCGACATCGTGTTCGTGGATACGACCTCCACCTACTTCGAGCTCGACGTCCCCGACGAGCTCGCCGAGGTCGAGGACAGCGTCGACGACGACGGCATCAGCCGGCCGGCCGAGGCGGGCAAGCGGGCGTTCGGGCACTCCAAGGACCACCGCACCGACCTGCCGCAGGTGGTGATCGCGATGGCGGTCACCCGGGACGGGGTGCCGGTGCGGTGCTGGACGTTCCCCGGGAACACCGCCGACACCGCGATCATCCGCACGGTCAAGGATGGTCTGGCCGGCTGGGGGCTGCGCCGGCTGGTGTGGGTGGCCGACCGCGGGTTCGCCTGCGCGGCGAACCGGGCGTATCTGACCCGCGGCGGCGGGCACTACATCCACGCCGAGAAGCTGCGCCACACCAACACCGAGGCCGCCGCGGCGCTGGCCCGCCCCGGCCGATACCGCACCGTCGCGGGGAACCTGCGCGTCAAGGAGGCCGCCGTCGCACCCGGCGGGGACGGAGACGGGGACCAGGGGATGCGGGCGCAGCGGTTCGTGGTCTGCCTCAACCCCGAGCAGGCCGAGCGGGACGCCGCCGTCCGACAGCGGCTCCTCAGCCACCTGCAGGCCCTGATCGCCGGCTCCGACGCCTGGACCGACCGGCGCCGCGACGAGCTCGTCGGCTCCTTGAAGACCAAGCCGGGACTGCGCCGCTACCTGCGCCGCACCGAGCATGGGCTGCTGCGGGTCGACGCCGCCGCGATCAAGCGCGAGTCGCACCTGGACGGCAAGTGGCTGCTGCGCACCTCCGACACCACCTTGACCCCGGACGATCTGGCCGCCGCCTACAAGCAGCTCCTGCAGGTTGAACGGGGCTGGCGGGACCTCAAGGGCGCCCTCGCGCTGCGCCCGGTGTTCCACTACCGCGAGGACCGGATCCGCGCCCACGTCCAACTGTGCTGGCTCGCCCTACTGCTGCTGCGCGTCATCGAGAACGCCACCGGCGACACCTGGCGCAACCTGCGCCACGAACTCGACCGGATGCACCTGCTCACCCTCGCCACCAACGACGGCCACGTCGCGCAACGGTCGGCCGCCACCGCCGGGCAGAAAACCATCCTGACCGCGCTCGACCTGCCCGAACCCCCGCGGTTCTTCGACTTCACCGCCCCCAGCGCCTAACCGCTTATCGCCGGCCACCCACGCTTGTAGTAACACGACTCCATCACGCCAGTGAGGCGTCTCCGCAGGTCAGCCCCATGATCACGAGGCTCGTGTGCTCACCATCTGCGGAAGTCCGGTCCGGCGCCTGGAGTCCACGGATGAGGAACTTGTCCTGGACACCGCCGCGCTGGGGCTCCTCAG
>NZ_DASUTK010000099.1:0-5709 GCF_036374615.1 Nocardioides sp.
GCCTCCTCCAGGATCCTGGTCGCGGTCTCCCACTGATCGGCGGAGCCCATGAACTTGTCATTGGCCTCGTCGCGAGTCGAGAGCTCCAGGTAGAAGTCGTCGAGGCCGAAGTCGCGGAACAGGCCGAGGCAGAAGTTGAGCAGGTGCTTGATCTCGTCCCCTGCCTGTTCGGGCATGCAGTAGGAGTGCGAGTCGTCCTGGGTCATGCCACGCACCCGGGTGAGACCGTGGACGACTCCGGACTTCTCGAAGCGGTAGACCGCCCCGAACTCGAAGAGTCGCAGCGGCAGCTCCCGGTAGGAGCGGCCGCGCGACCGGTAGATCAGGTTGTGCATCGGGCAGTTCATGGCCTTGAGGAAGTACCGGCTGTTCTCCAGCTCGATCGGCGGGAACATGGTGTCCTCGTAGTACGGCAGGTGGCCGGAGGTGTGGAACAGCCCCTCCTTGGAGATATGGGGGGTGCCGACGTACTGGAAGCCCTCCTCGATGTGGCGCTGCCTGACGTAGTCCTCCATCACCCGCTTGATCACGCCACCCTTCGGGTGGAACACCACCAACCCGGAGCCGAGCTCGTCGGGGAAGGAGAAGAGGTCGAGGTCGCGGCCGAGCTTGCGGTGGTCGCGCTTCTCCGCCTCCTCGAGCCGGTGCAGGTGATCCGCGAGCGCCTCCTTCGACTCCCAGGCGGTGCCGTAGATGCGCTGCAGCTGCTGTTTCTTCTCGTCACCGCGCCAGTACGCCGCGGCGGTCCGCATCAACTTGAAGGCCGGGATCCGCCTGGTGCTCGGAAGGTGCGGGCCGCGGCAGAGGTCGGACCAGGCGACGTCGCCGTTTCGACGAACGTTGTCGTAGATGGTGAGCTCGCCCGCGCCCACCTCGACGCTCGCGCCCTCGGCGGCGTCGTCGGCCCGGCCGGCCCCCTTCAGACCGATCAGCTCGACCTTGTACGGCTCGTCCTTGAGCTCGTCGAGGGCGTCGGCGTCGGTGGTGACCCGGCGCTCGAAGCGCTGGTTCTCCTTGATGATCTTGCGCATCGCGGTCTCGAGCTTGTCGAGGTCATCGGGGTGGAACGGCTCGGCGACGTCGAAGTCGTAGTAGAAGCCGTTCTCGATCGGCGGGCCGATGCCGAGCTTGGCCTCGGGCCACAGCTGTTGCACCGCCTGCGCGAGGACGTGAGCGGTCGAGTGACGCAGGATGTCGCGCCCGTCAGGACTGTCGATCGCGACCGACTCGACCTCGTCCCCGTCGGCGAGCACGTAGGACAGGTCCTTCAGCTCACCCGCGACGCGCGCTGCGATGACGTCCGGCTCGTCGGCGAACAGCTCCCACGCCTTGGTCCCGGTCGTGACCGTCTGCTCCTCACGCGCGTCGGCGTGCAGGCGGGCGATCTTGATCTCGGACACGAGGACTCCTGGGTCGTGGGCTCGGGCGCCACGAGCCTAACGGCCGGACCTCCCGATCATCACGTCGATATCGGTGTCGCGATCACTGACCGCCGCCGCCGAAGTCGCCGAGCCCACCGAGCCCGCCGGTTCCGTCGAAGTCGCCGATCCCGTAGTCACCGATCCCTCCCCCAGATGGGTCGCCTGCCCCCGAACCGTGGTGACCGCCGACCGCCATGTCGGCGAACCCCCACGTGATCACCGCGACAGACGAGTCGGCCGGGAAATACCCCCTGCTGTACGGCAGATACGCCTCCCCGGCCTCCCAGTAGGGCACCTTCCGGTCGCCGATCTGGACCGTCCGGATCTCGGGCTTCTCCTTCTGCTTGACCCGAGTCGCGCACATGACGCAGGCCGGCAGCCGTTGGGTGCCGCGCCTCGGCACGGTGTACATGACGTCCCGGCTGGACGGTCCGTGCTGCGGGTTGAAGAAGCACGGCACCCGCAGTTCGGGAAGCGGCTGGTTCGCCACTCTGGCGCGCACGCATGCGAGCGAGTACCGGCCGGTGGCGAGCGTGTCGATGATCGTGCTCAGCTCCTCGGTCGACCCCAGCCGTGGCGCCGTGAACTTGGCACGCTCGTACGCGTCGAGCGCCGCCTGGTAGTCGTGGCGCGTCTCCTGGTCCAGCGATCGCTCGGCGAGATCCGTGCCGAGGCGGGTGAGCTGCTCACCGAAGATCGTCACGTCCTCGTCCGCCAGCTTCCGGACGCCCTCGAGCGCCACCGCGCGCTCCCGGCGCTCGTCCCGGCGCGCTCTGAGCTTCCAGACGGCGTACGATCCCGCTCCCCCGCCGGCCAGCAGCAGCATCACCCACTCGGGGTCCACACCCCGGTGGTACCACGAATCAGCCGGGATGGGCAGACCCGCCAGCGCACTGAGGTCGGAGCGTGACGGCCGGAGCGTGACACGTGCGCGTCGTCAGGGCCTGGTGCCGCTGTCCGAGCCGGTGTCGAAGCCCCCGTACTCCCTGCCGCCGTGGGCGCCGAATGACGGCGCGTCGGCGCCCCCGGCAGCCGCCGGGCCGACCACGCGCGAGTCGTACAGCCACGCCATCGAGCTGCTGGCGCCGGTGCCCGGGAAGTAGCCACGGCAGTAGGGGTGGAGAGCGGCGCCGGCCTCCCAGTACGGCGCTCGGTGGCCGCTGATCGAGATCGTCCTCACATCGGGCTTCTCCCGCACCGCGACCCGGGTCGCGCACCGGGCGCAGGCGGGCACCCTGTGGGTACCGCGGCGGGGGCTGGTCCACGTCACCTTCCGCGACGACTGGCCGTGCTGCGGGTTGAAGAAGCAGGGCAGCGTGGACTCGGGAACGGGCTCGCCCGCGAGGTGCGCCCGGACGCAGGCCGCCGCGTGGTGACCACGTGCGAGGGTGGCGATCAGGTCGCTGATCTCCCCGGCCGTGGCGGACGCGGCCACCATCGACTGTGCGTCGGCGTGGATGTCGATGGCCGTCTGGTGGTGCTGCTTCGCGATGTGGGCCACGTCCGAGGCAGCGACGTCGACACCGAGTCGTTCGAGCTGTTCGCCGAAGGCCCGGACATCTTCCTCCGCGAGCGTCCGAGCCAGGTCGAGCTCCGCGGCCCGGTCCCGGCGCTCGTCAGCTCGCTGCTTGAGCTTCCACACGACGTGCGACCCGGCTGCCCCGCCCGCCAGCACCACCATTACCCACTCCACACCTGTGTGTTACCAGCACGGCCGCCCCATGGCGAGCCAACGCCCGGGAGTGTCGCGGGAGCGTGATGTCAGCAGGGCGCGGTTCAGCCCTGGAACCCCTTGGTTGGAGCACCAGGGCCTGAGTCAATGGGCACTCCGGAGTACCCATCGGCCTCGTGCCTCGTACCCTGTCGACAGCCGATGACTCCTGCACCGGCCGTTTGACCAGCTCGCACCCGCGCGGGAAGTGGGGAGCTCTGAGCGTGGGTGGGCGATACTGGGTTCGAACCAGTGACCTCTTCGGTGTGAACGAAGCGCGCTACCACTGCGCCAATCGCCCCAGGACGGAGAGACTGTACACGCCGGTCGGCCCGCTGGTGAAACCGGCTCAGAGCCCCTGTGGCCTCAGGCCGAGCGGGTCTCGTGGTCGTCCTGGTGTGCCTCGTCGATCGACTCGCGCAGCTCGCGCACCGCCTCGGGCTTGCCGTGGAATCGTCGGTAGCTGTAGGCGATCAGGAACAGCGCGATCACGCCCGAGCCGATCTGGGTGACACCGGTCCACAGCCCGCCCGGGAGCCACCAGTCGTCCGAGATCGGCCACCAGCCGGGTGCGTCCGGCCGCTGGATCCAGATCACCCCGCACGCGACCAGGATGGCGACACCGGCCAGCGACAGAACGATCCGGGGCCAGGTCTCGACGCCCTCCGCGGCGCCGATCAGGGCCCGCACCTTGACCGGCTCGACCCGCCGCTCGGCCCACTCGTACTGCTGGGAGAGCAGCGCCAAGCCCGCGAAGATCCCCAGCAGCCCGGGGCCGGGCAGGAAGATCAGGGCGACGCCCAGCACGAGAAGCACCCAGCCGAGTGTCTCGAGCGCAACGCGTTTCGCGGCCCCCGTCACGGCTGCGACCCTACCGGCCGAAGGAGATGCAGGCCGGATTCCCGTCACGATGTCGGTCTGCGCTCGTTTCCACTACGTGACTGCTCTACCGACCCCAGGGGTCGTCAGCCAGCTCCTCACCGTGCGCCTGCTGGCCCCCGGTCGACCGAGCGACCTCGAGGCCGACTTCTGGTACGACGTCGTCGAGCCGTACGGCGTCCGGATCACGTTCCACTCCGAGGCCGTCCCGTTGCGACCCGAGCTCGACCGCTCGTCGCTGGCGCGCGGTGTCATGGAGCCGGTCGGCGGTGGCCGCGTCAGCATGTGGCCGAGCCTCACCGTCGACGGGCGGGCGGTCGTCGTGATGTCCGTGTCCGGCCCGGAGGGTGACCTCGTGTGCGAGGTGTCCACCGAGCAGCTGCACCGCTTCCTGGCACGCACGTACACGCTGGTCCCCGCCGGCACCGAGAGCGATCATCTCGACCTCGACGCCGTGGTCGAGCGACTGCTGACCTCAGACGCCCAGTAGCTCCGGCTCCCGCTTCCGCCACGTGAGCGCCGCCTCGGCGGTGACCGGGCCAGGGGCCGGCAGCTCCCGGTCGTTCCACCTGGAGACGCCCTGGACGTCGCGTGTCGTGGAGACGAGGAAGACCTCGTCCGCCTGCTCGGCGACCTCGATCGGCTCGTCCACCTCGACTCCGCCGAACCAGTCGAGCAGCAGCGCCCGGGTGACACCCGCCAGGCAGCCGCAGTCGAGCGTCGGGGTCCGCAGCTCGCCGTCGACCACGTAGAAGACGTTGGAGCCGGTCCCCTCGCAGAGGTTTCCCGCCAGGTTGGCGAAGATCGCCTCGCCCGCCCCGCGCTCCGCGGCGTGCGCGAGGGCGACCACGTTCTCGGCGTACGACGTCGTCTTGAGCCCGGCGAGCGCACCGCGCTCGTTGCGGGGCCACGGCACGGTCACGATCGTGGTGGTCGTGGGATGCGGCGCCATCGCCCCCGCCGCGACGACGAGGGTCGGCGGTGCATCGCCGCGGCCGGATCCCATCGGCGAGGGCCCGCCGGTGTAGGTGATCCGGATCCGACCTAGCGGGAGGTCCTGGCCGTCGAGCGCAGCCGCGACTCCGCTGCGGACGAGCGCGTCGTCGACGGGCGGGAGACCCAGTCCGGTGGCGCTGCGCGCCAGCCGGTCGAGGTGCCGGGTCAGCGCGAACGGCTGCCCGTCGACGACCTTGATCGCCTCGAACACCCCGTCCCCGACGGTCACGCCGTGGTCGTTCACCGAGAGCGCCGGAGCGGTCGGTTCGGGCAGGATCTGACCGTTCACCCACACCTTCATGAGGCCACCCTAGGAGGCCGCCACGCGTGCTCCAGCCGGATTTTGCCCCGGTCAGGGCATCGGCTACTGTTCTCTGCGCACCGGGCCCCGGCTCGGCACGCAGGCGGACGTAGCTCAGTTGGTAGAGCGCAACCTTGCCAAGGTTGAGGTCGCGAGTTCGAGCCTCGTCGTCCGCTCGGAGAGGTCTCTCCCGGCCACAGGCTTCCTTCGGGGAGTGCCTCCGCGGTGGGTTGGCCGAGAGGCGAGGCAACGGACTGCAAATCCGTGTACACGGGTTCAAATCCCGTACCCACCTCCGCATCAGCACAACCCACAACTCAAGATCACGGGCGATTGGCGCAGTGGTAGCGCGCTTCCTTGACACGGAAGAGGTCACTGGTTCAAACCCAGTATCGCCCACC